>NZ_JBEGDG010000007.1:0-210631 GCF_040183165.1 Lysinibacillus zambalensis
ACATTTTTTTTCACTCTTTTGATTTCAGTTGCAGCAGGATTCAGCGTAATATCTGATTCCACAACTATTTGAAGTGTCGGTTCTGCAAGTACAACTGGAATTTTAACAGTTGGAGCTGTAACTGGTGTAGCGATTAGTGGAGTAGCCTCACTACCTAATGGTACTAGTTCAGTTGATTCTACTGGACAAGGTGCTATTTGATTTAGATTTTCTGATTGTTCATTCAAAATAATTCCTCTTTTCATTTTTTAGTATTAGAGAGCGCTCTCTATATTGCTAGGATATGTAGCAATTAAATCTATGTATGGATGTGTATACTAGTTATTTTCTAATATTTTAAAAATGAAATTAAAAGATAAGAATTGAGCATCAAAGTTCTAGATCACTTGGTTTTAATTGTTTAGTTAACCAACATTTAGCCATTTCCGTGCGCTTTTGCTAATAAATCACAATATCAATTTACAACGTTTTTTAGTTAACTACACTAGTGTTAGGAAATTCACTATAATGTAAACTAAAAATTTCAATCTTCTACACAAGCACAAAAACAACAAAATAGACAAATGCTACAGGAACTGCATAAGAAGAAATACCTTTTAAACTCCATTTGTCCTCATCAGTTGACCAGAGAAAAATAAACAATGTTATCATGCTAATCCCGAAAGCGGCCGTAATAATATTTAATAATCCAATAATCCCCATCCCCTTTTCTATCCAACACATTACTATATTCTTAATAAATTGGGACAATGCTAACCGCTTGGCTGTTCTATCAATTAATGCATTGCGTTTACATAGCATCTCTCATATTGTTCAGGTAATGATTTCAATTTCGCTTGTATCTAAAATAATGAAACTTTTTTAACTCTTTCCCGTAAATACATAAATAACCAATTCAATGGAGGTGCTTAAATGAAAGATATTTTTAAAGGAATTCTAGCTGTAATCATAGCCTTAGCTATATGGGATGGAATTAAATACATATGGAATCTTTTTGTTTAAAAGCTGAGAAAACAGCCAATCTTTGGTTGTTTTTTTCTGTTTGAACAAATGTTTTCAATCTTCTGCTGAACAATTGCTTTCCGCCACACCGGATTTACATGCTCACAGGATGGAGGTTTATGTAAGTGTCTATTTAACAGTTAAGTCTAGAAATAATTATGAATTGTGTTATGCAATCGTCAAAAATGAAAACATTTCATTTTTGAAATTTTAAAAATAAGAAAAAGTACAAGGTAAGAATGGAAATAGGAAATAGTTTTGAAGAAGCTGCTCAAAAGGAGTTGTATGAGGAAACAGGATTAATTGTCCAAGAATTGAAATTGGTTAGATTAGCTTCAAGGAAAGAGTTGTATTACAAATTTCCATATGGGGATGAAATTTATAACGCGACGGCAATTTAAAGCAACTGCTGAAAAGGCATTATAAAGCAAAATGAGGAAAGTAAAGAATTAAAATATATCCCTTTAGAAAAACTTCCAAATTTAAATTACACAACATTGAAATTACTAGAAAAGGGTGGTTATATTGCAACTGATTAGATATAGCAGGCTATTATCACCATTAAGCTTCACCCCCAATCTAGTGCTTGTGCATAAAATTTCATACAAGCTCTTTTTTTACTTCCGAAAACTCAAGCAAGTGTCCTTTTCGATGATTTGTAGTAAATTAAAAGCCCATTAGGCTCTGAGTTATTCAGTCACCTAACAGGCAATTAATATAAGACTTTAAATGTTAGTCCCTTTGAAATTCATTTCAAACTTCAAACCTGATAAGACTACTCTTGAATAGCCGCTTCAAGTGCTACAACGATCATGTCGTTGAATGTAGTTTGGCGTTCTTCTGCTGATGTTACTTCACCAGTTAGAATGTGGTCACTTACTGTTAAGATAGAAAGTGCTTTACGGCCGTATTTTGCAGCTAATGTGTAAAGTGCTGCTGATTCCATTTCTACAGCAAGTACGCCGTATTTAGCTAATTTTTCGTTTTGGTGCTCATCAGAATAGAATAAATCTGCTGTGAAGATATTACCTACTTGTAAGTTTAAACCAGCATCTTTACCTGCATTGTATGCTTTTAATAATAAATCAAAGTCAGAGATCGGTGCGAAGTCGATAGCGCCGCCCCAAATGATTTGGTTCATACGTGTATCAGATGTTGCTGCTTGCGCTAAAATAACGTCACGAACTTTTACATCTTTTTGAATTGCACCACAAGTACCTACGCGGATTAATTTTTGAACATCATATTCTTGCATTAATTCTGTAGCGTAAATCGAGATTGATGGCACACCCATCCCAGTACCCTGAACAGAAATACGTTTACCTTTATACGTACCTGTATAACCAAACATGTTACGAACTTCGTTATAGCAAGTAACATCTTCTAAAAACGTCTCAGCAATGTACTTTGCACGTAATGGATCTCCTGGAAGTAAAATTGTGTCAGCGATTTCGCCTTTTTTTGCATTAATATGAATACTCATACTGCAATCCCTCTTTTCTGTCAGTTATCACTATAAATAATACTGTGTTTCTCGTATTTTCGCAACGCTAGACGTCTAGCAACTTGAAATAAATTTTATTATTTCCACTTATATCACGCGAGATCTACGTATAATGACCATAACTCATCAAATACTTCTATTTTTAAGTTATCTGTAGCGTAAGATTCAATATATGAAGATAGCTCATCAAAGTCCATGCTCTGCTTCGGAAAATTATGCTCATTGAACACTTCCTCTGCAAATCGCACCTTCGCATCTGACCAATCTCCACCTCTGAATGTCAATACATACAAATAAAAGCTCTTTTTCATACTTAAATCCCCTTTTTACTCATCTGCTTTCCGCTAGTTTATCAAAAAATACCTTCTTAGTCACAATAATATCGATTAAGTATTTTCTCCACTATAACTAGTGGCACAAACCGGACTTTCCTCACAGAAAAATAATACATATAATTTATCTGAAAAATGAAAATTATTAGAAAAAAGGGATAGAAATACCTATGAAAATAAGGTAAAATTTAAATCAACTATTCAAAAGTTGGAAGGTGATGACGATTAAAGACTCTCATAAACAAAGTAAATTCGTAAAGAAACGCCCATCTTTTTTTAAGAATAGCTTTTCAAAAAAGAAAAAAGATGATTCAGAAGATGATAGGCATAATATCCCTCCTATCAAAGAAAAACGACAACGTTATTACCATTTAATTCGAGGCAAAGTACTTATTATATTTGCTCTCCTCATTATTATAAATGGCACAATGGGTTTATTATCGTATATCAATATTGAAAATCTGCAAAGACAAATGAAAGATTTTACTGAGAAAAACGTTCAAGAACAATTAACGGTTAACCAACTTGCTTATGAAATTGCGAGGCTCACCAATTTAGAACAAGCCTATTTAATTACCGGGAACGGAAACTTCGCTACTTCTTATAAAATGAAAATTGATACCATCGATAAAAAAATGAAGACCCTAGAAAAGCAGTTTACAGAAAGAGAGCTAGAGTTAGGTCATACACAGGCGATCAATCAATATTATAAAAATTACCTTGAGTATTCTAGTAAGGTTATGACAATGCGTGATGAACTTGGACTTGAACAAGCTCGTAAACTTATGATGGACGGTGCTGGAGAATCGATGAAGGCGTATATTGATAAAAATATCGAGTCCATTAATGAAGTTATGGATGCTGCAAATAAAGCGAAACTAGATAAGCTTAACAAGCAAGTTACTCTATCTATCACTTCTTTCTTCTTCGTTTCAATACTTGGACTTATTGCCATTATTATTTTTGGTTATATGTTATTTAAATCATTAAGAAACAATACACAAGCTATTAACGACTCCATTCTCGATATTGCACGGGCTGGCGGAGACTTGACACGACGAGTTAAAGTTCGTAATCATGATGAGTTTTCAACTATTGCCACTTCAACTAATACACTAATTGAGTCAATATCTAATTTGATGAAACGTGTCAGTAATCTAGCGGACCACGTTTCAAGTAGTAGCCAAGAGCTAATGTCTTTAGCCGATGAAAACGCCCGTACTATACAGAATATTGCAGATGCTACGGCTGATATCGCATCTGATAGCGAGAATACGATTTCAAGTATGACGAGCGCGCAACAAAAAATGAGTGATCTTGAGCATTCTGTGCACCAGTTAAATGAGCAAGCTATTGCTGTTCAGCGTGCATCATTAGCTATGCAGGAGGCGGCTAATGATGGCAGTCGCTCCGTTCAACAATCTTCGTTTGTCATGCAAGCTATAGAAGAAACGATGTAATTATTAGTACAACGTTTAAGACCCTATAAGAATATCATAGGGTCTCTTTGTTATTTATTCTCTTCGCTCATGATTCTCTTCATTATTTTAGTTACTACTTTTCTACATCTCAATATAGCTTCCTCACTTGGCTCGTTGTTGGCAATAACTGTGCATTCGTACTTCCCTACTTTTAGTTTAGTTATTTTTCCACTAGTCATACGCAAATACTCTTCTTACGTTCAAATGTTATGTATGCAAAATCTATTCCATCTTCTTTGTCTGCTTCAAAATCAACAATTCTAAATTTCTTAATCATATCTAGAAAAGGGAAATAAGCGTCTGCCTTTTTAGCTTTACTAGATATAAAAGTTAAATAAACTTTATCAACATAATCTAGAGATTGTTTGTATATCTCCTCTCCCCCAATAATCCACAGATCTTTTTCTTGCTCCCCACTTAAATAATGATTTATAACTTTATCAAGTGAATGTTCAACTATTATATTTTTATTTACTTTGTAATTCTTGTTGCTAGATAAAACAACCATTTTACGATCTGGTAATTCTTTAGGCAAGCTCTCATATGTATTTCTTCCACTTAGTATGTAATTTTTTAAACCATAATCATTTTTTGAAGTTAATTCTCTAAATCGTTTCAAGTCTTTCTTTAGTCTATAAATCAAATTCCCTTTATATCCAATTGCGTAACTCTCATCTATTGCAACTATCATATTGATTGACATATACTCCTCCTACTTATCATTGACTTAATACGTGACTTGATAGTAAAATCAAGATGTGACTAAACCGAATTTTCCTGATTCACTTCTAAGTCACGTATGAGTGAGTGTCTTATTGGCATCTCACTCTTTTTATTTATCTTTCTTGGCATGAATGATATTCTTGTTATCATATACATTAACTACTTCCCATCCATCAGATTCTAATTGTTCTACCTCACTGTAATTTTTGTAATTGTAGTAGATATGTTTTTCTTTTGTTGACAATGAAGACACTATTACTGCAAAAACTAATATTCCTATACCTATCCATATATTTATTTTTGAAATAGAATGAGCTTTAAAATAAACACTCGTTGGGATTATTATCATTAGTAATAAAACTGCCACTACAACTGTCCATAAGTAATGATTAACTATCCATTCATTAATGATCAATTGACACTCCTTCCTTTTTATACATATGATTACACTGCTAATTCAAATTTAAGTTGTGGCAAAATTGGGTTATAATCAATTAACTCAAAATCCTTTTCTGAAATGTCATAAAAATTAGTGCCATCAGGGACATTTAGAATTAACTTAGGTTGAGATTGGACTTTTCTAGATTTTAATTCTTCTACTCGCTTCAACATTTCAATAGCGTTATCAGAGTGCTTGTCGTAGATATGAAGGTTTTGAGTTAGCATATTAAACTTGCCAACTTTCATTGAAGTGTGTTTAGCCACCATCATTTGAAGCGCTAAATATTGCATCCTATTTATGTGACCTGCTGTTAGGTAATCACTGCTACGAGATGTCAATGTCATATCTAAGTAGAAGTCCTCTTTTACTTTTCTTACGGTAAACATAGAGCTGTAGCAACACGGGTTCAAGCCATCTGATTCCTTAAAATCCTCATTCTGCCACATGGATAAGATATGTCTACGACCAAACTTGTTATTCATTAAACCGTCTAATAAATTATTTATTAAGTCATATTTCTTTACAGTTGCACCATATCTAATGCCTATTGAATCGTTTCCAATATCAAATTCATTCCACCAGTTAATATTGTAATTGTCACGTAGTAGCTTCAAATCGTTACTTTGATCCTTATAAATCCATTCAATTTCTCTAATGGCACTTTTAATTGCAATTGGGCGTAATTCTGTAATAGGAGTCTCACCTTTTGAAATATCATATGTTTCAAATACTGGACTGATAAATGCGCTATATGCAGGAGTTCCGTCTTTCCATTTAGGTCTAGGGTTATCGTCCATACATCCTTCATTAGCCAATCTAGTTAAGTTTTCAATCAGATACTTTTCTGCTTTATTTAATTCGGTCAACCTAATCTCTCCTCTATGTATAAAAATAATGAGAGTAGAAATCAATCCACTCCCATATAAACTTATGTATTTTATTTATTAAGAAGTTTCTTTAAAGCCTTTTTAAATTTACCTTTCTTCTTTTTCTTAGGAGCTTCCTTTACTGTTTCACTTACAACTTCAACATCCTCAATCTTTTCTTCTTCATTTTGAGTTACAACTTCTGGAGCAATTACTGGTTCTTCAACTTTCTTATCAAATTTCACAAATTTATTATTAAATCGTTCTACACCTGATCCATAGAAATCTTCAGAAGAAATTACACCATTTCCATTATATTGTGGTACAAATGATACTCCTTTTTGCTTTGCTTCTAACTTGCGTTCCTTACGTGATTTCATCATAAATAACATTCTCCTCTTTTTATAATATTTTAATTTTATGTATTTATTTATATTAAACGTATTTCTACGTGAATTTTATTCTACTATGTATTTCAATGCGTGTTGATTAGATTTCTTTTGTGCTTCTAGTTGATCCTTAATAATTTGCTCTATATCCTTCATTGCAATATTACGAGCTGCATTTACATCTGCATTAGCCTTATGACTACATTTTTGACAATGAAATGTTTCTTGGTTAGGTCTCCATTTGTCTTTATTACTTTTATTATGTATATGTCCACATTTATTACAACGAGCAGATGTATAAGAAGGATCAATTTCCACAACTTTAATTCCTACTTGTTCTGCTTTATATGTGATATATTGCTTTAGCTGATAAAATGTCCAAGTTTTCAAAAAGGTATTATCTTCTGAAATACCAGTCAAATCTTCTAACTGAATAGTACCACAACCCATTTTCACTGCTTCATCAATAATGAATTTTGACCAATTATGATTTTTAGTTTGTTTAAAGTTCGCAATTTTTCCACTAACCTTTTCTAATGCCTTAGTACGTGTCTTTATACCATGCCCAACTGAACCTTCTCCCGCCCATTTACGAGACTGTTGAATACGTTTTTTACGTACTAATACTTGATTTTCAAAATCCCTAATTTCCTTACCGTCTCCAACAAATTGGCGATAATATTTATCATGAGACACAGCTAACGTAGCAGGAACATTTACACCTACGTCGATTCCCATAACTTTATTTTCGTCTAATAAAACCTTTTGTGATTCAAACTGATATGTAAGTAGTAGATAAAATTTATTTTTAATTTTTGTAATTTTACTATCACACATCTTATATTTCTCATCCAAAATTCTATCTAGAATAACATTAGCACCATTACCAGTACGTAAAATTACATCTATCTGCCCTGATTTTAAGCCACGCTGATTTTTACCTTCATTCGATAATAAAGAAAATTTAGCAGTGTAAGTTTTAGCATTTAGTTTTGTTAAATTTCTAATTTGTAGTTTTCTAATAGGGAATGATCCATCACGTTTATAATTCGCAACTGATACTTCTCCTCGATTAATTAAAGGAGCATCTTTTTTAAATTTCTTTACTGCTTCTTGAATTGCAACATCAACTGTTGCCGATGATATAAAATCCCCAAATTCATCTTTTATTAGATTGTAAATATCAGGTGATAGTGTTTTCCCTAAGACATCTTTTTCTTTTGGGTACTTACCAAATCTATCATTATAACCAAATGAGAATTGTTGCCAATCCCACGCCATTGAAGTTGCTTTGTTTTTAAGTCTATATATTACATACTGTATATCTCTTAATAAGTTGTATAAATCTTTATCATACTTAATTTCATATTTCATTGTTTTAGTTACCATTATTTCTCCCCTACCTTTTAGTTTTTTGGTGCGAGTAATACAGTGATTTCATGTTTACTTATGGTTCGCACTATTAGATTTTATAATTATTAACTCGCTTACATACTTATATGAATTGCTACGTATTGTGTATTTTTTACATTTAAATTTATTAATTCTCTCTATTTACATACTTATATGAATTGTTACAGCGGGATTTATGTATATCTAATCATTAGTGTTGTATATGTAAATTTATCGAGTGTATTAGATTTTTATACTATTACTCATTATGTATTTCTTACTTAATCTTACCTTCTCGATATAGTGCAGGAGAGTCTGCACAGGTAGTTTTATTATTACTTATTAAATTCTTTATTTTGTTAATTCTTTTCAATACAGAGTTATGACTTATTATCTAATTAAAGAGATTACTAAGTACGATCTTCCTTCTCATATGTACAATAATATATTAGATTTTGTTTGCGAATTTTTCATATGAGATTACCGAGTGTAGAATCTTTATTTTCGATCATTTATATGTATTTCTATACTAATATGTATCCGAATCACTTCTCGCCATTATTCGCTTAATGGACTGGTATTACGCATGAAAGTCTACGCTATCAATGGAACAAGTACTAATTTTCTATTGATTTTATTTTAGGTATTTGCGGTAAGTAACTGGTGATTGATGTACTCTTACCGCAAATATTATGTATTTAATTAACTAATTTCAGTATAACATCTTATTTTCATAATTCAATATTTTTATGTATTTTATTATTTACTATAAGACAGCTTACATTTCATTTTCCCTATTTTTAGTAATATCAAAATAGAAATAACCTAATTTCTTCATCATTATATTTATACTCATCTTTCACATTGTAATTAATTGTTTTAGAGTAAATACTTGAGTTAAATATTTCATACCCATTCTGATGATCAATAATGCCTACATCAATAAATGAATAATGTGAACGATGACCTCTAGCCTGTGTAGACAATCGATGATATTGTAGAATGACTTGATGTCCATTTTTCAAAATTTCAATCTCATATTCATTATTACATCGATACTTCCTAACTACTGTTTCACCAATACTTAGGTCATCCATATATTTTACTGTTCGCTTTATGTTGTCAGAGAAAAACATTACTTTTTCCTTTAGTGACAATTGAAGTATCAATAAATTTCAACATAAATTTATCTCCTTTCGATTTTAAATAATATCCATGTATTATTGAAAGTCGGTGATACAAATATAATATTCATACCACCAAACAATTCAAATAATCATAATTACGATATAGATTTTACTTAGTTAGACTATTATTAATTTGACGTTGAATTTCCACTTTAATTCGTGACTCTGGAGCGAAAAATGAATCTGATTTCATAATCTTACCATTTTCATCCTGTTTGGCATATTTATCACCGTTTTCATCAGTAAACAACTTAGAGTCGTTACTTTCTTTAATGATCTCAATAATAGGTTGAATATCGATTCCTGACTCTACACAATCACCAAGTAAGAACCATAGCTCGTCACCCAAACCATCAGCTAACGCTACAAGTTTTTCAGTTCGATCTGTAATAAGAGGTTTCCCCAATTGTTTTGCCATAGCTTTATCTAAATACTCATGCAACTTAGTCACAGCATTAATGAAATCAGCTTTATCATCTGAGATTGAATATAGTTGCTCTACTGCTTCCTCAATTGATCCCCATCCTTTACGGTTAGTAAATCGTTCTAAAGTAGGTAGAGTAGGAGTTGATTCAGCAGGATGTCCAAATGTGATTTGAAAATCCTCAACGATATTTTGTAATTTATTTGAGTATGTATTTGTCATAATTATATATTTCCCCTTTTATTCTGTGAGTTATTTGTTTATTTAATATATTATCTAACTATGCTTCACAACTACTACATAGTTTATCTTTACTGAATTGTTGAGCCGCATTTGTACTATGTTGGTAATAAAGAGTTTTAATCTCATTTTTCCATGCAAAGATATGTAAATCATTAATTTCCTTTGCTGTCATTTTAGGATTAACCATAATATTTAATGATTGTCCTTGGTCAATAAATTTTTGACGCATTGCGGCTTGTTCTAATACTGCATATTGGTCAATCTCAGCGAAAGTTTTAAACACTTCTTTCTCATGCTCAGAAAAGAAATCTAAATGCTGAACAGAACCATCATTACTACGAATACTATTCCAAGTTTCTTTATTATCTTTTCCATAAGATTCTAATACCTTTTTGAGATATGGATTACGAATAGTTACTTTTGCTTTAGCAACATCTTTAACGTATACATTACTGAATTGAGGTTCGATTGATTGAGAAACTTGACCCAGAATGAATGCTGAAGAAGTTGTTGGCGCTGTCGCTAAACGGGTACTATTACGTCTGCCATAACCTTTTAGTAGTTCTGGTTCTTCAAATATTTCGGCTAATTCTTTGGAAGCTTTTAATGATTTTTTATCAATTAATTTAGCAATACGAACATTCAGCGTAGAAGCTTCTACACTTTCAAAAGGAATCATTTTAGATTGTAAAAGCGAATGCCATCCTAATACACCTAAACCTAATGCTCTGTGATTTTTAGCAAAATTATAAGACCGTTCCATATATTTGAAAGCATCTCGTTTTTCTTGTTCATCGGAATCTCTCATAGCTTCCAAATCACTAATGAATTCAGAAATAACAGCATCTAAGAAATAAATCATAGTTTCCACTGCATCAGTATCCTTCCACTCATCAAAATGTAATAAGTTCATAGAAGATAAACAACATACAAATGACTCTTTGTCATTGTTTGGTAATTTTATTTCTGTACATAAATTACTTTGATTAATTTTCATATCCTTATCTTTATATACATCTACAGTATTATTATTGACTGTGTCAGTAAAGAATATATAAGGATAACCAATTTCTACACGACTCTGAATAACTTTAGCCCAAATAGAACGCTTATAAGTATCTCCTGCAATCATCTCTTTCATCCATTTATTAGTAACAGTTACTCCATGAGTCATTTTTTGAATAGGATTACCTTCACTTCCTATTTGTAAAAATTCTTCAATATCAGGATGTTCAATAGGCAAGTATGGAGAAAATGCACCTCTCCTCATACTACCTTGTGATGCAACATCAATGAGAGTTTCAAACATATTCATAAAATGAACTGCTCCTGAAGATTTACCATTATCTTTTATTTCTGCTCCGCGATGACGTAAGTTTCCAAAGTAACCGGAAGTTCCTCCACCAAACTTACTCATCATACCAACTTCTCCATGAGTAAATAAAATATTAGCCATATTATCATCAATATTACTCCCAAAGCAACTAATACTTAATCCCTTATTATTTCCGAAATTAGACCAAACTGGAGAAGATAATGAATAATAACCTTTACTTAAATATGTATAAAACTTATCAGAGAATCCTTCAATTCCTAAAATTTTCTCAGCATGGTCAGATATTTCTTTTAATCGTTGTTCAGCACTAACTCCTTCTTTTAAATATCCACCTTTTAAAAAGTTTCTACTATTTTCGTTTAACCATTCAAATGTCATAAGTTTATTAGACTCCCTTTTTAATAATATAATTTGGCAGTTTTATAACATACCAAGGTTCTATTATTAATTAAACAAATCATCTACTCCGATGCTTTTAGTTCTCTTAGTATAATTAACTGAACGTTTATCAAAGAAATCTACATGTTTCGTACTTTCTAATTCATCAGTGAACCAATCTGTCTGTTCTACTAATTCTTCATTGATTTCAAAAATAGGTTCAAATCCAGTACTCTTTAGTGAGTTATTTAATCTATTTTTAATAAACTCTATAACTACTTCTTTAGGTAAGAAATCTAAATCTCCATCTTCATATATCCAATCCACTACAGACACTTCTGATTCAAACGTATTCTTACAAGCTTCATAAACTTTATTACTCAATTCTCCATCGAACCATTCAGGATTTTCATTTCTAATAATATCAACTAATTCAATACCGAACATTCCGTGTAATTGTTCTTCTTTAGATGTAGCTTCAATAGCATTAGACATACCTTTAAATAAATTCTTATACTTATTGAACGACATGATAATTAAGAACTGAGAGAATAGGGATACGTGTTCAATAAATAACGAGAATAGAATAAGTGATAATGTAAAATCTTTATTACTCTCAGTTTTAAGATATTTCACAGCACTCGTTAAGCTATTAACTCTCTTTGATAAAGTTGGAATTTCTTGGATTTTTTCAAACTCATCATTTAACCCTAAAATTTCTAATAGGTGAGAATATGCATCACTGTGCCGTACTTCTGACTCTCCAAAAGTAGCACCTACTGCACCTACTTCTGGTTTTGGCATCCGATTATGTAAGTCTCCCCAGAAATTCTTAACGGTTACTTCTACTTGAGAAATTGCCAACATTGCATTCTTAATTACGTTTCGTTCCTTATCGCTAATATTAACTTTATAATCATGAATGTCTGAAGTGTAATTAAACTCAGTATGTAACCAATAAGAGTGTTGGATAGCCTCTTTATACTCATTTAATTGAGGATACTCATAAGGCTTTAAGTTTACACGACTCTTAAAAATATCAGGTTTTCTTTCTTGTGATCGCTTTTCCCGATAAAGGATATATGCCTTAGCTGTTGCTTTATACTTAGAATTAAGAAGAACCATTTCTACAATATCTTGCACATATTCAACTGACAATTCAATTTCTCCATAATTTGATTTACTCAATGCTTCTAATACATCTTGAGCAAGTACCTCTGACTCTTCACTGTCAAACTCTCCTGTTTCCCTCCCTGCTTTGCTAATAGCATTAGTAACCTTATCTAGTTTAAATTCGACTATTGAGTTATCTCTCTTCTTAATTGTTTTTGATAATGCCAAATTAGTTCCTCCTTGTTTATGTATCTGATTGATTCACTTTAATTGAAATTGCTAATCTTCTTCAAGGATTTCTTTGATGATTTCAATTGGCTGAATTCCATTTAATTTTATTTGACTACCATCACTATCTATTAGTATCACTGGTACACTTGATAAATCATATTTCTCAATTGCCTCTGCATCTTTAGCAATGTCTATTGTATCGAATGGAATACCTTCTCCTTCTAAGATGATTTGCATTTTATTGCAATCTGGACACATTGGTGTTGAACGTTTAATTAATGTTAACTTATTTTTCAAAATACCATCCTCTTTCTATTCATGTGTATTATTTATGTATTTTTTTAATTAATAGTTAAGTAAAATCTGTTCAACAATTTCCTTTGTTGTCAGCTTACCTGTATCAAATTTAACCACTTCTAAATGTTCAACCTTATGTAATGCTTCTTCGTATTTGTATTTAGCATATTTTAACTTTTCTAATGAAACATACTCATCACCACGAATATTGAAACGTTGTTCCAATACTTCATCATCTGCATACAAGTAAATGATTGTTGCCTTATCCTTCATTTCTTTCTCTATAATCCTGCGTTGCCCATCTGATAACATTGCAAAGTCATCATACATGGGCGCATACACTTCATTACAATATGTAAATCGATCAAATATGATGTTTTCCATCTTAGTAAACTCTAAGAACTTTTCAAATAGCTCATCTCGAGTGCATTGTGAATGCTCAAAACTTGATCCTTTCACAACTTTGAATTCTGTAATGCCTGAAAGCATATCCACTAAACTCGTCTTACCACTACAATCTGTACCAATCACAACATAATTTATATTTACCACCACAGTCCTTATGTATTTTAATTCAATTACCTAACTCTCGCTTAAGATATTGCTCAAAGGTAATTCCCTCATTTTCTAACACTTTGTTATTTACAAATTTATAACCATAAAACTCTAAAGCTGAATCATTGATCTTCATAATCTCATCTCCTTTACTTATTTATAATCTAATTATAACACCGCATTTTAATTTCGCAAACATTTTATGTATTTTATTATTTAATTTTAATAACCATCAATGTAACTTACTTCAAAGTAAAGTCCATATTCATCTTCACCATAAATGAATTGCAAATCTGGATACCTTCCTATTTTATTCGATATGTAATCTTTTGTTTCTGTGAAGAACCATTCCAATTCACTTTTCTCGAATACGCTACAATATATCTTATGGTAAAGTTCTAACTCATATTTAAATGATTCATCACGTAAAGTGTTAGCGTTCATGTAATATCTAATTGCAGTCTTATTGTTATAAGTAAATTCATCTTTGATGTGATTGTATAAGTATTTATAAAAGGGCTTCTTAAATACAGTATCTCTAACTTTAGATTTTAATTTTCTAATTCGTTTATTCCACTTTATTTTACTTCTAAATGTCATTACTCGTCACCCTCTTTAAAATTGAGTAGAGAAAGAATATTATCAATCTCCACTCAATTATTATGTATTATTTTAGACTTCCAATAACTCTAATTTGAATGTTATGTCGCCCCAATTGAGCTGCACGAGCTTCTGAGTCAACTAAGATATCGGCATTAAATCCTTTTATTCTTCCACCTGTATCTCCAACAACAGCTTTAAAGCTCTCATTTGGTGTTTTCACTTCGACAATAGACCAGAGTGGAATTGTATTTGGATCTAAAGCAATAATACGATATCCGTTATAATATATTGTATTATTCACATTGATACCTACTGCAGTAATCCCTGAACACTGATAACAGTTAGCTCCATAATATGATCCGTTGAAAGTCACCCAACCTGACTGACTACTGTCATCAACTTTTTTATTACTATTAACATTCTGTACTGACTGTTTCTTCTTTTCATTTGCTAATCTAACTTGTTCAGCTTTCTTAGCTTCTTCTATTCTCTTTGCTTCAGCTAATTGTCTTTCCTTCTCAATCCTAGCCAATCGTTCTTGTTCAAGTTTAGCCTGTCTTTCTTTTTCTAATTTCTCTAAGCGTTGACGTTCTAACTCCTCTAACCTTTTTCTCTCTTCCTCTTTCAAACGCTCATATTCCTTATGGAATGATTCAACTTGATAAACAATTGAATTCTTTTTAATATCCTCCATACGTTTAATGACATTTGAGGATTCTGATGTACCAACTTTATTACTCTCTTCTATAGCCTGTGATGCAAACCAAGCCCATCCTAATGTACATGTAATAAGTGTTGGTACTGTTAAAGTTTTAGTTAGTTTTTTCATTTATTCGCTTATTCTCTACAAAAAATTGTCTCATTTGAAGCTCTAATGACAATATTGAATTGTGCGCTTCTCTTGCAGAAATAAACTCCCTACCTTTCATTATGTATTTTATTATATTAAATATCATAATTTACTAAAATGTTATTTGTCAATCATTTATATTTCCGTAGATCAATACATCAGTTTTATCTAAATTATTAGTTGTAGAAATTATGTAACCATTACTCAATAACACTTCAGTAAGTTTATTTTCATCATATCCTGATTTAACTGTTAGGTTATATGGTTGTTGTTTAATATCATCTAAAGAATGTTCAATTGAGTTATAACAAATCTGATCTTCTTGAATTGCTAATACTGTTCCATCTTCATTTAATTCGAATCCTTCAGTATACAGTAACTTTTTAAACTCTTGAGTATAAGTATTTTCACTCCCAAATGATATCTTTCTAGGAGAATTAGATTTGAACCGTTCATATAAATTCTTCACTACTTGCTCATCATATGTATAGTACTTTACAGACACATTCCTAATTTCTACTTTCACATAAGACAGATCATCTGCTGTTAAGATGTTCATTATCGTCATAATCCCACTCCTTATTATGTATATTCTTAAATAATATATGGTTTTTATTTAACGTTTAATTGTTCTAATTTAAATGAATCTGGAATCATAATTAAATTGTGTTTATTATCAAAAGCATATTTAACTTTCCGCAACACTTCTTCTCTAAAAGTCCTTGGAATATTTAGAGAATGTTTGATTTGAAGCATTCCGTCACTATCCATAATTTCTAATTTGAATTCATCTGGGAGCATTAGTACATTAGTATTTGTACATAATCCATCTTTAATTGCATCGAAAAACTTATTTTTAACAACATACGGTACTTTGTCGGATACTGTTACAAAATAAATATTTTCTCCTTTCACTTTAGCGCTTAAAACATGGCTCATTTCATTCTTTTCATTATTGTTCGATTCAAAACATGCTTTCCATACACTGGACAATGCTTCTTCAATAGCCTTTGCAGTTTGAGACGTATTTTTAATAAACTTTTCTACATCAGAATTGTTAATTAAAGTTTCATTCTCGTGAATCTTAATTAATTTTACAGCACTATTATCTTCTTTATAAACTAATGATCCATCATCGTTAAGAATAATATTTTCTTGTAATAACTCTCCTAATAAAGCGTCTTTAAGAGTCATACCAACTCCTGTAGCATCTAATCTAATCTCTTTAGGTCTATATAGCTTAATCATCGTTAAAATAAGTTTCGCTAATTCATTGCTACTAAAATTATCTATATCAAGAATATTCGTATACATACCGTTATTCGATCTGTAATTTCCTAATAAGCATATGTTTGACGTACAAGTTCTACTTGTCATTGGTAGTCTGTAATCAATTATTATTGAACTAATGTCTACCATAGGTGACAACTTCAACTTATGCTTGTCGTTAATATTTATAGTGATATTTGAAACTCCTGAAATTTCTACTTTAAATTTTTCGACTGTCATATGTAATTACCATCCTTTATTGTTTTATGTATTTTTATAAAAGCAAACTATTATTTAACTACTAATACGTATTAACTGAAGTAGAAAACACGCTCTTTCTCAATACCCCGTCTAGCATAAGTAGTTAGTACATTATCAACTAAATATGAATCGTTTTCTAGAAGTTTTTCATCAACGTGTACCGTATTACAACGAATACCTCTAGTATTTTTACTTGGATATGTATACTTGTATATGTCGTAGATACATTCGTACGAAGCTTCCGATTTATTGTTTTTAGATTTCACTACAAATTTATCTCCAATTAATTCATCTATTTTTGCTAATGCTTTCTCTTTATTCTTAGAAAACACATAGTGAATCTTTACTTCATTATCTTTCCTTAAATTACTCAGTACCCATTCAACGCCCCTATTAAATTCAATATCTTTAACTAATTTGATTAGATGATCACTTTGTGAACTCATAATTCATTTCCTCTTTTCTATTATTTTTATGTATTTTATTTAAAATCAAAATATTACTTAAATAAGCCCACCTTGTTTTTCTTTAGATTCTTCAAAACAATCGCAGATACTGTTTTGAAATCCTTTGTGTCATGATCAAAATTTATTGTAAGTGTGCCTGTTATAGTATGAAGTCCGTTTATCTCGTTTAGTATGTCGTTATAGTGCTTTTCCCAATAATTCATTTCACACTGGAGTTTTTTTAGAACACTTTCATTTTCACACTTCTCACAATTAATGAGTTCTAGATGCTCATCTCTACGCTCTTGAACATATTCCTTATATACATTGATAATTTTATCTACAATATTTTTTGTATCCAACTTATCTTGATTATCAATTTCTTTTAATCGTTCATTAATATTCATTTTAGCTTCATCGAATTGCTTATCGATAATGTCTTTTACTATGCCGGTATCATTAAAATCCCATTTATGCTTATTTTCATCAAACTGAACTGTTTCACCTTCAACGATTAAATTATTCAGCTTTTGATATTCATTTGCTAAGGTGTCAATATATCGATTATTGAGTAATCTGCTTTCAATTTCCAAAGGATTATCATTGATCATTTGCTCAAGTTTAATTAAATCTGTTAAATCTTTAGTTGCAATTGCTGCACCACGCTTATCATCAGAAAGAATAGTACAATGATATAGATCTTTTTTTAATTTTGAACTAGCTTCATCAAGTACTGACTTTGTCACTTCCTTAAATTCATTAATTTCCTTCTCATACTTCTTTGTTAAATAAGCGTTATAAGCATTTTGTAAAATTGTCATAAATGTTTTTCCCCATTCTGATTATGTATTTTTTATTTTAAAGGTTCTAATTTAGTCAACTTATCAGGAATGAAAATATCAAAAACAGTTTCATTCCAATAATTATTACTTGCAATTTCCTGATTAATTTCGATAATTTTTTCTGTAATTGTAGCTCTTTCTAGTTCACTCACTTCATTACTTCGTACTACATCAATAGTCCTTTTCAACTCATTGTAATTGTTGATATTTGAATCTGCCATTAAATGACTTATAAATAATACACTAACGGCAACCAAGCATGCTATACCACTAAATGCACTAATTATTACACCTGTAATTGCAATAAACTCATTGTCATTTAATTTAAACCAAACTAAAAGTCCCAATCCGAATAGCAATAAAATACTACCCAAAACTATCATTATTGATTCCACCATTCTTAATTAATATTGTCATTTTATTTAGCACTTTTCTTTTAGCTCTAGCTCAAAATCATCTGATGTAATTGCAAATACATGTGAAAACTCACTAAACTTATCTAAATCAACATTGATTCCTACTCCAGATGTTAGAATTGATTTTTCAATAATGATTTTGAAATCATGAGAAACTTCGCCTGTGCTACTATATAAATCACCTTCAGCAATTAACTTAAATTCTTTGTAATTTGCAATTGAGTCAGTCGTTTTAAATTTGATCTTTGTTGTCTTAGGTGTTAGTTCTTTTTCAAAATCAGACAAACTATCATTATCTTTTACTTCACCAATAGCTTTCATTAGTTCAATATCAAATTCAACCGTATTAATTGCGAAATAAGAATCTTTTCCATTATGAACTAACGCACCTTTTGTAGCAGCGTCCAACTTCGTGATAAACTTACCCTTCTCATCAAAAACTTTTAAATCCATTACATTCATTAAAAAATTCTTCATATAAGTATTCTCCTCTAGCGTAAGTCGCCACCTATTTTATTTTTGTACTGTCATATGAGAAGTGTATTTTGATCCAGTAGTATGATTCTTTTGCTTCTTTGTAATCCATTATCATCAAATTATGAATTCCTGTTTTAAATAGACAGTATATATGTTTCCAATCTTGCGTATCAAAACTAAGTATGCGTTTTATCATATTAACTAATCACAACCCAAAGCATGTAACCGAAATAGACCATTGTAATAAAACGTGTAAAGTATGAATAAAATCCAGTCTTCTCTTTCACTTCTCGTTTTTTACCTGTAATTCGTGAAAACAGAATCATAAACATTGCTACTAAAAAGTCAATAATGTACAGTCCCAACATTGAATATGTCGGATACAAATATGTATCGTGCTTTAATGCGAACAATAAATAAATCAATTCACCAAGCGCATAAGTTAATGCGAATGTGATATATAAACACCCTGCTCCAACTAAATCTTTATCTTCAATTTCACCTTTATTTTTTTTAGTATCACTTAACCGAAATACTTCTGCACTAAATACGGATAACGCCCACCAAACAATCATTGCAATTGTAAAAAACAACATCCATTAATCCTCCTATTTTCGTCTAATTGTATTTTTGTATTTAGGCTTACGATTTTCTGTAAGCTTTTCAAACTTACCTTTCCATGTGCTGATTACACGTTTAAGATGTTTAATCTGTTTGTTCTTATTTACGAGTTGTTTCTTGAGGTGAAAGTTTTCTGCTTCAACCTTTTTATAATATTCCCATACAGTTTGTTCAGTTAATGTTTCCCAATCTTGCATAAGAATCATCTCCAATTATGTATTTGATAATACTAATCTATTATTTAAAATCTAATTATGTATTCATCAATCTATTTTCAGCATATAAACATTGTTCATTTGATATTTCCGTTCCTATGTAATTCAAACCTAAGTTCTTACATGCATTTGCTGTTGTACCTGTACCCATAAATGGATCATAAACTAATGAACCTTCCTTAGTGTACATAACCAATAACTTTTCACATAATTCCGTTGAAAATGTCGCTTTATTTAATTTGGTTGAACCGTCATTATTTTTAGCTTCTATGTAATTATAGACGTTTTCGAAATTCTTCTGACCTGTACGCTCAATAACGCTTACTACTTTTTTATTAGAATCGAATGTTTTAAATTCATTTTTACGACAGAAAACAAATACATATTCGCAAATACGAGTCAATTTATTAGAACTTCTATTGTTTGGTATTGCGCTTCTCTTCTTCCATACAATTGAATCAGCCAATGTAAAATTGGTTTGCTTGATAATCTCAGCGACAGTTAAAAACATCAGTGTTGTATTTTCACTTGAATAGGACATATTGTAAAGCACATTTCCATTTGGCTTTAGTATTTTATCAAAACCATTAAACAAATCAACAGTCCAATCAATATATTCGTTATCTGTTTTATTATCTTCGAATCCTTCATATCTACTATTATACTTATCTTTAGACATTGTATATTTATCTGTCCTTGAGGTGTTATATGGCGGTGATGTTAATACTGTATCTACTTTTAAATCCGTTTTATTCATAAATATCATACAATCTTCATTATGTATTTGATTTATTTCCAATATAAAACTCCTCCATTTTCAATAATATTTAATTTTTATTAAAACTTTTATGTATTTTATTGTTTAATTTCTTCCTTATCAGCTTTCTTCTTGCTTGAATTCTTCTTGATTCCCATGAACTGATTAATTCGATCATTGGATAAATCAATATAAAATTGCCTGTCTAAATAATCTGGCACTGTTTTTTGTGTAACATCTTCATTATCAATAAACACCTTTTCAGATGTATTTTGAAACTTAGCAGGATTAGCTCCAGACTTCTTTTTAAATAAACCACCATCTTCATCACGATTAGATGCAAATACACGGAAAGTTTTATCCTTTAATGCATACCCACTCCCATCGTTCCACATCATCTTAGTTGAATATTTACCTGTAGATTCATTTAATACTTTTCGTTTTGAGAAAGTACAATTCTTCCAAGCCCCTTGATCATATGCAGAGGTTACTTTTACAATCTTTTGGAATTCACGTAGCTTATTACATTCATTAATGGTTTCTTCAACAGGCTTATTTTTCAAGAAATATGCTATTACAGCTTTATTGACAATAGGTAAATCATAATCAATATCACTTAATGATTTAACAAACGCACCCTTTGCCTTCCATCGTTCTTTACCGTTAGGGTAATACAATCCCCCTTCTGGTACTAAGATATAATTATTTACATCTTTTTGTATGATTCTGTTAAATCTATCCCACTCAAGGTCTAGTCGAGTCCTTACTTCCCATTCTTTAGCTATTGATTGTACTATTTCAATATCTTCTTCTCTTTCTACTTTCATAAAAATACCATCTGTATTCTTTTGAAGAATCTTACAGTGACCTTCTAATTTTTCAGCCAAATCAGTAAGTAGTAGTTGTCCTGCAATACAAATAGCGTTGCTCATTCTTTCATCATACATTGCATTAAATTTATCTTTGAAAGTACCAAATGTAGCATTAAGTACGATTTTTAAAGGTTGTTGTTTTGGATTTTTCTCAGCTTTTAATTTCAAACGTTCATTTCTAATATTTATGTATTTATCTATACTAGGAACATTTCTACTCATGTAATTATACTCAATGATTAGTGCAGGATACATTGAGCTTATATCACAAGCTAGAATAATACCACTTTCATCAATATTCTTTAAAGCTGAATGAATACCACCTATACCATAATCAGTTGGTACTCCTGCAATAACTGTTTCTAATTTCCTACCTTTATTTGTTACAGGGTCAATGTAGGATGTGAATTCATTCTCGTACCACTCTCTCACATAATTATATTTATCTAAAACTAATGTGTCTGGGATAAGATGATCAAATGCATCTCCTCTATCATCATGCTTTTTTGCATCTAATATATAAGCAGATAATTGCGCTTTTGTTTTATTGAATAGTGTCATATCTAAATCAAATGCTTCAATTAATTGTAGTTGACTATCAAATTCATGCCTTAATCTCTCAAATACTTTGATAGTCTCTTTAACGTCATGAATACAATATTTAATTAAGTTCTTTTCTTCTTCATCAGTTAATTGCCTATCAATAGTGAATGGAACTGAAGATTCTTGGATATCACTACCCATGAACCCTTCTAATGTTTTTAATGGAACAGGTGGATTTGGCATAATATCGAAATTATTTAGAGGTAATCGAAAAGCATTTCTAACAACATTATGTCCTTTTAATTTATGTTCAATTAATTGTTCACTGATATAACCTGCATCCATATCTAACATTAATCCCTTGAATATGTATTGGTCATATTGTCTAGAATTATATCCAACAAAAATAGAATCTTTAAATTGATTATAGAATTGAATTAATTCATTAACACTATTCTTGATCAATTTACCTTTCCTTGTATCAAAATCAATAAATACAACACACCACCATGATTGTCCTGTTCTGCTGTCTTTTAGTTTAGATAATACTTCAAAATCATAGAAGAATATTCGCTTATTTTCTAACAACTTACTCAAATAAACAACCACCTTTACTTGCTAATTATTATAGTAAATCATCTAAATCTGATAAGGTATCTTTCTTGGTTAAATTTAATTCATTTATGTATTTTTTTCTATATGAGCATGTTAACCTATGTCCACATAAATTGTTACAATAGAAAGAATCTTTTTCAAAATCTAAAGGTTTCCATTCTGTTTCATCATTTTTATTTTTAGATTGAATTTCCTCGATGGTCGTATTAACGTAATTCTTCAACTCTTTTATATTCTCCTCATTTACTTCATAGGTAACATAACAATCTTCCAACCAATATTTCTCTTTAATATATGAAGGTAAGTTGTCAATAGAGTTTTCTTTCAATGACTCTTCAATTAAAATATCAACCTCTAAGTCATCCATTCCTTCTTTTAACATTTCCTTTTCTAAAGTTGATTTCATTTCTTTAACCCATTTTCCACGATTACACATCTTGCGTTTAATTTTTCCGTTCTTTTGCATGTAACAAACATACAAATATTTGACCATACACCATTTAACTTCATTAATTTTTGCAGAAGTTGTTGATTCTAATCCTATTTTATACATTAGTAATTGTCGACCTGCTTCAATCCGTTTCTTTCCACTGAATTTAGATGATGTTTTCCAGTCAATTACATTTACATCTTTATTGTTTTTTTCATTTTCAATTACTTGTATAGCGTCTACATATCCTTGAATATAATGTTCTCCTAATTGAAAAACAATTAATTTTTCAAGTACAAACTTACCATCTAATTTAGAGAAATTTTCGGTGAAATGTTTTACATCTTTCACAAAGTTATCTCTGATTAAATCTGAGGGGAAATCTAGTCCAAGAAGTTCATTTTCAGCCATCAAAATATCGAAATCATTTGAAAATGTATGTTTAACTTCATCATCACCTTTGTAATATTTTTCGACTTTACCATGTATAAATGTACCTGGTGATGAGTAACAGTTTTGAATGCCTTTATTTTTTAATATGTATGAATTGTAATATTCAAATTGGCAATTGTCATAAGTATTAATTCGTGATATTGACCATACTATATGACCATCTGCACGTAATTGCTTTACCTTATCTTCTGCTTTTACCAATTAATCATCTCCTATACTTTAATCAAACAATGCTTTAGTAATCGTTTATAATCTTCTTTTGGTAAGTCTACTGGACTCATCTTTGAATCTTTAGGCAGCCAAAGATTATTTTTATCATATATGTAGAAAACTTCATTTTTGAAATATCTGCTCATCTTTAGCTTTTCACTGATAGATATGCTCACTTCTTGAGATAATCCTTCGTCCATACCTACAATTATTTTTTCTGTAAATAAAGATTTGATATTGTTTGCTTGATAATCAGATAAATTACTTCCCCCTAATCCTAAACCTAATGGACTTCCCATTGAGTCTAGGATCATAGGTGATTTTTCACTTTCAAAAACATGGCATATTCCTTTATTTTGAATGCTTCTATAATTCTCACTGAATCCAAATAGTGTTTTACTTTTTGGAAATGGAATGATCGGAAACCATTTATTTTCAAATTCATTTACTTCTCGTTTATTTAATCTGCCCATTACTCCACATATCTCACCTGATGTAGTTCGCCAAGCGCATGTGATTCTGTCACTCATTACATCATAACCAATTTTAAACTTGTCTTGAGTTTTGAATGATATACCATCTTCATAAAACATTTTGTTAGGCAGCATGGCATATAAATCTAAAATTGATTCATCATATATTTCTAATTTAACACCGTTATTTTCACGAAATCTTTGAATCTTTTTATAAAATCCACCGAAAGGTAATTCATAATCATTCTGTTCGACTTCTTCAAATTTGACAATTTTTGAAATAAACTCAATTGTCTTTGGAAATGACAACTTCTTTTTATCTTGAACAAGAGTAATTAAGTCACCTTTTAAATTTGTACTAAAACATGATGCTTGCAGAGTTTCCTTGTTTATTCTTACTGCTGTAGGGTTTTTCCCCTCTTCTCTAGCGCATCGATATTCAATTCCTCCACTGAAATTATCGCTAATTTCATGAAATCCTGCCTTTTCTAAAATTAATTCAATTAATTCATCATTAACTTTTATGTAATTTTTTAGTGCATGTACATTCATTTAAGCACCTCACCATTATGTACAACTATGCTGAACGTTGGTGTTTTACTGTACAATAACCAATCTCTCTCCAAACATTCCATGCTCCATCAAATTGATTTACTATACAAATTTCACCCTCATCGTTACGTGTTTTATCTAAGAATAAAATTCTGTATTTTTTTTCTGTATCCAAAGTTATGTATTCTTTATTTTTAGTCAATTTACCTGTTATTGGATCACGTTTGAATTTATATGGCTTAATATCAAAATTTTCACCTTCAAACTCATCATCCCAAATTGAACGCATAAGTATCAATTCTGAAACAACTTCTTTTACAGCCTTTGCTCCTGATAATGTGGTTGCATTTAAGTATCTTGTACCTTCAGTATGTAAAGCTAATTGCATTGTAATAATTACACTAATATCCTCTTTCTCTGCCACTTGTAACAATTGTTTAGATGCCTCTACTAACTCACCTGTAGCATTATTTGATGAAGCGTCCTCACTTTTAAATGTGTCATATAGAACATAACTGTATCCCTGTTTAGCCATTTTTCGTGCGATCCTTTTGACATCTTCAATGCTGTAGTCAAATATCTTAGCAAATTTTATTCGATGATTATAATGAGTTTCTTGATACTCTTTAGCCTTGTACAACATAGATAACTCTTCTTCATTAAAATTACCCATTTTTAATTTCTTACGAGTTATCTTGAAATAGTTCATTTTTTGAGTAAGGATAGTAATTAACAATATATTCTTCCATGCTTTGATGTTCATCTCATTAGCTATTATTACTATGTTCTCTCCTGCATCTAATATTGGAAACACATATGTAGCCATACAGTATGATGTCTTACCTGTACCAGAATATCCAGCGTACACTTGTACGTTTGACTTATGTAAACCAAGAGTATGATAATTCATTAGCGGAGCAGTAGATGAATAACTAAGTCCTTTTCCTGTACCGGCATGACATTCTAGAATAAACTCTTCATCAATAGATAAATCTTCAATCTTTACTCCTGCACCACGGTTAAGAAATACATTATCTAGTTGATATTCAAAGTAGTCATACAATTGAGAAGTATTCATTTTATGAAACTTTTTAATCTCATTTACTACATTGAATCCTTTATCATGTAATTTCATAAGCATGTTGTTTTTAACTAGTGAGTCATAATATGTATCTATGTTATTTTCATTTAAAACTGCTCTCATATTATCCACTTCTTGTATTCCACCTCGTCTAATGAATCCTTCCATTAAAACTTCATTATTATGAATAAACGAATGAATACTTGCATCATCAAATGATTTATAACCAACGTTATACATTTCTTTACCTAATGAATAAAAGAATTTTCCATCAGGTAACATTAAATCTTTACTTGGATTAACTTCTCCCGCATAATCATCGTATAGCTCTGGATCTTTCCATAGTGACATAACAAACGACATTTCTAATGCTTCTCTAACGTCTGTTATTTCTTTTGGATAATCACTCAATTGTTTAACTTGTTCAACTATCATTAATAATCACCCTCATCTAAGAATTGCATAATTCCATTATTTTTAGGTACGTTACTAGTAATATTTTCAGTTATTAAATCATCCATAATTTCAGACTCAATGACATGAGATTGTTGTTTTTGTTCAAGTTGCTTCTTACGTTTCCATAGTTTATATGAATCATTAATATTCTTCTCAATAATAAGCATTATGTAATTAACTATATGTTTTTCGTCTTCGAATTCCTTTTTCGATATATAGTTTTGAAGATAATTCGTTAATGATTCTACACATGACTTGATTACCTCAAAATCATAATTTTCATTTAATTTACGAAGTCTTTTCTTTAAATTTGGAGGAATAATTTGACCTAAATCATAATTTAAAATTTCCACAGCAATGTATACATATAACTTATTAAAATTGTCAGTAATTACTTTGTCATTTTGTTTCTTTGTATTAAGTTTATTTAAATAATCTTGATATAACTTATACTCAACTTCATCACAAGTATATGAGTACTTGCTATTTTCACTTACTTTAAATGCAAACATTTCACTATTCTTTTTCTCAGTTTTACACCATTTACATTTAACTGAATATGCCATATTTCACCTCTTGACAACATTGTAGTTTAAATTACAAGGAGAATGAATATAACATCCACTCCCCTATATTTATTTTTATGTATTTATTATTTTAATCAGCAAGTAAATCAACTGCTTTTTGTAATTCTGAAGTAATTGCATCTTCTGGAGATCCTAATTTGATATCATTAGTAGTTAGAATTTCTTTTACTTTTGCTTTTGTTTCAGCATCAGCTTTGGGGAATTTTGTTTTTACAATTTCAGCAAGTTTTGCATTTTCAATTGAATCTACCCCTTTAGATTCCTCTGCCTTTTGTTCAGCGATAACTTCTCGTTCTTTTACTTCAATTTCTTTTTTCTCTAAAATTTCAGTTTCTGATTTTCCACTAGCTGATTTGATAGCATCTTCAATTGCTCCTAGATAATTATCCGCAGATAACTCTACCTTATCTACAATATCAGCGAAACGTGCTCCACAATCAACATTAAAATTATCATCTCGGAAATGAATCCAACGAGTAATTCCACCTAATGATCCAACCTTCTTACCATTAACTTCTTCTACATCAATTACATCCTTATCGATTGAAATTGTAGCAATGATATCCGCCTTATCTGCAATAACGCTGTCAAAATCAAATGGTAAAGAAGTAGTTAACTGTTGATATGCTTCCGCCATTCCTTTTTCATTCACATCACGCAATTTAGTATGACCAATACAGAATAGACCGTATGATCCTTTTAATCGAGCTACTTGTTCACGGACTAATTCTTTTACTTTTGCTCGACCTGCTCCATATCCTTTTAAAGCACTATTTAATGATTCACAAACTTCATTGTATTTTTTCTTATGTAATCGGAAAACTTCTTCTGTAGCTATCTGGAATAATTCATCCACAGTATCTAGTGCAATAAACGTAAATTCATTTTCTTTTGGATTCTCAACTAATTCATCAACAATTTCAATGAATTCACTCCATGTTGGAGCTTTTGCAACAACTAGTCCATTTAAAGCTTTGTACCCATCTTCATCTCCAAGTGAAATAAGAAGTCCTTTATTCATATTACCATTTCCAATTTTCTTAATTAATTCTTTAAATAAAGTTGATTTACCAACCTTTTTTAATCCTCGTACATAATGCATATAACTCGCAACATCAACTTTTACCTCGTTTGTAGACCATAATGCCATAAATAAATCTCTCCATTTCAATTATGAATTTTTCATTTATAGTGGAACAGTATGCGTTCCACTATAATTTCTTCATATTTATTATAAATTATAGTAAATCTTCTAACTCATCAAATTCAATAGGTTCTTCTACTTTAGTAGTTGTTTCAATCTCTTTCGGTTTAGCTTCTTGAGTAGTTTCTGGAGTAACATAAGTCAGATCTTCAACTTCATAAGTAGATTCAAGTACTCCATCAGAGAAGTCATTACTATCGTTGAATCTTTTAATTAATGGCGATGTGAGACGGAACTCTTCAATAGTCTCTCCTATCATTCCACCTTTAGGTTTAAAATCATCTACTGTATTCATCCCTAACTCAACACATTCTTTTTGAAGTGGAGTTAAATCTTTTTCTGTAAATTCTACTTCATCTGCACCTCTGAAGTATTTACCTTCAAATGCCATATGGTATACATTTTTATTTGATTTACCAGTCAACATTTTCTTGATCAATTCCACTCGACCAACATGCTTTGGATTATCTAAATCTAATTTAGATGCATTTAAAACTGTTTGTTGCGGGAAGAAAACATCCTTCTTTTGAGCTTTATCACGAGATAAAATGTATGTATCAAAATGAATTACTTTTTCTTTTGCAAAATCTACTTCATCAATTGCCCCTTTTGTAAAGAATAGGTCTAAATTTAAACCTAATTTATTACGTTCTTCTTCAGAAACCAATTCAATAGAAGATGGTACAAAATTAGTATAGAACTTTCCATTCCAGTGAGACTTTTCGATATTACCTTTCACACGGAATTTTCGACCTTTATATTCTTCTAGTTTTGACATGAAGAATTGAATTGCATCATAAGTATTAATAAATTCTTTACGTTCAGGAAGTATATTACGAGATTTATCATATAACTCTAATAACTTATCCTTATCTTCTTGTGTTGGATTTTCTTTTGTTTCTAAATTATAAATTTCACGTTTAGTATTATAAAATTCGTCTTTAGATGTTTCTACTGGAGTTAAATCAATAATTGTTTTACGATAATCAAGAACGCTATCCACAACTGAATTATTTAGTCGATCTTCCCAAGGAACTTGAACATTGTTACTTGACGGTACACCAAACAATCCCTTAGTTCCTGTATATGCAATATTAGGTTTACCATTACCAACATTTAATCCTGCTTCTAATGATACAAATCCTTTATTTGTTTTAGATTCAATTATTGCAAATGAAAAGTTATGTTTATTCCAACCTGAATCAAATGGTTTAACCTTCAATGGTTCTTTTGCAAATCCTAATTCTCCTGTAAATTCAAAAGTATTATACATACGTACCATATAAATAAATCTCTCCAATTCTAATTATGTATTTTATTTATTAATTATCGAACCAATCACAATGTACCTAACTAAAGTTTATATAATATTAGGATTTTATTGAGAACATATGTAATAAGCTTTGGCGAAACTTATTATTTGAGAACATGCTATTTTGCACATATTTTCCTTTATTAATATAAACTTTAATTATTTACATCACTCAAGGCTCGATAGTTAATTTTAATTATGTATATCATTACTTATTTTGACTGTATTTCTTCATCTAATCCTTCACGCTTAAAGTAATATTTACTTCTCGGATTCATCCAAGGTGGAGGCTTAATTTCTTTCCATTGTTCAATATTCAAGATGCTATTCTTAACTACACTCACTACTTGTTTTTCATGTAGCTTCAAACCTTCATATTCAGAACCTTGATCAATAGCTTTAGCAATCTCTGATAATATGAATGCATCTGTAACATTGTCACTAGGATGTTTGAATCCCCATCGTTTCTCAATTGGAACTACCATTGTTTTTTTAGAAGAGTTTCCGTTACCAGTTGCAAACTTCTTCAATCCTTTAGGACTTACATCATAATAAGTAAATCCTGCTTTATGAAGATGTTCTCTGATTATCCAACCTACTCCAAATTGATAATCAATTCCTTGTCCTACTGAATTATAGCTAAAATTTTCAATACAGATAATGTCAGTTTCTATATTTAATTTCTTAATTATTTCTTCAGCAATGTAAATCATTCTTTCTGGGTCTTTCTTATATGTATAGAATAAATCAGTTTCAACTATGATGTTACCTCTTTCATCTTGTATAAAGAACCCTGTCATTGATGATGGGTCAATTCCAACATAACGTATTGTCAATCAGCATCAACCTCATTTGATTCCTCATCATATACTTCAATACCTTTTACCTTCTTACGACCTCGACCGCTAGTTGATTCGCCTAAGTCGATTACTATTTTTTCTTTTATGTATTCATACATTTCATTGGCAACTTTATCAATATGATCACACGCCTTACCTAAAGCTAAGATTAACTTGTCAATGTCTGAAATTTCTTCAGCAGTAAGACCTTCTCTAAATTCTTCTTCATTTAATCGCTGCATTAGAACCTTATAACTACCAAAATGTTTTTCATTACCGTAAGCATATTCATCGATTAATGGAGCATTCTTACCCTTTCCACCACGTTTCTGATATTTAAAACTTAGAGTTTTATTATGCTTATCAAAACTAAGCCTGTGTTGAGAAGTAAGTTGTGTTTGATTACTTTCTAATGGTGTTTCATTCAAGTAATTACCACCTAACTTTTTATGTATTTTATTTATTAATAATATCATTTCTTATAAAATGTAATTCCAGTAGCAGTTTTTTGATTGTCTTATTGCACCAAACAGCATTAGCACGAGTAAATTCTTGTTGTTCGTTCATAAAATCTAATTCGTTCAATATTTCCTGTTCATTTTCATAAGTCAATCTACTGACCATGATCATCACTCCCTTTCTTAACTTATATATTTATTATACCACTTCATTTTTATATTTCAAGCATTTTTATGTATTTTATTATTTAATTTATAAGTTCTAATTTTACTACTTCTAATTCTTTTTGTAACTGCTCAATCTGCGCTTCTATACTACTTACCTTTTCTAACTTTTTCTTATGTAATATTTCTTTTTCATGTTCAGTCATCCACTTCTCTTCTAACACCCACAAGTCTCTCTCGTATCCTTGAAACTCATAATCCAACATTCTTACTTCTTTAACAATAGACACTTTTGGCAAATGTACATCGCAGTCTATTCCACAACAATCTTTATCTGAATCATAACCTTCATCATCAGGCTTACATTCACAATAATTACCTTGAGTCTGACCAATGTCTAATTCAATTGTAAATGTAACAGGAGTATTCATTTCATAAATCTCTAACCAACCATTAGAGTATTCATCAAATTCATCTGGTTCATTATAATCTATAGAATATGTACTATTCTCATATTTAGTTAGTAATTCTTTCATTTCTGGATAACTCTCTAGTTGAAATAAAGTCTCATAGTAAGGAATAAGTCTTTCTTTTTCATCATGATTTATAATGTATTCCTTTAAGTCATCATAAAATATATGCATCTATCTTCCTCCAATTTTTATAAAATGTGATTATTATCTAAATTATCCTAGAGCTTTTAATGTTTCTTGAATTTGTGTCTTCACATATTTATTTTGTGTAGTAAAATTCTTCAATTCACTTTCAGCTATCATACGTTTGCTCTTTTCATCTTCATACATTTCAAGTAATTGTTCTTTTGAGAAAATAACGAATTTCCCTTTATAATAATCTGCTTTTGCGCTTTCAAATGCAGCTATAGAAATATCTATATATTCCTTTGTTCCATCTGGATCACCGAAGTTTTTTAGATATTCATCTACACCGCACACAACTTTAGATATTTTTTCTATATTTTCCTCACTGTACTCAACATGTACATATATCAATTCTCCTCCACCACAATCCTCATCGATAATCTTCATACTGTTTAAGATATCCAATTTTTCTTGATTCGTCATAATATATACCCTCCAAATGTTTTGATGTAAATACTAATATCCATTTTTCAAATATGTATTTTATAAAACTGAAATATTATTTAATTATTTAGCATTCAAATCTGCTGAGTGCAAAAACATTAGATCCTCATATTGTTCTATAGATAATAACTCACGTAATTTACGTTCTTGTTTTACACTCATATCCATAGGCATCATATGAAATTGAACTAAATCAACTACATATTTAATGAAATCATCTTCATATCCTAGATTAGCTAACCAGTAACAAGTCAATTGAGCACTTACAAATTCATGACCAATATAAGATGCGTATCGCTTCTCTTCACCTTTATAATTGATGAATGATTTACACCATCCTTTACCTAAGTCATGAAATAGTGAGGCGATCAACATTTCCTTCTTACGACTACCTTTGTAGTTCTTCATTACAAATTCATACACGTAGAAGATATGACGACTAATTGAAAATGAATGGTACTTAGAGTCATGAGGGACATCATAAACATCTTCAAAGGAATCTATAATTTTCATTGTCTCCTCAATTAAATCTTCATGATTTGGTGATTCATCAGATAGCAAGTATTCAAATCGTTCACGATAATACTTATCCAACTTTAGTTCTGGATGAATAAACTTAACACTATTCCATCCTTCATTAATCGTAGGAATTTGAGCACTCGTATACATCCTATTTAGTACATCGAATCCTACTTTCCTTTCACGTTGATTATCGTTATACAAACATTCACCAAATAATGAGTTGAAATAGTAAGCATAATACTCATCAGCTTTAATCTCATTTTTAATTAAATGAATTCTACGTTTACGGTTTAAGTTTGTAGCATCATAAATAACATCTTGACCTTCATTTAACAACTTATTAATACGGCTATGTAATTCTTTGAAAATCATTTCATTTTGTGACTGATCGTTAATATCTCCTAATAATTCCTCACGTAAGCCGTCAGATGATAAAACTACTGCATTAAGTTGTTTCGCCATTTCTTTAGCTTTCGTTGATTTACCAACAGCAGGTAAACCGATGAGAACATGTAGATTACTCATAATTACGACACTCCTCAATGATTTTGTTTTTAATAATGTCTTGAGACAGTTTAATAAATTTATCTTTAACTGAATAATCAATTGTTTTCTCATCAATATTATTAAGTATTTCTTCTTTGAATTCTTTGCCTTGTTTTATAGTTAAATCCATTAAATATTTAGCATCTTCTAGGCTGTACTGGTTCAACTTTGCTTTCATAATCATATTAATCGCATCAGATGGAATTAATGCTTCTTTCATTGACTTGTTATGAGCATAGTAATCTTGCATCATAACATATAAACGAATAACATGAGAAAGCTGCTTGCCATCATAGCCGTATTTTTCAATTTTATGAGCAATTGTTGGATAAGGATGACATAATGCTTTTTGTTTCTCACACATCATTCCATACATTGCTCTAATCATTTGTGCTGATAACTTTTCTACTAATTCATCTTTCAAACTAAAAATTTCATCAAATTCCTTTTTAAAGTGTTTATCGACAATATAATAATCAGTAAATAAAGTTTCAATATAAGCAGGATTTGCTTTAATTAATGTTTGGAAATAGCTGCGAATGTCTTTTAAATCACATTGTCCCCATTCGGTATCCACTACTGTAGAGATAGGCTTGCTATTGTAAATTAAATCATCAAGTGTTGGTACAATAATAGCCTTCATATCAATATCTGATTTGTAGTCGTCAGTGTAAATATCTAAATTGTAATTTTGCGAACCGTAAATACTTATGTATACCACTTTGTATCCCTGTGATTCAAGGATTTGTTTCTGATTAGTTAAACAGTCTATTAAATTGATCATATAGATTCTCCTCAGCTAAAGATTTCACGTTTAGTCATTTTGACTTTTTGAGTTATTAGGTGATTCAAAGTTTTAAAATCGATTTTAGGCTGTTTATGCTTCTTGATAATATTCCAAGTTTCTTCTTTAATTAACTCTGAGAATACACGACCCAATAACATTGGAATATATTTACTCGTCCAACCTTCATTTTCATTTACAATCTTAGCAAATTCTTTTTCAATGAAGGCTTCAGTACAATACTCATCTACAATAACCTCTTCGATCATTTTACCTGCTTTAATTTCATTGTATCCCATAGCTTTGTTATGTATTTCCTTAAATTCAGTAGTAACAATCTTAGCCCATGTTTGTCGTTTATATTTGTTATAGAAGTTATAGTTCTTTATTACAACCCCTTCTCCAACTCCTGCGCCATCTTTAATTAAGAACTGGTTTTTATCCAATGATTTTAGGAATGCTTCATAATTACCGTTCACAACTTTAGCAATTGGAATAATGAAATCTAAGTTATATTCTTCTAATAAGGGCTTGTAGATATCATATGGAATGTATTCTACGCTTTCTTCTCCTTTATCAATAGTGATGTCAAACACGTAGAACTTACGCCAAGCGTCTTCTCGATAAGATTTTAATGAGTGAGGTACTAACCATTCACCATATAATCGATGAGTAGGATGTGCCTCTAAATAATTCTTGATGTTTTCATTACTTAATATATACTCATAAAATCCTGCATTATCTTTTTCTAAAGATAGTTCTCGATTTCGACTACCTGCCTTAACGTTCCCTTCATCATCTAGCCATACACTAGCATTAGTTCCGTCTAACTTAGGGAAAATTAACACTTCACCAAATTCAATATCTGTTACATCATCAGTTCCATATCGTTCTAAGTGTTGATATTTTTTAAATTGCATAATATTTCTCTCCTCGGTTTATGTATTTTTTATTTTAATTTAATAAAAGCAGAATATTACTTAAAATATTTCTAACTCCTTTAATACTTTCTTGAGCAAATCAACTTCACCATTAGCAACTAACAATACTGATTCAATCATTTCTTTATCGTACTCAATTCCTAATGAGTTTAATTGATCTGAAATGTCCTGTAGTTGATTATGATCAATTACCCATCCACCACTACTCAATGTCTTGTCTTCTTTTGCATATTTTAATTCAATCATAGCTATCTACTCCCTTAATTGGATTGAAAGCATTCACTCCATCCAACTTATTATATTCATTAATAATTGTTTCGACTTGCTTTCTATGCTTTTCTGGAAATCTATCATTCTTACCATAACTCTTACTTAAATATCTGAAATCACTTTCTACTTTCTTAAAATATTCTCCTTCAGTGAAAATTCTATCTCCATATTCATCTTTACCTAACATACTTACTGTAAGTCTTGTATGTTTGTTTTCATTTTCTTTTATGTATACAAATGCATGTTGATGGAATGATCCATCTTTATCTTCTTTATAATTAGCAGGAATTAGATATAAATCATCTTCGATTAATTTAAATGCAAACTCTTCACTGAATCCATTCATAAATTCAGGAATTACTATTTCTAAACCATCGATAACTTTTGTTTTAAGTCTACTTTTATTACGTTCATCATGTTCTTCATGCCAAATTTTACTTTTGATAACTCTTACTACTTTAGATAGTTCATTATGTAAATACTTATCTTCTACTGTTGAAGTTTTATATGTATCACTGAAAGACATAATATTGTCTAGCTGTTCTTTTAGGTACTCTGTATTCAATTTCTATACTCCTTTCTCTAGATAATACGTGTATTTTATAAACTTTCTAATTCTTTTTGAAATCTCTGTAACTGATTTTTTAAAGTATCCAAGATAACATTTATTAATTCCGCATTCCCTTGGTAGCGATACAATTTTGCATTTATACCTGATCCATCTGAATGTTCACTAATAGATAAAGAATAGTTGCAATCATCGTAGTATTTATCTTTTTCTTTAAAATCTCTTTGCTTTGAAATTAATTTTTCAATTTGAATAATTCCATCTTCAGTAGTTTTTATTATCTTAACTAATTCATTTCCTCGTTTAAGTTGTTCCAAGTCATATACTATTCCTCAACATATGTATTTTATTAAGTAAAATCGTACTATTATTTAAACTTCTTCCAGTACTAATTTATATTTTGACTGCTGGTAATGAATGTACTCGGAATAATCAACTTTTATCTGTAGCTGATTTCTAGCACGTTCAATGGACTCATAAAAGTTACCTACTAAATGTGCACCATCCAGTCCATGCAAATAGTATCTATTTTCTAGATTTTTAATTAACATGTAGTATGTACTGCTTGCCATTGAATAGAAAACATCTCCCAACTCAATAACACTTGTTTTACCTTGTTTAGTTTCTACATTCATCAAAAGTACCTCCATTTTATTTTTATAAAAGTGAATTATTATTTAAAATGTGTAATTACACTTGACTGGTATCTTAATCGTATCTACTTGTTTGTTAACCTTATACTCCGTTTCCACTGTGATATTGCCAACCAAATAACTAATATCTTTTACGCCTTTATTAACATAATCAACATGACATGATTCTTTTTTCATCAATGGGGTCAATGCTTCCTGAATGACGTTCTTAGTAAATAACATCGTACCGTCATGAGTTGATTGTCTAATGATTTGATAATCGTATTCATCATTAACTTTTTCATCATATTGAATATGTTGTAATACTAATCCATTTCCATATCCATTTAGTTCAATGACCTTAGAAATTTCTTCTATAATATTTAACTTAGTAACTTTCATATTGAATCCTCCTTAATATTTATCATTTTCAATAGCATTTAACATATAATCAATATCTACATACGTACACTTACCAACTTTCTTCATCTGAATTAAGTCTTTATGTATTTTATCTAATTTGTTTAATAATACTGGTACATTAAATGCCATACTGGTATGTTTATCGATATCCATATAGTCACTCTCACCAAATTCTGTCTCATATTCATTCCATTGCTTCTTAATTATTTCTAATTTATTCATTATCAGTTTCCTTTCAATAATACTTATTTTTTATTTAATCGCAACAATCATTTTATTTGAAACATCTCTAAACAAAGTGCTAACATAATCCCTATATAAGTTGAAAAGGATTGATCGATATGTCTGAAAATCAAAATTCTAATGTCGTTAACTTAGATGAACATCGTGCATTGAAAAACTTAATAAACAGTATTTCAGATGATGAATTAGAGACAGCTAAAAAGTATATAGAAGCTCTAGAACAAGTTAATAAAAATACTGATACTAAACCTAAAGGATGATTTCATCCTTTTTTTTATTTTTCATATAAATTTAAGAAACGATCTCACCACTAGAGTAATGATATATGTATTCACGTACATGTTCTCTAAACATTGTTGTTGTATAATGTACTGTTCTTGGACTAACACCAATTAATGGTGCAACTTCTATTGTAGTTGTTTTTCTAAACATTAAAGGTAATAAGTATGGATGATATTTTTCATGTATCCATGTTTTTGCGTATTCAATTGCGTTATGTAAATATGTATAGTCTTTTTTATATAAGACATCGCTATCTGAAGAATCTAAAATATCAATTAGGAAACTACCCTCTTCGTTTACTTTTTCATTCAAAGAAGTGAACTTATATTCTGAAGAGTTTCTTTTTACTCTTGTTTCTCGTTTTATACTTCTTAATACTTCATTTACCATGTTTGAGTAACAGTATGTAGAAAATTTACAATTCTTTGATGTATCGAATGTCTGAGCTGCTTTAGAGAAGGCAAGATTACAGTCACTTGATACATCTTCATTATTGATCACTTTCACACCTTTAAACTTTTTAATTACTTCAAATATCAATCCTTGATTTCTTTTATAAAGCTCTTCAAAAGCTAATTCTTTACCTTCACTTTGATACAACTCTACTAATTCTTCATTTGTTAATTTTTCCATTCATTATTCCTCTAATAAGTACTTTTCTCTTTATTATTTAATAATCTACCATTCTTCGGTAATGTAACGCTCATTACTCCTTCAACATTCAATAATTCCTCTCTACTTTTCAATGTATCAATAAATAATACATTAATTACTGGTGATTTATATGTAATTGAACCTAACTTAGATAATTCTTTAATAGTTTCTTTATTTTCGTATGTAATAATGTATTGCTGAGATGTCTTTCTATTGGATCGCATTTCGTCAAATAAATGTATAACCATTTCTGCACCTCTATTCTCATGTATTTTTAAAATAAAAACATCCTATTATGGAAGCAGATTGCTTTAACAATTACCCCTCATTTATAACATTAATTGTTAAAGCAAAATTACTTCATCGATTAACCTAATTACCATTCACCTTTTACAATCTTATCGTTAATCGCTTCTGCTTCATTTTCAACACCATACCATTCATTTGCTATTTGAAGACTTAGCTCTCCCATTTCTTGATACCCTATTTTCATTTGCTCGATCATGGCTTGTCTTAGTTTATCATTTATTATGGAATCGTTACTTATCTGCTTTATCTCTTCAAACATTATCAACATCTCCGTTTCATTATTATGTATTTTATTAACTAAACACCGACATTTGCTACATAACAACTATTTATTTACAATGAGAATGTTATAACTTTCATTTATTTGTATTCTTTGATAAATATATCTTAATCTACCAACCAATTAATTTCAAGTATTTTTATGTATTTTATTAATTAATTTTCGTTATTACTGATCAAATGGGATTGTACTCTTGATTTAGGTAAACGCAGCATTGTTACTAAGCCAAAATCATCTAATGCATTTTCCCCTTTAATAGCATCCTCTGGAATCCAAACCTCTAACTTAATACGGTGATAACCTTTATACTTTCCTGATTTACTTGGCGCATGTACAGAACAATTACCTGACATCGGTGCTAATACTAACATACTATCAGACTTATTATTTTTTACTTGTTTTGCTACTTTTGCAACTGTCTCATCGGTTACATCAAAAATTACGCTTTGCATATTTTCATATCTCCTTTTAGTTGTTTTAATAAAATTCCACTATTATTTAATAGGTATTCTTAAAGATTCGAAAACTTACCTTCAGCAAGTAATTCCTCTTCACTTAACACTTTTACATTCATATAACCTTCTTCTCTTGCTTCTTCTGCGTATTCTTGAGCGATTTTCTCGTTATCATAACCGACTGCATATTGCAACTTATCAGTTTCATAGCAAGTGTAATATTTCACAGCACCCCCTTTTTTTCTGCACATTTTGTTTTGATTAATCTTCATTCCAAAATTCCATATACCATTGTTGTTCAGATTCTGTTAAACCACGTTGTTCAATAAGTTCGTCAATAATTTCCCAAAAAGTATTGGATATATCCCTAACCCCTGTTCCGTACAAGTGGATGTGATTAATGATTTTCTTAAAAACAGCCTTTTCTTTCTCACTCATGTTCAAATAAAACCCAAAACTAATCGGTACTCTTTGTATTGACATGACAACATGTCCTTCTTTTTGCTCGTAATTTGTCATGTAAGTGACTTGTTGCAATATTTCTCGTCCAGTGAATTGCTCTCCAGTATATTCTTTTAGTAACAGAAAATCTCCAACTTGAAAGTTTCGGTCATTTTTACGAATTTCAAAGGTTTTTAGCCCTTCATTAACTACTTCAAAATACTTATTTAAAATTTTTAATTCATGAACTTTGTTCATAACTTCTTCCTTTCTGTTTGTTTTAAAATTAAACTATGTATTTTTAATTAATAGAGTGGTTTCATTAAATGTTTTAATTAACTTCAAGTAATTCAGGATTTTTGTAAATGTTACCAATGACTTCTACATTATCTACTACAACAGCTATGTTCACTTCCCAGCTACCACAAGGAGATTCCAAATAGAACCCATAAACTTCTCTAAACAGACCGCCAACAAGTAAATCTCTTGTGTCATATGCATGATTCCCTAAATGAACAATTAATTTTTGTCCATGAATATCTACAACGTCTTTTTCATAAATCTCCTTGCCGTTCTTGTCCTTTAAGCCTGTGTATTGCCCAACTGTTTTCGGTTCTACTTGAATCTCGCTCCATATTCCTGAAACATCACTTATATAACCAATGTAAAATTCATTGCGCTTAATAATAAGCGAACCATATGCCCAATCATTAGTTCCTAAGCACTTCCCACGAAACATTATCTCTTTCATTATTTCACCTCTTTGTTCATCAAAATTTCGTAACATTTAACTACTAATCTAATTTGATAAGCAACATCATCAAATGCATCATGCTTACGTTCATTCTCATCTGTTACAGACTTTTTAATTTCTTCCTCAGTTAATCCTGACTTCATACTTGCTAATTCTAAAATCGTGCGCACATCACGATCATTCTTATAATAAATTGGATACTTCATTCCACTACAACTATTCAGATTAGTTTGTAATTTGGCATTATCAAATAAGATACCATTACCCCATAAATAAACGTCCTTCATATCACCTGTAGATGATTGAGTCTTTAACCATTTATGTATAGCTTCAAATAAGTCGTATTCCTCATATGTACCTTTATTCAGTAATTCAGTAAGCAATTCTTTATCTTTATTTAACCACCATTTCAAAGTTGAACCATCGACATTTAAGTTGTTGTACTTTTCGATATCACCAATTAAATTAATCGAGCCATGTTTGTCACCTGTTTGAATGTTGAAGCTTATTGCTGAAATTTGAAATACAGTCGCATTGTTTCCAGTACCTAATGTTTCAATATCAACCATAATATCTTTACGCATATTCAATTCTCCTTATTATGTATTATTTTATAATCCTACGTACTTCATTAATATCTGGAATGGACGATAATCATTAGATATGTATCGCATGTTACTGCCAACTTGCCATCCATTCCTATTACACTCTACAATGTTTTCATGTAACTCAATCTCATTACTTGCCTTAAGAATCTTCTTTCCGTTAAATTTATTGAATTCCATCTATGTATCCTCATTTATGTATAATTTTTAATAATATCTATATATTATGTATTTTAATATTTAATTTCTTTTACTGCTCCAGTTTCCAACATACATTTAGTATAGCAAATTGAATCACAGTATAGATTAAGTTCATCTATCAGATACTCGTCTTCTCTAGTTAATTCATTTAAACACTCTTTATTTGCACATTGCCCAATCGCATTTGATTCGTGAAAATCACTCAGCTTCTTCACCTTCTCCAACCTTATTATTCTCTTGGAGTGGATTATACTCTTTCTGTAGCTCGAAATATTTAAATCCTGCTCCTACTTTAATGTCATCCATCTGTTTAACAAACCATTCACATCTAGCAATCCAAGACTTCATACTGTCATCATCATTAAGCATTGAACCTTTATCATACTCATCAATAATAGACCCAAAAGTATTCTTTAAATTCACGATATCATTATTCAATTATATACCACCTTTATGTATTTTATTATATATTAATTTCAAGGTGCGACATTAGTGACACTGCCAATACCACACCCTAACATTATTAATATCAATTATTTTATCAGGTAATTTTACGAAGCACTATGTATTCAGGATAGTTTTGTTCTAAATATAGCTTCGTTTCATTGATATTCTTTACATCCTTCATTTCTATGGTTGTCTGTGAATCACTGTTGTATAAGAATGCAAGTGCAGGAGTTAAAATGATATTGTAGTCACCTTTTTTCTCGATCCTAATCATATCTTGTCCTTTAAATGTCTTGTTCGTAGAAGGGTAGTATTTCAGTTCTGCTTCCCTTTGGAAGAAAAGTATTTCTTCACCTTCATCATTAATTTCCATTATTTTAGTAAACTTTAAATCTAGGCACTCATTAAGTATTTTATTACCTTTAACATTGGTTAAAGAAAGTCCGTCAGGAGCTATCAATTCATCGAATCGAGTCAATAATTCCTCAGGTGTTTGATCATAAATGTCTATTTCTGCCTCAATTTTTGCTAATCTCATGCTCATATTCCCCCTTTTGAAAAGTATTTACTATACGTTTAGTGACACTTACCATTGCTATAATGCAATTTTACCAATCATCCAAAATTATGTCAATACTCAAATGCAAACATTCGTTCTCGTTTTTGTTCGATACTTCTTAATAATATTTAATTGATATGTAAGTCTTTATTTAAATATTATTAGCAAATATTAAACACATTTTATTTATTTTTTTATTTTATGTATAAAGGAAACCGAATGTCTTGCATTCAGTCCTTTTTAATTCTTAGAAGTTCAATTTTAAATGACCATACTCTTCTTCCATGAAATCAATATCAATAATTTCTTTAAATCTCATGAATGACGGATATTTTTTACCTTTGATTTCCATACCGTATAAATCAAATTTTTCAGCTACTTTAGTTACAATTTCTTTTGTAAGTATTCTGTCAGTACCCATAAACTCATTAGCATAATACATCACGCCAGAGTTACCAATTGTAGTTGTAGTTATCTGTACATCATCAAATGCATCCTTTATTACCTTTATAATAATACTTTGTAACACAGGAACAGTGATACGTACACCATTGACGCCAACTCTGTTTTTTCTAAAGACATACTCTCCATCAGCAATTCTATTTACTTTCCCTTTTTCACTTTTATACTCCTGTGTATTAAAAGTTTCAATCAACATATCATATAATTCTTTTGAAATTTCTAATTGTCTATTGGTTAAATTAACTTCATCACTCAATAAAGAGGCATAATATCTTCCTTCTTTTTCTGATAAATCTTCTCTTCGTAAGTTTATAATCTCTGAAAATTTATTCCCGTTGATCCCCTCAAACAAAGCTAAGACCAAGGCTTTATCTCTTACATTGTTGATGTTCTCAAAGCACTTAAATAAATCATTTCTTGTATAATACTTAATTCCTTCTCTATACAAGTATTTAGACACAAATTCTGTATTAATTGTATCAATGATTGGATTGAGTGAACTTTCTCCATAACCGTTATCTTTTGCCCATGTAATATAATTTTTAATTGTATTGAAGAAGTTTACAGCAGATCGTTCTGTTTTTCTCTGCACCCAATAAAATAATTCTTCTAACATGCCAAAATCCATGTCATACAAATCCTTACCTTTTTGAGCTTCAAATGGTTCGGTTCTTTTAAAATATAATCTATATTGATTTTTAGTTTCTTCAGCATGTTCAGATGCTTTTAAAAAGGCTTCCTTATATTCGGCATTATACATTTATTAATCCTCCTATATCTATACCAGACTTTCGAAATATTTAACTATACTGTTTCTGTCTTTCTTAGATAGCTTACCTATATTCTTATTTAACAATTTATATTCATTCCAACGATCATTATCAATATGGAATTCATTAATATCAATAATTTTTTCTAATTCATCATACTTCATTTCTTTTTCATTCATCTTCTTCATTAATGCTAAATGACCTTCAAAAATATCGGCGTCAAAAAGAACTTTATATTCGTCATTTTCATGCTTTCCAAAAATACCGAATAAATAGACTAAATATTCATTTATTTCCTCGGCAATTTTTCTAGCTTCTAATCTAGTATTGATTTTAAATACGCTGCTTATTGCATTATATAAAGTGTTATAAGGGATAAATTCATTACCTTTTAAAGCATGTTTTGTATCGGTACTTGTTGTAACTCTATCTTTAAGTTCACCTTTGGATTTAAGAACATTAATTACTTCACTAGCATAATTCTCTTCTTTTAATTCATTTGCTCGACCTTTTGTTAGAGGAGTGTGTTTATTTAAATCTAATTGATATCTCTTAATTTCCTCATCGGATTTGTTGGATATAATAATAGGGAAAGACCCTTGAATTTCTTTATCTCTAATATAAGCACTATAAGTTCCTAAAGTTCTATGCATTCCATCAACAATATCTAGAATTGTTCCTTCTGTAATTGTTAATGTATTCTTATCTTTATCGAAAACTAACTCAGATTCTTCTTCTGAACTAAATTGTTTAGCATTTAATATAACTGTAGAAGGTCTTAATTTATTTTTTAATGTTAAATTTCTAATTTCATTAACTTTCTTTTGTATAACTATAGGTTCTTCTGTTACTTTCCCATATCTTAAAACTTTCTTCATTCCTCGCTGTACGTTAGGGTTATAATTTAACTTTCCGTACTTATATAATCTTCCTAATTCTTGTTTTGTTAAGGATGTTGAATAATATCCATCACCCAAATCCACAACGTTATGTCTCATTATTGGAAAATCTATTTCATCCATTGATTGAACATCTACAAATTGATAACTTTCATATTCTTTTCTCTCACGTTCTGTAAACCAATCATTCATCCATTCGTTTTGATCAATACCTAACTTTATAACAAGTTGTTGACCAAACAGCGCTAGTTCTTCCCCAGTTAACTTCCCCACATTATTCGAGTTGTTAAATAGTGAGTAAATACTAGTCTTTTTAATTCCGTGTTTACCATTTAGATGTTCTACTACAAGTTCTACTTCTTCTTTCTTAACTGTTGAAGCAAATAGTTGTATCAAACTTTTAATTTCTGTTTCTAATTGCTCTCTTGTTTTATTAATTTGCATATACTAACGCCCCTTTCGCACTAGAGTTATTTTACCACTTTTTCTCTGTCTTGTCATAGATAATCACCCTCTGATGATTTATTTTTTATCTTGTTATTTAGTAATAAAAGCATCTCTGGACGCATTTCTTCTAAGCACTCTAATAATAATTCATGAGAAACTGTTTTATACAACTTTTCAGAAGTGTTCATTTTTGCAGATATAATACCTGTAACATTTAGATCAGTAAGTCTTAAATACCTCATAGTAGTATTAACATTACTGTGCCTTGCTTTTTTCATTGCTGAGTCTATACAATTCCCATTATTTAAGTAACACATAGTAACCGCAAGTTTCTTGAATGAGTGAAAGCTGTAGTCTATTCCTGTTTTATTTAATATCCTATTCCCTCTTTTCATCATCCCGTCTAACTGTTTGTAGGTTAAAGTAAATAATTTCTTCTCATTGCCAATTGTCTTAAGTTGTAAGAGTTCATTATATAATTCCTTACTTATTTTATCAATCCATTCTTTATTCCCTTTGCCTTTATTGTAGCCGTTAGATTTAAGAATGACACCATCTTCAACTTCTATAAAATTTGACCATTCTGCTGACAACAATTCCTTTGCCCTCATGCCTGTTTCGGTAGCTAAGTTAATTATTAAAGACTTTTCCAATCCTTGACTTTCTCTTCCAAAGTATTCAGCATACTTCATTGCTAAATCAAAAGGTATCATTTCTATTTCTTCACCAGTTGTTGGTAATGATTCTAAAATGGTTAAGTCATCTAAATCATATTTAATCACTTTTCTACCTCTTAAATATTCTATTAATGACTTAATTGCAGATTGTCTATTATTAATTGTTTGATTTGAATATTTTCTTGTACCATCTTCTTTTTCACGATAAAACATGTCGTCAAAGTATTCAAATAAGACATCCGAGTTCAGTTTATTCTCAATATCGTTTACTGTAATATACTTATATTCACTTTTAAATAGTTTATCTTTAAATATCATATTTAATGCAGATCGATAAGTTTTTTCTGTATTTATTGATCTTCTTCCTTTAAACTTTAAAAATTCTTCAATATTTTCACATATATAATCATCGATATATGACGTTTCAAAATTTGCCATAACCACTTTTCGCAACCCCTTTGTGATCTTCTTATTAAGAATAGTATATCCATTATTTTGTATATTGTAAAGTGATTTTATGTATTTTATTAATTATTTTGTTTGAGAGCCGACTACATTTGATCGACTCTCAATGTTTTATAATATGTTCCTTTTATTTTATTTTAAACAATAAGTCAAATTATCTTTATAATTCGCTAACCTTAGTAAACTGTTCGAACATTTCTTTCCGTTTTTCATTTTTTAAACCATAACCATAAACATCAGAAAACTGTGTATTCCAAGAAGCATTGTCTGGACTTAATATTGTTACGTCAAATCCTAAGTAATTATTAAGGTCATTTCGGTTTATAGTAGCATGATACACTTTACCCTCAAATGCTAATGTAACTTCAATATTATCAACATCTTTGAAGTCTCTGAAAATTCTTGTAGGTTCAAATACTATCCATTTTTCAATTTTATCGAATGTACCAAAATAAGAAAGATATTGATCTTTAGTAACAGGTGTATCTTGATTCTCTTCTAGGAATTCTTCGTAAGAATTATAGAAATGAATAAATAATGTTTTCAACTCATCAGCAAACACATTGCTTTTAATAAATGTCCTACCTGTTATAACTGATAAAAAAGATTCTAAATTTGAACGATAACTCATGATACTCCCCCTGATTCTCTGCTTTATTTATTGTTAATATTTAATTATACATTATTTCCATCTTTAAATGAAAGTTAAATATTATATAATGTTATTATTTAGCGTATTAATTGCTTCTCTAATAGACTCGATGAGATTATCATAAGAAGGTACATCTTTTTTCTCCTCTACCTTTGCATTATCACAATCATCATCAATTAATTCATATGTAATTTTGTATTTGGCTATTTTATATTTTCCTTTATCTTTATAAATTCCATGAACATTTGAACTTCTAGCACTTTCTACTGATTCAAAATCATATTTGTTATAATTGCCTCTCCAGTAAACTCCTTGTGGCTCATTCGATTCTTTATCGAGAATACGATATACCTCTAAAGGTTCTTTCAAAATACATACTCCCTTTCTTTCAGTAATACTTACCTTTTATTCAAGCTCTACAAGAACTCAATTCTTATTCAGATAACAACTCTAATGATTCTAAAATGCGCTGATTATCACACTTCAAACTTTCTATTTCCTCTTTCTTGAAAATTAAATCTGAATGTAATTTAGCAATTTCCTTTATAACACTTTGAAAAGTTTCATCATTGTTAAATCTGCTACTTTCTAAGTTTTCTAATTCTCCTGTTAACTTGGATATTAAACAGAACGCATAATCAATACTCTTTACATGTATTAAATTCTCTTCCATTGACATTTCCCTTTCACTTTATGTATTTAATATTTAGTTATTATTGAACTTATCTATATGTTCACTGTACTGACTGTTGAGATGGTCAGCTACTTGTCTCAAACTTACTATAATATTTTCCTTAGAGACGTTATATCTTATAATATCATTAGTCATTCTATTCAACTCTTCTGAAGCATTCAGCGTATTGTATGTAAATATTTCTTTTAGACTTTTATCTTGCGTCAACTCTTTTACACGCTGAATATCCTTAGCTAAATCTAATAAACTTTTTTCATTTGACAATTGTACCCTCTCCAATCTTCTTACCATAGGCTTTTTCGAAAAAATAATTGGACTTTTCATAATGGTATTTCCTTATGGTTGGGTGTTCATCCATATTGTACTTTTTACCTTTCTTCAAGTGATAAGTTAAAATCGGAGCATAAATTACAACCTTTATTAAATTTAAAATATCCTTCATAAGAAATTCTCCCATCTTTTTTTTCTTAATAGATTCCTGTTATTTATCATTGAGTACACCTATACCATTAATGCTGATCTTTTTATAAGTATCCTTTTCAAAATCGTAATCTTCTGGTGATAATTTAATGTCATGTCCCATTACAATTTCTTTAGATCCATCTTCTTTTATTATTTCTACTAGAATTTTATCAATGTTGTTCATAACATTATTATTCGTAAAATTTATTAAATCGTCTACTTTCATATTTATATTCTCCTTTTTATCTATTAATATATCTCTTTTATAAAAATTCTCAATTATAAATACTATATAATTCTTTATATTCATCCATACCTATGACTGCATAGTCGTTAACATTTAAATTATCATTTATATCAGTTTCGTGGATCTCTTCTATTAGCTCATCGTATTGAATTTCTATATCATCGCAAATTAGAATATTTTTATCTACATGATCTAAATTAATGCTGTCACATTTAATACAACATAAACCTGAATACTCTCCACCGTTTTGGTATACTCTTATTATAAATTTTCTCACAAGTACCCCTCCTATTTCTTTCAATAATACATCTGTTTTATGTAATAATTTATTTAAATTTTTAAGGTAGACCAGTTTCCATTAATCTCACCATATGTATCAAAATAGTTCACTGCAAATTCAAATAAATCATGATCATAATTTAAAGAAGCAAACAATTGTATGTAAAACTTAATTAATCTATCCTCATGAACTACCTTATCTAAAACTTTTATAACTTTCTCGTCATGTACATATTCGACGCTTCTGAGTATTAAATTAGCAGTAAATACATGGTCTGTATTATACTCAGGCTTATAGCTTCCATCACTATTAATTTTAACTTCGGATTTCATAAACATGATTAATTTATAATACCTTTGGAACACTTTGATATCGCTGTTGGTCATATATTTCTTACCTAATATCAAATCTCCATGTTCATTTTTATCCGCAGATTCATACCATTTCAAAAATCTAATTTGCATTTCAATACCTCCGTTTCTTTCATAATAGACGGCTTTTATCTAAATTATATATTCCACTCTTCAATAATTGTCTTTAACTCCCAATCCTCAATCACACACGCTACAAAAGAATAATCACTAAGTAGTCCTAATTGCCGTAACTTCTCTAGTTCCTTTAATTCGAAATCAGAAAATCTATCACCATATTCACTTGAAGCAACTTCTAGAATGAACTGCATCATTCTCATATGATTTAAGTATGTGCCTACTCCACAAATATGATAGTAGCTGTCATTGTCACGAGGGTAATCTTCTCCGTTAAATGTAAAATGCGAACATGCATCCCACTTTACATTACCTCTAGTGAAAAAGCTCTTATCAATCACTGTACATTCATTATCCCATGAATGAGGTTCATATGATTTAAATGCAAAATATCCGTCATCCATTGTAAAATCAATTTGACCTACCGCAAATCCTGCGTCAGTATTAACTAGATTCACTCGTTTAATATTCAATGTAATCCCTCCTGATCTTCTTCATAAAATGCAACTATTGTTTAACCTTCTCAATAACTCTATATTCAAATGATTCAAATACAATTCTGTATACACCTTCAACCTTATACTCTGTATAATTGATATTCTCTTCAGATAATTTATTCAACGTTCTAATCCAATAGTTAATAAGTTGAAATGACTCAAATGCTTGAGCTTTAAGAACTTCAACCTGATTTATTATAGTTTGACAATCGGTTAATGATGAAGTTTTAAAATACATTCCATTTTCAAATCTGATGATATATTCTTCTTTCAATCAACATTCACCCTCTCTAGAACTTTGTATTTGTAGACATTCCATTTAACCTACGAATCATATCAATAACTAAATTAGTCTGAGCCATAAAAATACGTTCTGTCATAGGATGATTTTGAATTATTGGCTTTATCACTTAAACTATCACGTAACTTCTCTAATTGTTGCAAACTAAATCCATTCATTTTATTAATCCTCCTTTAATTTCAATACTCTTTACAAATGCAGTCGTATTAGATAACCATCCACTATAATCCTTCTCAAAATAACCGTTCTTTTTAATAAAATTTTTATTTACAAGAAATAACTCGGCGTCTTTGTACGATTTGAAACCAAAATCTTCATTATATTGAACATTATTTGTAATGTAATTTACAATAAACATAATAAATCACCCTCCAATTATGTATTTTGTTTTATAAAATGAAATTATTATTTAATACCATACTGAAATCACATCAGAATCAAAGTCATCCTTTGTCATAACACAACTTTTTAAAATTCCTAGTGAAGTAATATCATTAGTATCACAGTAAATTGAAACTACTTCTTTACCAATCATCTCTTTTAGTTTTAAATAGCTTTCTTCAATTGGCTCTTTTGTTTTAATTAAATGCCCGTCTTCACAACTCGCTATATTAATAACATCAAAATTATTCATTCCTGCTTTTGTTGGAGGTAGTGATATTTGCTTAAATCCAAACTGATAAATAAAAATTAATGGGTTACTTGTTTTATCCATACTGTTCGCCCTTTCATGAAAGTAATTTTTTATTTAATCGAAATATGTAATTCATTCACTGCTCTCGCTGAAACTTGAAAAATTTCTCTATCTAACAACTCAAATTCTGAAAATCTTGTCTTATAACCTTTAAATAAAGGCTTATAGTTATGGGTAATAACGACATATTGCTTCTTTGGTATATTTTCTAAAAAATCTTTGATAAGCATATTTTTCACCTACTTTCATAAAAGCGTTCTATTATTAATCTTCTCTAATCACTTTAACTTTACTATCAAATTCTTCTAGCATTATTTCTACCGTCTTTTTATTACCATCAAATCTATCCAAATCCACATTATTTACACGTAATTTAACTTTCCCAAAATATAAACTTAAATCGTCAACATAGCATTCAATACCTTTATATTCCAATAGTACGCTTTCATAGTAACTTGCTTCAGATTCAATTTTATCTATTTGCTCTCGTAGAATGTTGTATTGTTTAGATAAAAAATTTAAACTCATCCTAAATTCCTCCTAATTTTATAAATTCGTTATATTATCTAAAAATTATTCCTTTTTATTTTTCTTCATCTTCTCTAATTGTTCATCTGTAAAGTTAAATGACGTACAACCAATAGAATTCCATTCATCGATGATATGATCAGGTATTGTTTCTTCAATGGTGATTTTTACAAAGTTACCGTCATACTCAGATAATAATTCATGTAAGTACTCGCCACCAACTATTCCAATTTCAGCGTCTCTCTTATTGTCCCATAAACCTAACTTATCATATGAGCCTCCTAGATAACCTTTAAACTCTTTTTTATTTATCATCAAATATCCCCTTCATTTTTCATTAATATCAACTTATTATTTAACTATTATATTTACTACCAATTTAATTCAATCAGTCCATTATGATAATCATTCAATAAACCTAGAAATACTGCACACATGAATGCCGATAACACCATTCTAATAAATCCTCTTCTTCGTTTCTTTTTCTTAGGAGGATACCCCTCTTCGTCCATAGCTCCCATTATGTAAAGAAAGTGAAATACTGTGGAGAACATGCAAGCACCAAATAAAAATATAAGAACCGTTACCATTCTCTTTTCTCCTTTTATTTAATTATTTTAATTACTAAACATACATACCTTTTATATATCCTTCAATAACACCGTCATTTTGTAGTTTGTTTAAAATATCATCTACTTTATCAAACACCATTCTTGCATACTTGTGGTTCGTGTCATTCATCAGTATGCGTTGGTAATCATACGGCTGAAGAAAATCTTCGTCTAATACATCAATGTTTTTAATCTCTAGCGACTTCTTTTCAATACTAATATTAAATGAAATTTCATCAATCAACATTTTACAGAAATATAAAGTAGGTTCATGATGATTGCTAAACCCATACTCATTTAAACTTTCAACTGTCTGTTTAGATGTTAAATTGATTCGATTAGTAAACCCTTTGGATGTTAATTCTTCTTTTGTTGGCGGTTGAATTCTATACTGCTCACTATTACTTTCTCCAAATGAAAATATGTTGAGCTTACTTTCTATGTATTTTCTACGTTCGTCTGACATATTGAATTCAGTATTACTTTTATCCGTTCTTACCGAAATAATTTCATTACCTTTTACAGTGATCTCTTGTGTTCCATAATTGAATATATGATTATTCTTAATAATTTTACCTTTAGTAAAGTTGTTTGACAGTAACACATTTCGAGTTAATTTAAGAATAGCTTCTTCTTTACTTGTCGAGAAATTATTCTTAAATTTAAATCTGTACTGATTATAAATATCATCTGATAAGTACAATGGGTATTTAAGTAAGTTATTTTCAACCATTGTCCAGTATTCATTCGTTTCTTCTATAGATGCTTTACGAATTACACTCTTAGTTGCTTCTTTTTGACCGTCATAATAACCTAAGAAGTTTGCGTATTGCTCTTTACCTTGGCTATCAACAACTATAATATCGCCTTTCTCTAACCCATCTATATCTGTATTGAAGAAGTATTTCTTTTTATTTTTACGGTGGTTGCTAATTAGATTAAAATTTACTTTTGCTATTTTCATTTTTTCTATCTCCCTTTTATAAAATCGAATTATTATTCAATTACCATGCTTTGTAAACTGTTGTTTTATTATTTATAAAATCGATTACCTTATAAGAATCTATTCCTAATTCACGTAATTTCATAACTATATCAAGACACTCTTTTTGCTCTCTTAGACTTACCTCTCTTATATCATCTTCAATAATTACCTCCTCTGATTTGAAGATATTCACATTTACTAAATTGGGATATTTACTAATCCATGATTTACGTATTTCTAAAGCTTCTTCTATTGTATCTACTTCATGGAATCCATCTAATAAGTTTGGTATCGAGAAGTCACTTTTTGATTTAATTTGTGAAAGTTTAACTATATACATATTTATGTAACCTCCTTTTTAAGTAAAATACGAATATTATCTAATACCTAAAAGACTTCTCATTTCTTTTTGCATCTGTTTCTTACCTTCTAAATAACCTTCGTTTCTCTCATAGCTAATTTTATGACCGATATTTAACACAAACTCCATAGCTCCAAATTTATCAATAACTGTACTGTATAAGAACTCATACAAATTTGGATGATCGTCTTCCGCAAGTAGTTTTTCAATATTAGTAATTACACTTTCATCAGTTATATTGTATTCATCGCCGAATCTAGATTTAAACAGATATAGTTTTTTAGCGTTTATACGACCCCCTTTCCTTATACTTAGCTCAGGACAAGATGTTTTAAAATATGTACCACTTGTATCATCTTCTATTCCAATCCACTTTTCCATTTAGATACCTCCTAATATTTAGTAATGTTTGATTTCTTAACCTAAGTATAATTAATAAAATACATAAAATCAAGTATAAATTATGTATTTCTTTATTTAATTTTATAAAAGGGAAATATTATATAGATGTTAGATAAGACAGATTTATCCTCATTGGGAATATTTTCATAGAATATCATATTTTATTTGGTATACTAAACATTGTAACTATTTTCTAGGGGGAATAAGGTAAATGGATAGTAAGTTTTGAGCTATTTTCTTTTTGATCATCTTCTTTCCGATAGGTTTATTTTTAATGTGGAAGTATGGACACTTTACTAAACAAGTACGTGTTCTCGTAACACTATTTTTCGTAATTATAGTTTTACTTGCATCTTGTTTTAGTGATACAAACAGTGCTCAAAAGGAAGAGTTGCTTAAAAAAGAACAACAACTAAAAGATAAAGAAAAACATTTAATTAAGCTTGAGAAAGAATTAAATAAAAGAGAAAAAGATATGGATAAGAAATTAGAGGAATGTAAAATAGACCTCGATAAACAAAATAAAAAATTAGAAGAACAAGAAAATGAACGGGAAAAAGAAGAAGAGATAAAGAAACAGGAAGAATTACGTCAGGAAGAGGAACAGAAAAAAATCAAAGAACAAGCGAAACTAGAAGAAAAGAAACAACAAGAGGAAATAAGAAAACAGAAAGAGCAGAAAAAACTTGAGGAACAAAAAAAGCAAGAAGAAGCACACAAACAAGAGGCTACTCAGCAAACAACTACTACAACATCAGCTCCTCAACAAAGTGTAAATTTCAGAAATTGTAAAGAAGCTAAAGCCTCAGGTTATTCAAACATTAGAAGAGGAGAACCTGGTTACTCATCTAGGCTCGATAGAGATGGTGACGGAATAGCTTGTGATAGATAACTACAAAAGAAAGTCACTCACTATTTTATGTGGGTGACTTTTAAAATACCTTATATTACAATTTCAACTTTTCATTAATATGATTATTTATAAGTTGTTCAACCTTTGTTTTTAGTGCTTGATTAGCATACCTTAACTCTACATCGTTTCCTGCCGTAGCAATCTGCGCATCACTAAAGTGCTCATCTATTTTAGTCCACTTAACCATTCGTATTTGTTGCTGTGCAAGCTGTCTTTTCAAATCAAAACATTCATTGCGAAAATCCTTTAATAAAGAATCCATTAATGGCAGAAATACATTCTTCAACTTAAATTGTTCTGTCTTTAGATAATCAACCTGCAACGATTTAACAGCTAAGTCTAACAATAAAAATTTGTGTACAAGCTGTCGTTGTTCTGGATTAATCATCTATATTCACCATTGACGCTTTTTGAATCTGATTAAATGTAATTCGTTTGATTGAAATATCTATATCCAAGAGTAAATCCTTATTAAATGAATCGATAGCAGTAATCATTCCTACAACATCATATAATTTATTGTCCCTCCACAAAGTTATTTTGACTTCTTCATGCAGTTTATAAGCTCTCTGCACTATTTGTTCAATCTCTTCCATTTCCCATTCAGTCAATTCACGTTTTTTATCATGAAATTGTTCCTGTTTCCATTCCTTGATTTTCACCAAATGCTCTGGCAGCATCAAAGATGTCCATTTTTGACTTCCTCTGTCTTTTAACATAGTCTCTCTCCTTACATAAAATAAGAACGTTTGTTTTTATATATTATAGAACTAATGTTCTAATTTATGCAATAAAAAGATCAAATATGTTCAATGAAAGATAACTATTATCTAACTTATTTTCGATTTTAAATAATCATCTTTTGTAATTTCATAAAGTTTATCATCATAATACCTTCCATCTGTAAGTATTACTTCATTCTTTCTGTACCCTACAATCCTTCCATTGTATTTCTTTATGTATTTGTCGTACATCTTCTCAGCTCTATTACCTTTAATCACTTTAAAATTAATTTTATTGAAGTTATATTTATCAAATAAGTCAGTTAAGAACTTTCTAAAGTCTTTGGAAAAAGTGTAATTTATATCGTGAAAATTAATTGCATAGATATCTGTTACATTTCTTGTCTCTCTATCTATGTATGCACCAAATAGTCCTATAACTTCATTATTCTTCACACTTACTAACTGTAGATGATTCCAAGTATCTCTAGGAATATCTGTATCAAATCTATAATACGATGAAAAGAAGTAGTATTTATACTTGTCATCCATCATTGCTTTTCTCATCAATACTGATAATTTATGTTCATATACCACTGCAAATTCTAGTGACATGTATTCACCTCCCTTTACTCCTTTTCACAAACTATATCTTCATATGCTTCTGGATTTGTCACTATTGAATATCCTGTAAAGAACACTCCACCTATAAATGATAAAATTGAGACTAACATAAACATACTCATTAACCCTATTCCAATCCATATCTTCATCGATTTACTCATTATGTATTTTCATCCTTTTATTGTTTTTATGAATAAGACTTACTACAACTTAGTGATGCAGTAAGCCTTTAGTTTTTACACTATTGATTATCTAACATTGCTTGCAACTCTTCGATAGTTTTGTCTTGTAAATCTTGATTTTGTTTTGCTTCAATGATTTCAAGTATTTTTTCACGTTGTTCTCGTTGAGCTTTTTCTTGTGTTTTTTTGTTTGCCTCTCGAACTTTTACTTCTACAATATATTTGATAATAGCAATCTTATTTTCTAGTTCTTCATCAGCAGATGATTTTGTTTGTAATAAACTTTCCTCCGATACTTGTTTTAATTCTGTATTTAATGATTTAAAAATCGAGTCTAAGTTTTGTACAGATAAATCCCAAAGGTCTTCTACTGTAATAATTCCTTTAAATTGGAATCGGTATTTTCCTTTTACTGCTTTCTCGAATAAGTTTACGTTTGTCATAAATAATTTCCCCTTTTCTAATTAGAATTTAATTTTTAATACTCGTTCAGTTTGTCCTGTTACTTTTACTAATACTTCATTTCGTTTAGTTGAAGAGAATCCTAAACCTGATAACTGATCTTCTACTTCTTTAACTGCTAACTTACTGCCTAATGCTTCAAATACACGTTTATGCTTCATTAAATCCTCTTGTAAGAATTCATTATAGAAACCGTTCGGTAATTCTGGGTTAACACAATCCTTTAACATGAAGAAGTAATGTTTGTGACCAATCCCTTCTTGGTCATCCCAGTAGTTAGGTGAATACATTGAAACCGCAACAGGTATAAATTGATTTGTTTGAACTCCCCATACTTCTTTGGATGAAACATTTGAAGGTAACTTCTCAACAATTGTAAATCCATTTTTACTATCATATTTGACTTCTGCAACTGTAACTTCTTCTCCTTCTCGTAGTTCTTTTGGGTAATCAAATGAGAATATTTGCCCATCGTACTCAATTTCTGCTCTAAATCCACTTCGTCCTCCATTATGAGAAAAGTTATGAACGTAGAATTTATAAACCCCTTCCTCCATTCGGTTAATATCTGACCAAGTAATATTTTCAACCGCATCTTGATTTTCTTTAGGGAATCGAATATCTACATCCAATGCCCCTGTTGTTGAATAATTATTAGAGTTACCGTAATAAATGTGACTTCCTCGTGGTTCGATACAGTGAGCATCCAAATCATTCTTATCTTTTTCTACATCATTCCATTGAATTGAAAATCGTAGTACACCATCAACTTTACCACCTGCTGATTTAACATTTTCTTTCATTGTACTATCTGTAATGTTTCCTGTATAAGCCCATCCAAATGGATTATTCCACTTAAACATCGTTTCAGCATTTTTATTTTCAGGAGCAATTAATGATACAAAATTTTTCGAATGTTTATTCTCTACAAATGCCTCTAACGAAGTGGTTGTTGGTAATACATTCTTCACAAAATCCTCAATAGAGATTTCTTCTACTTTAGAGAACTTTTTAGGATTCTCTGGAATTGATGCTGATAATTGAGCAAATACATCATTAGCATCAACAATTCGATTTGCTGCGTCTTTATTTGAGAACAGAATATTATTCACTGTAATATCATCTAGTGTTGCAAATCTACGTTGTAATGAATTTTGATAACCAAGATCACTAACAGTCTTTTGAGCTTCTTCTAACATCTTCTTAGTGAAAATTGCTTTTGGACGTTTGTAATTTGATGGAGCAACAATCTTCTCATATTTAGTAACTGCTGAATCTAAGTCTTCGTTGTTTGAAATATCAACTAGCAATGTACCGATTGAGTGATTTCGAATTCTAGTTAAAGCTCCACCATTCTTAACTGATTCTTCCCATGTATACAAATCTTTTTCTTGCTCAGTAGATAACTTCATGTATGCTTTCTTATGATTTAAGAAACTGTTCAATACACTTTCCCACTCTTCACCTTTATAAAGTGACTTCTGTCGAATCAATTCGAGCACAGTTAACAAACTTTCTTCTGTGATTTCATCTAAAGATCGTTTAAATACATCTTTCGATGATTTGTAATCACCACGAATTTCTGCATCTGAACTACTTGTTGTATTGATAAACTTTTTAGGGAGTTCTAAATATAAATGCTCCCATGTAATTATTGTTCCATCCTCTTCTTGCGCTCGATTCTTATCTAATCCCATGTGTTTTTCTTTAGTTGAAAATACTCCAGATATTGCTTTTTCTTTTACAAAACTACTTAGAGTATTGACTACTTGTTGAAACTTGTCATCCCCTGTTGTTACATCCCAAATTGTTTGAACCTCACCATTTTTGATTGAAACTACGTTACCGATACGTTTAATAAATTGACGACAAGCATTGCAGTCATATTCTCTACGCTCTTTGTAGAATTCATTTGTTCCTACTGGAAAACTATCTAAGTAAAGCTCCCAAAGTTCGTCTTTATTCAAATTAACCTCAAATAAATGATCCACACCACTTACCATACTTTTGAATTTTTCATTTAATAACGCCTTTAGTTGTTTCACTTCCATCATTCATTCTCCTCTGTTTTATGTATTTTATTAACTTACAAGTTAATCATAAACCATATTATTCTAAATTTCAATACTTATTTTATGTATTTTGTTATTTTATTTTTATGTCCACAAACACCTTTAGATAATATTCTCATTTTATACAACTACAACTCATTAGATACCACATTGAAACCTAACGCTTCAGCTTCTTCACGAATAAAACCTTCATCTAAATGCATACACCAAACTTTATGACGATACTCAGGTTTAATTAATTCACTTAATTTACGTAAGGATAGATGCACATTACCTTTATAATCAGCTATACAAGTATCAATATATGCTATATCTGTACTAATGTAGCTACTACTTTCAATATAGGTAATTACGTCTTCTTTTAACTCACTAATGTCTCCTGAGTAGAATACTGATGTTTTATTATTAAAAACTAAGTCAATGGAATAAGATATTAATTCTTTGACATGGTTGCTTTTATTAAAAGTAACATCGACAGACATAGATTCAATTTCAGTATAATTATTCTTTAAATCATGAGCTGTAAAATGAAACCCTTCAACACATCCATTATGTTTCAATATTTTACAAACTTTAGTGTCTTTAGGTGAATAAACTGTTATCTTATTTTTAGCAAAATCTCCATGAGAGTAATATGTATATAGAATTAAATCAGCAAGACTTCCTACATGGTCTGCATGAGTATGAGTTATTAAAACATGAATATGTTCAATATCTTGTAACAGGTTATTTTCTTTAATTCGTTGAAAAATATTACTGCCACAATCAATAAGCAGCATTTGATTACCTTCTTTGTAGTATGCTGAATTGTTGCCTAATTTTGTATTAAACGCACTTCCTGAACCGATAAATTTTAACATCATCATCTCTCCATTTCATAAAATTTTATAGTATCTGATGCAACAGTTTAAACTCATTAATAGAAAAGTTAATTCCTGTTCTAATATATTTAAATCTGACTCCTTCCAAATGAATATTGCATGGTTTTTCAATTACGCCATAAAATATTTTATCTTCCCATTCCAATAACATTCCATTAAAACTAATGATCATACCATTTACTAATTCTACCGCACGATGTTCTTTTGTTTCATTCTTAAACTCGTAAGTTGAATTATGTAGTATTTCCATGATTATCGCACTCCTTAAATTTCATAATAGGCTCGTTTTATACAATGTATATTATCCGAAAAGCTTATCCCACAGTGTTCTTTTCTCTTCTTTAATTTCATCCTTCTTGCTATTCAGTTCGATGTCTGTAACTATGACTTTGGAATTTTCATTATATTTAATCTCGCACAGTGCATATAGATCATCATAATTTTCACACTTAATATATTTATTTTCAATTTTATATGTAATTTTTCCATTAACATTTTTATTTACATTTAATACTTGAAATGATTCGTTATTGATTGTTATATTTTCCCCAATTTTTAATTCATTTAAGAATAATTTTCCTTCCCAATGAATTATTTTATCGGTGTTTTTAGAGTTATGAGTAATACAATTTACGAAATACCATTCACGTACACCACTGTATCTGTCAGTTTCAATCATATCCTCATACTTACTCTCGACCCCAAAATCATTACTGTAAAGCTCTAATGCTTGTGGGAATTTAGCGCTAACCATCTCTTCGTATTTTGGACACACTTCATAAATTTCTCTTTCAAAAATCGCATAATGCGTCAATCCAATACCTCCTTCATTTTATAATACTTTGTTTTTATTTAATTTACTAATTAGGAGAGATGGTATTACCTCTCCTTTTTATAACCTTCTATAAATCTTTCGACTTCTTTATCTACCTTCATACCCATATCTATTAGTTTATTAACTCTATCAAGAGTTGTAGCTTGTTTTGTTATCTCATGTGATAAATTCAAGTAGAAGCCTTGTAATCTACCTAAGAACTCTATCTCTTTAATCATTTCAATAACGTCACTGTGTTTATCCCACTTATCTTTTTTTAATATATTTGTAAAATTATTAGCTTTAAAGTCTATATACTCAACTTCGGTTGCTTTCATTAGTTTTTCAATGTTAAATAATTCAACTAAGTTAAATGTAATCTCCTTCTCAACTGAATTTAAAGCAATTAACTCACTTTTTCTTTCTTGCAAAATCACTCTATTTCGTTCTTCTTTAAATTGTCTATTTAACGTATATCTTGTTGTTAACCATGTTATAAACCCACCAATAAGTGTACCTACTAAACCTGTTAATAATGATAAATAATCATCCATAATATTACCTCCAATGTGTTATCTTATCATTATAAGGTAGTTAGATTAAAATAGAAACTGTATACAAAATAACTATTAATTTCTATTTAATTTATCACTACTTGCAGTAGTAGCATCAGTTGATCGCCTTTAATAAAATGACTGTATTAATCAAATTTTAAATTATGTAGTTTATGTAAATCTTCATTCTCACCAATCTCTTTACATTCAATAAAGTCGGATGGTGTTAAATCTTCAATGTTACCAGTTTCTAAAACATGTATTTTCCCATTGATAATTTCACTTTTTACATATACAGATTTATCATTCCCTGACCCAAAGTCAACTCCTATTACTTTCATTAATATTAACCTCTTTCTAAAAGCATTCTTAGCCCTTTTTCTTCATTTTCTATAAATTCTAAGGCATATTGAATATTTCTTTTCAATACATCTAACTCATCAAGACGCTTTTCGACCTGTACAGTTGAAACAAAATCATCAGTATTTGCACCCATCGTACCAACTTTAATTTCTACAACAGCTTTTGAATAGAAATTACTCATCGTTTACAATCCTGTCTAATTTTAATAAAAATCCAATATTTTTTTAATTTACCGTCTTATCAAATTCGATATATTCTACTTTAGTTTCTAATATCAGACGTTCTTCTTGTTTCCATACATCCCAATCTAAGTCTGAGGTAATGTAAGTATAATTTAATTTCAACTTACTAAGTAAATCAAAATACTTGTTCATGTCGTATACACTACTATCTTGCTTAATACCGTTAAAATAAACAGTGTCAGTCAAGTTGTCATCCTCATCTAATTCCACAGATGAATGAATAATAATTTCTTTATCATTTTTATTTAATTCATTAATTAGAAAGTCAAATGATTCTTCTTCATTGAAAAATGAAAATGTGCCAATTTCAATATCGTTTACAGTAATAGTTGTTAACTGATCAGAGCAACACTTATCACCACATTCCCACCATCTTGTATCATAACTTATTTTATATTTATCCATTTAATTCTCCTTTTTTTATAAAAAGTCTCTTTTATAAAACACTAACAATCTCTTTATTAATTGGTAACAACATACCTTCCATGTCTAATGGTTGAGTCACTATCCAACATGGAGCATCATACCTATTTTTCCCTTCTTTCACATTGAATGTGATACCTTTATGGTGAATAATTGATCCGTTAAAACCTTTTAAATCTTGTAATAGAACTGCTTTAAATTCACACATTATTGCTCTCCTTTCATTTAAAATGGATTGAAATTTCCCATCTTAGCGATTTCTTTATATTCGTCTTCAGATACATCTTTTACTGTGTATCCATCTTCTACGAATCGTTGAATCATCTTGCTTTCATTGTCTGCAACATTATTATTAATTGTAACTACTGCTTTACCTTTTGAATTAAAAATAATTGTATATGGTTTATTCATCACCAATTCTCCTTTAAATGATATAATTTGCTTTGAGGTGAACTAAAATGTCTTTTCATTCAAGATTAAAAAAGTGTAGGGAATCACAAGGATTTTCCCAAATAGAATTTGCACAAAAATTAGATGTATCTAATACTGTTTTGTCTAGATATGAATCTGGTGACAGAGAACCGAATATCGACATGTTAATTAGAATTTCAGATTCTTTAAATGTAAGTGTTGACTACCTTCTTTTCGGAAATGCAAACAAAAATAACTCTTTATTTCAAAGTGAATCATTTGAAGTTAAATTAAAGAATTTTCAAAAGGAATTGATCCATTCTGACGAAGAGTCTCTAGATAAAATCATTACTATTTGGAATGTTATTAAAAAGTAACATTCCTTTTATGTATGTAGTTCATATTCCTAAGTTATACTCATCTACTCTGAAGATTTTGTTCATTAGAGTTCTTGAGTGCTGCATAATTAACATTTTCTTCGTGTCCATTAATAAATCATTCATCTTATTAAATTCAGATTCATCAATTTTTCTTATTATGTAATAATCGTAACTCTCATAATCAAATCCAAGTGTATTATCTATAAATTTATTATCATTGGATAAATTTATAAAATGTACTATTGGATAATCTTCATCATTTGTACAAATACATAGATAAACACTCTTCATCAAACCTTCTTTAACCATTTGAACGGTATTTAACTGACATCTATGATTAAATAAGCCATTGCCCATTCTCATTTTTGACTTGGATACTTTATCATAATTAACTTGGCAGTAGGTTTTTATCTTTTTTGCAACCTTACTCTTATATTTCTTTCTCATTTATATTCTCCTTCTATAGTTTTACTTTGAAATACCTCACCATTTCTCCCTTGTTAATTGTAATTTTGTCATTATCTAATGGAAATGTATTTGTAACAAAAACAAATAGCTCTGTTTCTAGTTCTGTATAATGTTTGATATTTCTAATCATGTTGTCATCTTTAATGCAGATTGAATTGTTTCTTAAGTTCTCTGCTGCAATGCAATTTGCTTGAAAATTCATATCCATTATTCATCATCCTTTCATAAAAGTTTAGTATTATTCAATTTACTTTAATCTAGAGTATGAGTTTATTATCTTCTTTTTATCTTCATACATGCCCAATAGTTTAGACATTATTTTCAATACATGAGCGTTTGGTACATACTTTCCACTCAATATATCATTCTCTAACTCTAAATCATTACTGTACCATGCATAAGATAATGCAATAGCTGGACTCCTACTTATACCTGCGTGACAATGTATTACTAATTCATCAGAATCTTGTATCGATTCAAACACATTCAGTATCGTTAATCCATCAGACTTAGTAAAATAATTCCAGTTAGAAGGTAATCCTACCCTTGGTTCAATATCGTAGAATGATATCGTTAGCACATTTTTATACGGATATTTAAGATCATCTAATTTATATCCACCATCTACAATGCGAATTATACTTGCAATACCTTTCGGAATGTAATTAGCTGCCTCAGACATACTTAGTACTGTAACTTTCATTAAATACCACCTCTTTGTTTTATGTATTTAGTTTCATAAAAGCATGATATTACTTAAATATTTAATCTTTCTCTCAATTCTTTAATTTTATCACTCATTTCAAATTCGCTAATTACTCCTTTTATATGTGCATTTATTAGTGAATCTAGCTCAGTTTTATATTCTTGAAATTTAGGATCATCCGCATCACGTTCTGTTAATTTGATTGAGTTGAAGTCTGGGAGTGTGTATCCTAAAATTTCTTCTTTTTCTGTGTCAAATAATTGATATTCATCATATTTAATAATATATTCTCCCTCCCTATTTAATTTTATAAAATGATCATCAGCTTCTTCTTTACTGTCAAAAGTACCTATTAAATCATTCATCCCTCCACGTGGATAGTAGTGATCAAATCCAAATAACATATATTTTTTCATATTACATTCCCTCCTAAATTTGAAACTCATCAGATTCATAAAGATTCATCATGTTATGTCCATATCTTAAAATACGCTTTGTTGTATCTTGTAGGAGTTTAAACTTACCATCGCTATAAATATACGTGTCTTCAATCTTGAAGTAACTATTTTCTCTTACATATCTCATGAATCTACTGTCAGCAGTAACAATAATCACATCATTTTCTTCATCGTTAAGTGCATCTACAATTTCCTTTGTTGCTAAACCATCGTATTCAAATGCAGCAAGAACTCCATTTAATTGTTTTGCAATTTCCAATTTGTTTCTTGTGTTACACCAGTGATCAGTCATAACTAACTTCATTAATATCACTCCTCATTTTCTTAACTAATGAATTAATTTCACAAGATAACATGTTTAACGATTTTAACAATTCAATGTGAATAAATGAGTCCTTTTCCACATGCGCACTAATTAATAAATATTTTAATTTATCCTCTACTTCCACTAAACCATCAATATCTTTTCTTGTACAATAGAATGTATTATCTACTTTTTGAATATCTATATTTAACGATGATAAAGAAATAAAATCTTTGCCTTTGTTTGCTTCTCTTTTCTCTTTAGTATTTTCTCTAAGTTCATTATGTCTTTCTAATGAAGTCCTGCTGCTCAATTTCTTCCCCTCCTTTATTTAAATAATATATTGGTTTTATTTATCTTTCTCATTAAGTTCTTCTTCAAGTATTTCATTACATAAACCAACACATTCATCACAAATAAGTGCTTTTGGACTTGCTATCAGCTTCATTACATCCTCTTGTCGCTTGCCACAAAACGAACAATGTAATATTTTATCTTTATTAATAAAAGATAATTCATCATACTTCTTAGCCTTTTCGAAAATTTCCATAAGATCATTATTGTATTTCTCCAAGTTAGTTCACTCCATTCGTAACTACTTTATAAGCTTCAGCGTAAGCACTCATTTGACCTTCTGTAAGTACTGGATCAAATTCAGTTGCAAATTGCTGCAAGCGACTAGCGATATCGATCAAAAAGTTTATATCTTGATAATTAATTTCATGCATTAACCCATTCTCTGATAATTCTTTTATGTATTGAATTCTTTCTTGTTCGTTCATCATTTCAATCACTCCTTTTATTGTTTAACTAAATATTACCACATAACCCTACCTAATACAACACATTTTATGTATTTTATTATATAAAAAAAGACGTAAGAAATTTTACTCCTACGTCTAATTAAAGTACATACTTTATAAATCAAATTTTAGTTAGAAATAACATAACCTTTACCTTTACATTTATCACATGTTTTATTCATAGGGATACTTAGAACAACGAACATCTGCAAATCAGAAACTTTACCTTTACCATTACATTTATTACAAGTAACTTTTTTATCCATAAACTAAATTCTCCTTGTATTATGTATTATATAAAACAAATATTTTAATTAATATCCATTTCTTTGATAAGTTTAAATAGCTGTTCTTTTGGCATTACTTTTAAGATACCCTTAACTTTTTCCAACTCTATATTCGTTTTATCTTTTTGAGCTGCATACCATTGTCCGACCGTATTACCAATTTCTTGAGTGAGTTTAATTGTAATATCCTCTTCATAGCCTTCTTTTTCTAATTCTAACCATTTGAATGGTACAATGAATTCAGACCTATCTGTATCATACATACTGTAAGTGACTCCACTTACTTTTACTCCCTCTTCTTCTAGTACATATTCATCATCTTCAAACATTACAGGTACAATCTCTTCTTCAAATGGATCTTTACCAAAGTTTTTCACATGTAAATGACTATATAGTGCTTTATTTTCATCTTCATAACATTTAATCTGATTCTTGTATTCGGCAGTATAAAACTTAATAATTTCCTCACACTTATTTTTAAGTTTGTTCATTGAGTTTTTTAAAATGATAATTTCTTCCTTGTTCATAATAACTCCCTCCTTCTTTTAGTTTTCATAAAACGTGACTTTTAACTAACTTTGATTACTTCTTGATTTTCTACAGCATATCTATTTCCACGATCTTTTAACTGCCCTATTATAATGTCTTTACCTTTAAACATTTTCTTTCCCTCCACTATAGCGTCTATTTTGCTATAAAACGGTTCATGTACCCATTCAATATCGTCTGCTTCTGTGAAAGTCCATTGATTATGCACTTTTAAAACCTCCTAAATTTTAGTATTGCTTTCTTCTTAAATCCATATTAACATCACCGTTTATTTAATTCAACACTTATTTTGTGTATTTTATCAAATAAAAAGAGTAGAATTTAATCTACTCCATAATACTATCCTATTATTTAAGCGAGTAACCACTTGAGCTACTCAACTGTTTAACTTGGTATATGATATAACATTATTGCAACTTTAATTTCTTTATTCTTATCTCCGTTTAAGTGGAAAATGTAATTAAACCAACTTTCATCTTTTTGATCAACAAATTTAATAAAGTTGTCATGAGTCTGAATTGACTCTTTAGCTGTTTCGATAACATTTGTGAAATCCTTATTCCTAACAAACATTATTACAGAAGTTTTAGAGTCTCTCCAAGTCAGGTAGCCTAGTAATTGGTCAATAGTTCCTAAAAATCCTTTTGCACCAGTCCAGAACTTACACTCGCCAACAAACACATTACCACCGTCATGTCTAAGTAAAATGTCTGTTTTACCACTTTTATTGAATGTTTCTCCAGTAGCACTTCCATCAAAATGAGGCTCTAATAGCATTAAGAAATGGTCACGCAAGTCTTCTTCGCCTTTATCACTATATACTGATGGGATTCTTTCGAATTGTTTCCCCATATCATTAATCATGGTTAGTATGTCACTGTAAGTTTCATCGTCTAATTTTGGATCAGGTACAAAGCTCCCTGTTTTTAGTGTAGGTTGGACTGTAATCTTCTTTTTAACTTTGATACTAGGTATCGTGAATGTTTGTGGTACATTTTCTTTTTTTCGTATTGGCACAGTTAGACCTGCTAATGATTGTTTTCTTTTTAATAATTCTTCTTTTCTTTTAATAAATAGATATTCTACAGAAGATCTTATAGAACTGTTGTGTGAGTTTATTTCATTGTTAACATTTTCAATATTTCTAATTAAATCAGATTTAAATCTATCAAATTCAATTTGTGCATTTTGATAATCGTCATCAAAAATGACAAATCTTTTTATGATTTCATTGTTTGTTATTTTGCCTCTTGGTGGGTTCAATGAATATGATGAAGGTGTTAATGAGAACAATTCTTTATCACCTGTATAAGGTATATGAAAATATAATACTGGTTTTAAATAACTCTTTCCTTCATATGCGCTATAACTTAAAGGGAATTCTTTTGAAGGTATTTGTTCTTCTTTAGGATCTGCAAAAATATCATCTTCAAATATCGTTATTCCATCAACAGATAAGCTATCTACTAGATGATCTATGTATTGCTCTTGACCAACATTCAGTATATAGTTTTCATCTTGCGATTCGATTATTTGTTTAATGTTCTTGATTTTTGATTTCAAATAATCAAAAAGTGTATCTCTACTCTTATAAAAAAGTAACTCTTCGCTATAATACAATATTACCAACTCCTATCTATAATTACAGTCAATTATACCAATTTAATATATTTTTTACCATAAATCGTACATAGCTTATTCGCTTCTATTTATTAATAATACGAATCTATTATTTAACATTAAAATATTTACTCATATCATCCTTATATCCATTAAAGTATTTATTTGGTAAGTACTGAATTGAATCTTTTTTACATTTAGGACAAAGTGTCTTTTCCTTAGTGTTAAAACCACCATCAATCAATAACTTTCTATCAGCTTCCTGTTCTGTTGGTGATGTCAAATTAGTAGTATACCCACAATCTTTACTATTACATACATTATTTCCATATAGACTCACCGTTTCACTACTCCTTACTTCCATCCCATTCAAATCCCTTCATAAAATAAGCATTTTAATCAATACTTCCCCACTTAATTATTATTTCAATACTATCTTTATAATAACTAAACGAAACATTTCTTCCAAAAGCAGGTTCTTCAATTTTAACTACGGTGTACCCTAATGATTCTAATTGAAATTTTATATGTTGATAGTCCTCATATGATAAATCTTCATGGAACTTAAAATTACAGTAATAATCACCTAACATACAAGCTCCAGTAATTCTATTCAATACGTTTTGCAATGTCTTGTTTCTTGTATTTTTAAAATTCTCGTCAGTTAATAATTTCGCTTCAATTGCATCCAATATATTTTCCCCTTCCACAAAATGAACATATTAAATTAACCTTTATCATAAGTATAATAATTTTATAATTATAGTTTTATGTATTATTTAAATTAATTTATGTAATGACTCTTTATATCTCCATTGATATCCACCTGCACTACGCAACTTTCCTCTACATGCAAGAGAAATATTTGTTGTACTAACTCCAACTCCCTTACTTGCTGAAGATATAGAATCCCAAGTTTTTATTACTCGATTATTGTAATATGAAATCTGCACTACTTGTTTTGCATTTTTGCTCAATAATTTTTCCTCCATATAATAAATCACTTTTATTTAATGTTTTTGTACAGTATCTCCAATGTTTTAAAGTCTCTTTCATCCAATGCCTTATCAATCAGAGTTTGAATATCAGAAATATTATTCTCATTATATTGCTCAACCATTAAATTATTTTTAATTAAGTTCACATAAGGTAATTCGCTACCTCTAACCCATAATTCTGATTTACCATTAGTAATAACAATACCGTTATCTTCTATTATTTTTGTAACCTTATATCTTTCGGAACAGTTGAAACCATTTTTTTCTGCATTACTTATTCTACTAACATCCATTATGGTAACGTAATTATTAACTTTATAATCGTATCTTTTTGTAACCTTCACATGATCAAGGTGCTCCATATCTGTATCAAATAGAATAATATCTTTCCCATACACTCGTATATAAAAAGTCCCTTTGCTTAATCCTAAATCCGTTACGAAATACGGTATTCCATTTTCTAAAACTGATCTATTATCAGATGCTGAAATATTATCTTTATTATTAATAATTACAATATCACCTTTATAAACTATCTCGTTAGTCATTAAGTTTCTTTCCTCCTCATAATAATATTCAGTTTTTATTTAGCAGTTTCAAAGATTTATTTCTCTGATTTCAAATTCTTTATCTACGATATCTAAAAATCTTTTGTACGCTTCTGTTTCATAATTATCTACTTGAGGTTTAATGTCCATGTTATGATACATCTTACTTACAATTTTACTCACATCCCTCTTAACAACGCCCTCTGCAATCCCTTTACTTGTAAAAGCCTTTACTGATTTAGGTTTACTTTTAATACCGTGATACAACTCTCCATTCCTTAAAATAATATAGATATTCGTCATATATTAACACCTCTTTCTAGTCTTATGTATTTGTTTCGATAATATCTATCTTTTATTTAACTTTTAATATTATTTCCAATTGATTTTAGACGTCTTAATGTGTTTCAGCACACTTTGTATGACAATTTAACTTAAGCTCTCTATGAATTAATATCAACTTAATTCATTAGTAAAGAAATATGCAACTATTGGTTAGTTCAATTACCAGTATTGCTAAAGCTAATTACCATTAAAGGTTGCATAAATCTTTGTATATAAAGAATAAGATATTAAGATACATAATATACAGTATTTACGATTAATAATTTCACCTTTTTAGGTAAAATTCTAATCGTAAAATTTTTCTTCTTTTATCTTTTATTTATTATTCATAGCTTATGTAAATTTACACTATAATGATTATTAAACTTCTCTAATCCACTATCACCAAATGGATCATATTCTGCTTTGTGTTTAGTAATAGTAAGCAGTTTTTCTTTTGCTAATAATTTATTGTACTTTGTTACAGAAAAATTACTTATACCTAAGTCAACTTGAATAGTCTCATAACTTGGGAAACAAAACTGCTTTGATATATTACTTCTGTTAATATAAGACTCGTAGTAATACAATAATCTAAATCCAATTAAACCTATGCTGTTCAATGATTTTAATAGTTCTAAAGGTAATTGTGTAAAGTAATCGCTTTTATAAGGTTCTAACATTGTAATTTGCAATGACTTATTGATAGGTAATTTATCAATTTCATCCTTAATTAAACCTTGATTATGTAAATTTAAAAAACACTTTTTTATTGTTCTATTATCTGTAATTTCAGTTACAGCTTTTATATCTCTAATTAAAACATCTATTTGGTTATTATTGAACGCCTTAAATTTCTTATAAAGTAAAAAAGCATACACAGCAAAAGACTTCTCATCTATAATAAATCCAATGTTTCTGACTATCTCGGTTGGCACTTGAAGCCACATTCTATTCTTCTGAACCATATAATTAATTCCTTTATGTATTTTCTTCTTTAAAGTTACATAACACGCAATCTGACACCTCTTTATTTTTCAGAGCATTTACCATACTATGGTGAAATCCTGATTCTTCTGCACACCTCCAACAAACACTATTCATTCCTTCTTTTAATTTACCTTGCAGTTGATTAGACTTTTCTTTACACGAAAGCACTACATCTCACCTCTCTTTTTAATAGATGTGTTTTATATTAATTACATTCCTACAATTTTCAATCGGTCTTCATCAAAATTGAATAGTTAAACTTTACGATCGACTTCAATCACCATATTGCCTCTAGACTTCATATACTCGTAATCTTCATTAGTTAATTTAGATTCATTTTCGTGCTTCATCGCTAATTTATATTCCATTGACTCATGATTATCATTATACCATCTCCACTTGATTAGTACTCCATCTTGAACATATGAGTCTGCTTGTTCTAAAAGCTTCTTATTTTGTACTGTTTTCATAATAAATTCCTCCAATTGTTTAATAATAGTTCTATTTTAACTAAAAATTTCTACCATCCACTCTAAATCTTCTTTCGCTAAATTAATCTCATTCACCTTATTCGGAAAACTTTCATCACATCGTAAAACAACAATATGTTCTCCACATTTTAAATATGCGCTTGAATACCATTCCCCAAATGGAGCGTCTACCTTAATTAATTTCATACCAGATTGCAATTTCTCAATTAATTTCATTTTGATACTTACTACTCGTAACTTTTCGATTTCATCTTTACTATTTCTAACGTTAAGATTGTACTTATAGCAATCAATTTCGCTCATATTAAGACTCCTTTTATTATTTAAATTTCACTTGTTATCTGACTGTCTGATACAGTCCATCTATTTCAATAATAACTTCATTTTATTCATTTCCTTGCTACCAAATTAATGTTTTACTCTTTTATTCTTTACTCCAACTCTTACCATCCAAAATCCTACCAAATAACAGAATACAAAATATAATATAAAATTAGATAATCTAAATGGCTCAAAAGCTACATTTTGTAAAAAATAAAATCCACCTAAAATAGAAACAACAATAGTTCCGCCAATAAAGTCAACTAAGAATTCTTTCATATTCTCATCCTTTTGTTTTATTTCAACAGCCTTTCAATCTTTAAAAGTATTGAATCGATTTCATTTTTCCTATTATTTAAGCTATCTTTAATGATTTCTAGTTCATTTTTAGTGAAATTAGAATCGATTAGATCAAACTCTCTTTCTTCGTTACCCAGTAAATAATCTACACTCACATCAAGCTTTGCTGATAAAAGTAATAGCATCTCAATTGAAGGGGAACTGTATCCATTCTCATAATTACTAATGGTTGCTTTAGTTGTCACAACCAGTTCTGCTAACTCTTCTTGAGTATACTTTTTATTTTTACGAGCAATCTTTAGTCTTTGTTGGAACATAATTCACCTCTCTCTATGCACTATAGTTTATCGTCTGTTATATAAAAAAGGAACGTTTACGGTTGCCTTTTGATAAAGCTTACTTAAAATGCTTTGCAAATTGACTCAATGGAGTACCTTTCGTATAAAAATCATCTAAAGCATCGTAAGCTAAGTCAACTACAGTCATTATGTCATTTCCATAGTTTGAGAAAATATAAATGAAAGTTTCATTATCGTCTAGATAATCCTCATTGTTTAACGGGTCTTGAAAATACATAACCTGATATGAAATATCTATTCCTCCATCAAAACCCTCTACTCCATACCCAATTACATCGAAAATTATATTAATAACACCTATTACTTCTTCCTCATCAAAAAAGTCTATCTCTAAAGTATACGAAGTAACATACCCTTCTGTTGAGTGCTTTTGAAACTGACTTAGATAATCATCACTAACTCCAAATCCGATATTTGTCATAAAATATCTCCCTATAATCTTGATAAAAGACTTCTATTAGTTAGATTTTTTCTGCAATTCTTCATATTCCGTTATCTCGTAATCTTCTTTAGGTAAATTCAAACTTGCGTAATGTTCAGCGGATTCCTTTGTTTCAAATAAAGTAGGTTTTCTACTATCATTTATTGATGAACCTGTTGTTAATTTAGTTACCCACTGATTTCCTATTTTAATGATATACATATAAATCACCCATTCTCTTAATTTTTTTTAAATAGACATATTAATTACATTGTATTTTCATAAAATGCTGATATTACAAAATCTCATTCTCTTCTTTTATGAATGCCTGATACTCTATAAAATTTTCTAAATCGAAATCAAAGGCATCTAAATCAACATATTGTCTTTTTATTTCTAATATTTCCATCCACACCAATGCTGCAAGCTTAGATATTGCTAAGTGTTTAAACTTGATATTAAATATTTCTTTTACTCTATTCAAGGAATCACTGTTCTTACTTAAGTGGTATTCAACTTCTCTAAGAACAGTGTCCCTACCAGTATTGATTCTAATTTTCATTTCAAATACCCACTAGTTAATCTCTTATTAATTCTAACTCTTCTAAGTGTTCAATATCCTTTAACAGCTCTTCTGATACCTCATATATTTCTTTGGAAACATGTTTGATATTTTCTAAGTCATTTTCGGATATCACTTCTGTCATTTCAACTTTTAACAATTCTAATTTCAAATTTAATTCACTGATACTCTCTTTTACTAAGATTATCGTTTCTTCAATTGATCTCATTTTATTCCTCCTAATTTTTTAATAATAATATCTAAATTTCATTATCAGAAACATCAATATAAATTCGCAGCACGTCCGTTCCATTTACTACAGTCATACTTTGAACTTCAGTATCAACAATTTTATCTTTCTTACTGAGCCATTCATCTACAGTTCCACTCCAATGTACTGTTTCATAAATTACATCTTCAATACTGATTTTGGTATTACCGCCTATCATTGAAATAAATTTTGTAATATCCATCTATAAACTCTCCATTCTAAATTTTATTTCTGAGTCTCTATCGTAATTCAATTTGATTAGGTAGCTTCTCCAACAATTCTTTAAACTCATCAAGGTCTTCAAATAGATGATGCTCTTCAATTCCATTTAAGAAAACATATTGAGCACTCTCAAAATTACTCATAATTTCAATTGTTATCGAAACGTTAGTCAAATCGTAGTCATGTAAATTACAGTTTTCTTCAGCAAACCATTTAACTAATACAGGCTCGGTAATCTCTTTTGTATAGAAATGTAATTTTTGACTTTCATAAAATCTAAAATTAAATCCTTTTTGTAATAGCAAGTGTAAGATTTGTTCTTTTATCTCCATTCTCAGTCCTCCTATTTTTAGATAAAATTATACTTTTACAAAATCATATAAATTTATTCCTCAAAATTATCCCAGTAAACACCATTAATATAAGTTCCCACGTTATAACCTAAATATTCTTCCGCAGTTCTTCCAAAAGAAAGATTAACATTGAATAAGTCCATAATTGCTTTTTGTTTCTCATTCAATTTAAGATTTATTGACATAGTAACACCTAATTCTCCTATCGTTGCATCTTCTTCTTTCATTTCTGCTAACACTTCTTCCTCACTTTTAAAATCATCAATGATATAGTAAATATCTATACTGTCAATTTTTAAGAAAGAGTTTTCAACTTCATTTCCGATTGTATCACCTACAATTTGTTCCAATAAATCGTATTGTTTTGTATTCTTTATTTGTACTTGTAAATGAGTTAATAAATATTTTAAAACGTAATTCATGATCGAATTGAAATCTTTTCCTACATGTCCTTCTTCTATCATAAACACGATTTCTTGCGTTAAATCACTGTGGAATTCGTTTAGTATGTATTTGTGCATTGGATGTGTAATACCTTCTAATACATTTTCCCAAATAACCATGTTTTCTTCATAAGTTTTCATTATATATTCCTTCTTTCTTTTTTTATATTCCATAATCTCCAGAATCTATTAGAGTTTGTTCACGTTGCCATTCTTTTAAAAATTCTTGATAATCTATAAAGTCTTTGATATCAAACTCAAAGTTTTCGATATCTGGATACAACTTTCGAATTTCTATTATTTCATTCCAAATTAAATCTGTTAATTTAGATACTATTCTATGCTTAATCTTAATAGCAAATATATCTTTTAATAATTTCAAGGATATCCTATCTAGATAAAGAAAAAAATCTAGTGATCGTTCGATATAATACTTGTTAGTTGAAGCTGTTACATCCATCTTAATCACCTTTTATCTATTATTTTAATCTTACTTTATGCTAAAATGGTATACAACTTCCAACTACAAATTTGAATTAGTATTTATAGTTAGTTGAAGACACCATTTTTCTTAACATAAGATTACCACAATTTAGTGATATTAGTCAATTAAGTTTGTGTATTTTATTATTTAATTTTCTTTAGACTTCTACTTTCACCTTTTGACTATAGAATTCATCTAAGTGTTTTGTGATTGACTCTAAACGTCCTTCCACATTTACCTTCTTAATTCCCCATGAACCTGCAAACTCTTTATAATTAGTTGGAATTTCATTTGATTCCCCCTGTACAGTTGCAGAAAACAAGATTAACCAGTCAATAAGATATTGCTTGTCATAAGCTTTATCTTCGAAATACTTCATTGTATATATCAATGTTGGTAAATTGATTTTTCTTAGTAAAAACTTATCTGTACTGTCTCCATAAACATCGTTTAAAAGTGACATTGCTTTTTCTACAGCTTTAAAAATCCCTTCATTCATTTCTTCACGCAGTTTCCCTGCATACTTCGAAAGTTCATCACTTGCAAATGACTTCAGTTCATATTCCTCATCAAATAACATTATAGTTTGAAGCAATACAGCTTGATCTTCCCCTTTTCGCTTTTGCGTAGGAGTAAAATATGCATTCTTAACCATGAATGGATGTTCAGATAATTTGTTTAATTCAATAGATGCGTTCACACCCATAACAGCTTTATTCTTTTGATGAACACTTAAGTAAACCCCGTTATTTAATCGATAGTATAATTCCACTTTCTCTTCTTCTGTAATGTCACTTAGATAATACATATTTAAAGTTTTAGTTTGAAACTCTATTCTCACTGGTTCTGGTAAGTCTTCGTATTTCATTTTACCAATGCTAAAATAAGTATTTTCTATATTCACAGGAGGTGTATCTGGATGTAAAGCATACTCTCCTTTAAAGTAAGACACTAAGTTTGTTATACGTTGTTTACCATCAAGAACACAATAAGTATTAGCAGTTTTATTATCTTTAGTTTCCACTTCAGAAGCAGTAACAACTGGAGGAATAAAATAATCAACTATTAATGATTGTACTAGTAATGATTTTTGCTTTAGATTCCATTGTTCATCTGCTCTTTGAATTGGAAAGTCAAAGTTCAATCTTTCATCCTTAATAAGTTTTTCAAATTTACTAACTGACATAGGCATACTTGCTTTTATCATTTTCTCCACTCCTTAAATTCTGTTGGATTTAATTTTTAAACCACACAATTAATAAATCAAGATTATATCTATCTCTATTTTCGTATTAAAAAATTCTACAGATTTCAATTTTTGAAATGTAAAATTCTACGATTTTGATTTTTTAATTCTATAGTTTTGAGTTTTCAGTTTATAAAATTCTGCACATTTCATTTTTTGTTTTCAAGAATTCTAAAGGTTTCAATTTTCACATTTATAAATTCTATATTTTCTGTTTATTAATCATAAATTACTTACTTCTTCATATTTTATATGTCAAAAGAATAATCGTTATTACCCTCTATAAGCACTCTGAATTAAATAAAATTGAGATATTACTTAAACACATACAGTAAATTATCTTTTGGCATAGCTAGCGTAATCGTAAAGCGATGTTTCTGTTATTTACGACACCAAATATCATTCATTACAAAACGTTATGTATATATTTATTTAAATCTTAAAAAATAAGCCTGTAAATGCGTCATATACTGAGCACCTTCTTATCATTGACTAGCAAGTAACTTCATGTATCCCTTTTGCAGCTCTTTCATTTGATCTTTGTAGTGATCGGTTTCATCTTTAGTAAAGCTTGGTGTAAATAAGTTAGGTATCTCTAGCTCTACATCAGAATTGTATACTGAAATTTCATAACGAGCCAAGTCGTATTTATCAACTAATTCAAAACCATATTCTTCATTAATATTGTTAATACACTCTTCTCTTACTTCTTCATTCATATGTAATAAAGTATTATATACCTCGTATTTATCGTAGTTTATTTCTGAATTGTACCCCACTGAATTGTTAACAACTAACTTTAATTGATTTATCATTTTCATTCTCCTTTTTATTTATTTTATAATTTTATTTTCCCTCTTCAGTATATCACATCAACTTAACTTGTATAACTGTAAAATTGGATTATTTTTCATATTCAGATTAAACAAATAACTAATTAATAGTTAATATGTAATTTTTAGTTATTTTATTCATTTAATCAGCAATTTCTCCATCAATACTCCAAATTAACTTCATCCAACGCTTATGTATCAATACTTTCTAGTTCTTTAGGAATTTATCTTATAAGTAAGCTATAAGTAAATTATATATATCTTACTTGTAAGATACAAGTGTTTTTTTAAAATAATCTGCAAAATTTTAACTTGTTAGTTATTATTATGTATTTATTAATATGAAACTACATTTTGCCTTAATTGTTTTAACGTTGAAGATCAATATCTATTGGCTTCTATGACCACTACTCTTACAAGTCCTCATGGACTAAAGTTATTGGAAAAGTTCTCATACACAAATTTTATCTGGATCACTTTTTGTGTTCTATTCATTTAATAGGAAGAAACTCAAAATAATTTATGCTGTACACTCAATAAACCCAGTAGTATCAACGTTTCAAATGAATAACGAAAAATTAATTAATAAAATACATAAAATGAGTTGACGTACATAAACTATGGATGGTAATATAAGGACAGTTAATAAATGAGTTCTAAAGGAGTGCATAACATGACAGTTGAAGAAAAGAAATGTTTACTCAGATCACTAATACATGAGTTATGCGAACTGATGATACTTAAAAGTAAATCGTTAACTTTCCCAACTACTTATTGTGAAAACTTAATTTCGAAAGTTGAAAATTTAAGACTTGAAATTCTATTAGATCAGTAGTACAATTTAATTAATAAAATACATAAAATTCAAAGGAGAGTATAAAAATGAAATTACAAAACAAAATCAGCGCACTATCTGCTATGACAGCTAAGGAGTTACAAGGAGAGGTAAATAAAGAAGGTCTAACGTGGTATAACCGTGAAGAAAAGCGTAAGATGCGTAAAGGTGAAATCGTTACAATGTTAATAACTCATTATACTGAATTAGATAAGTTAGATGTAAATGAAGAAAATACACAAAGTAATGAATTAGAAATAGAAACTTCTACTACAGTACAACTTGTTACATACTTCAAAGAACTTGCTTCTAGTGCTGTATCAACTGCGAAAGAAGATTATAAACAAGCTACACAACAATTAATTAGTGTTAAAGAGTTGTTATCAGATGCAATGGTAAAACTCCAGGACAAGCTTACTGACAAGAAAAACAAACTACTAGCTCGTAACTGGAACCTTACGATTAACAATATCAAATGTATCGTATCAACTGCAGAAAGAAAGATTAGTACTATAGCATAAATAAAAGTAAATATTATCAAAACTATTCCACTACCCCGTTTAATTAAATAATAAAATAAAAAAGGATGGTAATTAATAATGAGAAACAAAAACATTTTACTTTCAATTACTGCAGCTTTTACAATTTTCACTGGAGCAACTACAAATACAGACGCATTCGCTAAAGAAATAATTAACACTTCAAATAAATATACTGCAGTACAAACAAATGAATTAAAAGACAATCAAACTGAATTATTTTACATGTACAGTAATGATAAAGGACATTACTTCCTTGATCCAAAATCTGAATTTGAGAATGTAATTTATGTTGGTTTGAATGATTATTTGATTGATAGTAATTTTACAATCGACACTACTTCCCTTCATCATGGTAAAAAGTTTATTGGTACATTTGCAGATGATTCATTATGGGAATTAACGGGATTGGAGGCTGTAGATAAATGAAAACTTTTGAATATGTCGTTACAAATGAAATGCTTGGTGATATGGAAGGTCATATAAACGCTGCGTCATTAGAAAACGCTATTGATGAATTGAAGGATTATTATGCTCATAAATTAGGCGTCGATTATGATTCAGTAAATATTCAATCAATAGAAGAAATAAATGATTAAATTTAAATGATATAACCATTTTAAATAAAGTTGAATAACCCCCTACTCTCCTTGAATTAGAACCGTACATAAAAGGAGGTAGAACAATTGAAAGTATATGCAGATTTAAGACACATTATAGATGATTTACAAGCAAGTAAGAATTCTAATGAGCTGTACAGCAAGATCCAAAAGTATAAAGAAAACATAAATAGTATCGCAAAGGAAAATGAAACAAGTATCATTGTTGAAGTTATTCAGAATGAATTAATTGTTGTTGCTGATAATGTTGATAAACACATTAAATTAAAATTTGATGATTGAGAGTACTCCCCTACTCTCTAATTACATAGGAGGAATCATAATGATTAGTAAAATTAAGTCTGTATTAGATGATTTTTTATGGATGGATGATGACTCGCAAGAAGATAAAAATTCATTTTATAAGTTTGGAGTTACTGTAAATGCGATATCAGTTACTTTATTCTTAACGATAATTTTTATTTAATAAAATACATAAAATTAGTTGTGTTTTATAATAAGTGGTGTATAATAAGTATTAATAAAACATTTACTTATTGGAGGTTTTACCCATGACAAATAAAATCAAAGTTATCGAAATCAAAAGAGAATTCTTAAACGGCAATAAGACAGTGGTAATTGAAGAAACTTGCGCTAGATGTAGTGGTAACGGAAATTTTGCACACATGAAACACGTTGACAATGGCATCTGTTATAAGTGTGAAGGAACTGGAGTAACACCTAAGACAATTAAAGTTAGTAGCAATGAAGAAATAGAATTAGTAAACGAAACTGTTAAAATTAAGCCATTAGTAACAAAAAAAGTTAACGATGATGAAGCTATGAGAAATGCGATGATTAGAATTAATGAAGAAAAGAAAGCCAAGCGTCTTGAGTGGGAAAGAATTAGAGAAGAAGATGAAAGATTGCAACGTGAAATTGAAGAAAATTTTGAACCCTTTACATGGGATTGATAGCTAGTACCGAGTCATTTAGTTGACTGCTTGAAGGTTAATCTAAGTAAGTAAATTAGAAACAATTATTTATTTAGATTAGCTTTCAAGTCTGAAAAGGTTTTATAATATATGCTTTTTATCTAAAAATTAAATAACAAAATACACAAATTTACTTGTAAAATCCATTCAAATTGTATATAATTTTATTTAAGAAAATACATAATATTAAAAGGTGGTAATTCAAATGAAACTAGATCACAAACAATCAGCTTTAAACTTTATGAAAGTAATTAATTCTAATGTTGAATATGCAATCAAGGCGACTGAAAATAGTTACCATAGTAAGTTTTTCATTGTTGTTAATGGTGATCGTATTGAAAACTTCAGCAAAACAAAACGTGGAGCAGAAGGATATATTAAAAAGTATTCATTTAGTTACTATGATGAATATTTCCAAGAAATGCGTGAAGCAGGAGCAAATCTTGAAATTGTTGAATTATCATCTTTTGATATTATCGACTATTACAATAACGCAATCATTTGGTTTGATACAATGATAACTAGATGGAGAATTAGACAAGGTAATATCTACATGCTTACACTAGCTAAAAATTTGGAATGTAGCGATAACGTAATTAAGGTTATTGAATCTATTTTAGAAAATTCAGATGGGAACTCCTTCCCTTCCCTATCAATGGTTGGATTAGAGGAAATTGAAGAAAATGAAGTAGTTGAAACTGATACTCCAGAAGCTTCTACTGAAACAATTGAAGAGACAAACAATTCTATAACAATGAAGCTGAATGATGAGAAAAACGGAGTTGAGTTATACTTTACTGATAAACCTAGTGAAGAAATTCGTACTCAATTAAAATCAAGTAGCTTCAGATGGTCTCGCTTTAACAAATGTTGGTTTGCTAAACAAAATGGAGATACTTTAGCTTTAGCCGAACTATTATCAAGTGGAAATATTGAAGTTACAGAAGTTAGTGAACCTTTTGAAATTGAACCAGTGGAGTTTGTTGATATTACACAATTTAAAATAAATGAAGAAACAGAAAAACGATTAATTGACAATTCATTATTCAATAATGGAAAAGAAGTTGGTAGAGAAACAAAACAACTACAACTAACACTAACTAATTTGTTAGAGAATACAAAAGAAGTTATCGAACTAGCTGATAATATTTATAGTAAGAATACACTTATTAATGGTTTCAATGCCTTTTGTGAACGTTACACAAGAGAATTAAACAGTTATCTATATCAAAGGTCTGTAAATCCAGGATGGGCTGTAACTGGTCGTGGTGGGCTTAATATCAATAGATATAACAAGAAACAAGATCAATTGCATAATAAAATGGGTAAAGTTGTAGAAATGTTAGAAAAGCAAAAATCAATACTTGAAAAGTATGAAAGTCGAATAATACGCAACAATGCCAATAAAGAAAAACAAGACATTGACAATGCTATTGCAAACATTGATGAATGTACTATAGTCTTTACAACGAAAAAACGTGCAGTATCATTAAGAAGTGGCTTTACTAATGATGTAAGATGTTATATAAGTGCAAATTATTATATTGCAAAAATCGGTGGATGTTATCGAGTATTTGACAATGTGACTAATAAAGAGATTTGCGATTTTAAGACTACTGATAAATTAGACTATGTTAAGAAATATGTAATGTATTTAGAAAGTCAACGTGTAAAGCAAGCTATATAATATTAAGTAATAAAATACAAAATGGTAAGGAGTTATTTTAAATGAAAATTAAAATAGTAAAAGAAACAGGTTGCTTTATGTACCTTGATGAAAATAACAATATGACAGATTATTTCTTTCTTAATATGTACCGCTTCGACCAATTACCAAACGAACTATTAGAAGCACTTAAAACACGCCTAGAGATGGAAAAAGTAATTCCTTTAGGAATATACAATAATCTTTTCGACAACAGTCTATATTTAGTGTGTAAAAATAAGAAGTTTGTCAATGATGATTATGCATTTACATTTAAGTATTCACCAGAAGGAATTGAAAAGGCTTTAGGACATGACTTTTATAATGGAAACATTAATAATACTAATAAAGGTTTCATCCCTTTACATGACTTTAGAGAGCTTAAAACTACGGTGTAAAAGCCTATGATTACACGTAAAGAGCTTCATAATCACATTGGGTTCAAAGAGCGTGTACGTGGCTTTATAAGTGTAGTTATTAATAAATTAAATCTTAATCCAACTACCCCACTACCTACAACAAAATTAAAATTTGAAAAGTGGAAATGTGAACCGCTTCACAATGGTATATCACATTTTATAACGGTATGTAATGATGATATAGAGGAAAGTTTACGTGGTATAGAAATGTTAAATGGAAAAGTAATTGAAATGGTTAAAAAGTCAGAAGATGAATATAGAATTGAATTTAAAAACAATAGAGTCTACAAATTGAGTAGATATATTTAGCGTAGATTTATTTAATAAAATACATAAACACTATTGTGTTTTATGTATATAATGGTATAATAGAATTATATTAAAAGAAAGGAGTTGAAAAAGTGGATATCGAGCATATTATCATGCTTGTAGGTTCTGTAGTCGCAATCTTTAAAGGAATTACTTCTTCCTTAAAAGACATACACGACATAAGGACAAGCAAAAAACGACCTTCTTCTAAGCCTCAGCAAAAGTCAAAGAAGAAAAGTCGTAAGTAACCGAAGGGGGATTTATTCCCCTTCCCTATTGATAATATATTAACATATCCGCTTAAAATATGCTAAAGAAAATCGGTTATCTAAATTTATTTTTCATTGTGTTCTTACCGCTTTTGATGTATCAATGGATTGATTTTGGAAACTTAAATGTATTTGATTGGGTAGTTATTGTAACTTATGGAATATTTGTGATTGTATTTATAATTAGAACTGTGATTGCTGTGATTAAATCAAAGGAAACTTAACAATGAAAGTTATAATTTTAGAGTAGCCAATTTATATTTTTGGTTGCTCTAATTTAATTTTAATTAACAAGATACATAAAAAAAGGGTTTATATGTACAGAAACACATGGTATACTATATTTAAGTTAAATGTTTACATAGTTCATTCAAAAGGTTGTAGATGCAATAAGGCATCAAACCAAAAGGAGTTCAACACAATGACGGAATCAAGAATTATTTCAACTAACCGTTATGAAGGTAAACGTACTGCTATCATCAGAAACGGCATGGAAAGCTTTGAGGTTATAATTGATAAAGTGACTGGTATTACTGAAGTATGGAAAGCACAATTCAAAAAATTAGAACGTGGATATGAAGAGGAAGTATTTCCAAAGTTAATCTTTAAGGGTAATACGAAGTCTGTTAAGTCTAAATATAAAAGTCCAAAAGAAATGATAAACAATTACATGATGAATGGATTGATTTAAAACCACTGGTTAGGTGGTTTCTTTTTGCGTTACTTATGGTTATGAATTAGTTGTAGTAAAATTAATATACAAAATACATAACAAAAGATTTATCATAATTTTAATATGATTAGAGCAGACACATTATAGAGCTACACCGCTTCCCTACTTCACTTGTAAATTAAAATTGAAAAGGAATTGATTAGATGAAATTAAAAGATATAGATTGCGAATTGTTGTCAGAGAAAGAAAAGGAAATAATTAATTTTGTAAGTAAACATAAATACAACAAATTAATTTATACTGAAGAGTTATTAAATTTAATTCATGTCAAATATGAAATTAAAGAGAAGTTGAATGGAATATCAAGCAATAAGTATCATGGATATATTTGTGTATACAATGATGATACAATAATAGCAATATTAGAGTTTGACAACCTAACAATTGATGAAGACGCTAAAAAGTATAATTATAAAAACATTCCAAGAATAATGTTAACTCATCATTGGAAAACAGAAGTTCACTATGCATTATACGAATGCTTATTAAAGTTTCTTCCTGATAATATTAGACTGAAAAACTTAATACGTATTTTTAATAAATAAACTTATCATAAATAAAAGTCTTGTCCCTATTCGTATAAAAAATAGATATTTCATGTCCCAACTCGTATATGCTAAAACAGGTGTAATACCCAATGTTCATAAGGATATTGTAGCACTTTTTACAATTTAAGTTCTATTATATTAAATACATAATTTAAATAAGTTAGGAGTATATAATTAATGAAGAACATTAACAATTTAACAAGAAAAGAAAGAGAAGAAGTAATTAGATTAAGTATGAATCATTCAATTGTAAATGGTAAAGCTTATGATAATGAAACAGGAGAATACATTGGAGATAGGTTTCAGCATGAATGGTTAACTCCTATTAAGAAGACAATTAAGAATATCAATCCACTCTATACAAAAGAAAATAAGAACGCTATAGAGATACACTGTGAAGGTAATGGAGGTTTTGTCTTTGCATTGTTTAAAAGTAATTCAAGTATATTGGACAGACTTCCACTACTTTCAAAGCAAGATATTGCAAGATTGATGTACATTGCAACCTTTACCCACTATTATACTGGACGCTTACAAAAAGGTGATGGAACTGTAATAACTACAGACACCTTCCCTGCCTTAGTAAGATTAACAAAGCAACGTGCAGTCGAATACTTAAACAGATTGATAGAATCAAATGTAATTACAGTAAGTCAATACAATGAATTGATAATGAGTAAAGAATACTTCCTTAGAGGAACAACAAAGGATATAGAAAGTAATAACATAAACTACACAAGGTTATTTAAGAAGACAGTTAGAGACTTATTTCAAAAGGCTAGCAGTCGTGAGATCACTCACCTTTCAACTATCTATATGACATTACCATACATTAATTTATATCATAATATAATCAGTTATAATCCACATGAGAAAGATGTTGACATGGTAAGAGCAATGGATACTAGAGTGTTATCAAGTGAGTTAGGTTATAGTAGCTATAACAAGTTAACTGCAATGCTTAATAAGCTTACAATAGACAATCAGTCAGTCTTTACATACTACATAGATGTTAATGATAGAAGAAAAAGAAACGTTGTAGTTAATCCTAGAGTAGTTTATGCAGGTAATAACGCCAATCAATTAGAAAGTGTCAAAGGAATGTTTAATAAATCTACATAATCAATTTTATATATTTCATTTATTCTAATTAATAAAAGATACAGAGATACTGTTCACGATTATTACATAATCATTCACAGGCAACGCTAAATAAATTTAGCTTATGCATTATATTATTTACATAACAGTTTAATATTTAAATTAGTAGTGAGTTGAAATATACTTGCTACTTTTTATTTTGGATAGAGTTTTGATTATTTAATTTTGCTGATTAGATACTGTTATTTATAGTTTTATATAGAATACTGACAGATACAGAAAGGAATGTGAGGAATATTAATTGTATAGATTAGTGAATTGATAGTGTAGCGAGTAGGATTGATTAGTTAGATAGGATTAATAAGGTAAAGTGACATACGAGATATAGATATACTACTATTTATTGAAAAAGAATACCTCGACTCAGCGCTGACTGTTATACTACGAATATAACAGCACGACACGTATTCATCCCACTTAAAAAAGCAAAGAATTAATTTTATATAATATAGTTATACTTTTATGGCGATAGGAATATATGTTCGTATTTTATAGTGAGTTATGAGGGTGTTTTAGCTGTGTGAGTGACAGTTTTATATACCATTTATTGTCAGTTATAGGTAAAATAATATACATTATATCCTTTAAACACTGGATATGGGGGGGTATGTTTACATCTTGAGGTCATAAGCGTGTTCAAATATCAGGGCTACCACATCTATTCCCACACCATGATATTTTTTAGATTTCTACTTTTTATAATTTCTACTCTTCTTCCTCTCACTTTCTAATTCCATAATACTAATTACCTAAAATTAGTGCTACATACCTATTTTATAATTTCTCTGTTACTCGTAATCGTAATCGTAAATTTCATCAAATATCCTTATCATTATTGAATATTAACGTATAGTAAATTAGTCTCAATTACTAGTTTCTAATCGATTTCCACCCTATTTTCACCTCAAATATCCGCATAAACATTGCATATTTACGACTAAACATAGACGACTATTCCCCGCCTATACAACATAGAACATTCAATTACCGCATAAACATTGCATATGTAACTGATTTATCTCTTTTTCTTAAATATAAAAATGACTCGAAAATAAACGACTATACAGCACAATTACTCTTATAAAACCTACATTTCTTCTATTGAAATTAGATCCATTCACGAGTAATGACGTTAGCATAGCAAATCGTCTTTTCGAGTCATTTTATATAGTTATTTTCCAAACCTAAGTATCCTGACTAACTAACTTATAATATTAATTTATCATTCATAATAAAATATTGATATGTATTTTAATTCAATCTAACTTAGATAATTTCTCCTCTCAACAATATCTAGAGCATAATTTAAAACACTCCTTTTAGGTAAATCATCATTTGCACACATTGCCATTAATTTTAAAGCTTCATCTGGTTGTGTAATAGATAGCTTACTTATAACCAAAAGTAATGCAGACTCAACAGACTCATCTTTCTTTATATGGACTCTCTTCATATTATTCATCTTAATAACTCATTCCCCTTTCTTATTATATACTAATAATTATTGGAAACTTTTCTATAAATTACAAGTAAAAAGCTAGCACTTGTAATATTTTAGGGTCTGAAGTTTCATTCACTATAGACAATAATACAACAATTCAAATATGAATGAAATGGAATTCTTTATATTTCAACATACTTCGACAAAACTTCTTACCATTTAATAGAAAATTATTAATGACCATCATTTTGTATTTTAATATTTAAATTTATTTTGTAACTTCACTAGCTGATTGACTAGTTTCATATTATTACATAAACGGAATAAAAAATTAAATAACAAAATACATAAAACAGTTGACTTAAAGTTTATTGGTGATATAATTTAATTAAATACATAAAAAGGAGATTGGTATTATTGAAAAACTATGAAACAATTAACGAAGAGGTATTTGAAATGAACATGACTAGAGAGGATAACTTCGGCAGTAGTGAAATCATGTATTACTTAGAAGAAATGATCAGTATGGATATGGGAAAGGACTATGAATTAGAAGCCTATCAGGATATTAAGTGGTATGGGAAAGTTAAGAAAAGCACTTTGAAGAAGATTAAGCGCAACATGTATAAGTTATATAATGAAAAGTTTTAAGAAGAATACATATGAAATAAAATTGCTGTAAATTAATACAGTGATTTTGAAGTAGATGTGACACTTTCTATTAGTAGATAATAAACTCTTGTTAAATCGATTGGAATTAATTAAAAAAGCATACATATGTGGTGAGAAATCAAGTTTTAAAATTAATATATTAAATACATAAAATTATAATTAAATAAGGAGAAGCTACATAATGAACGTAAATTTATGGTTTGCAAGAGACAATCATGGTGAGATTACAACTATTTTAAATTCAAATATTGCAATTACATATACCTGCCCTATTTGTAATAGTGAAGTAATTCCAAAAGCATTAGAATCAAAACAAGTTACGCCACACTTTGCGCATATTGATAGAAATACATGTACAGGCGAATCCTTTATTCACTTCTGGATGAAGCATGTATTTATTGAACGTGGAGATACATTTACGATTATTACAGATGAAAAACACACTTTTACATGTAAGGATTTTAAAACTGAAGTAACTTTTAATTTAGAATCTGGAATATACCGTCCTGATATAGTAATTGAAACTGAATGTGGTAATGAAATTGTATTTGAAATGGCTCATAAAAATAAGAAGAAAGTACAAGATTACATTGATCGTTGGATTGAGCTAGATAAGATTGTGGTTGAAGTGGATACCCCTACTTTAACTGGACAAAATGAAGTGAAGGAGTTTAAAGCTCTTTATTATAAAGGGAAATGCTTTAACTTTAATAAGCGTGATGGTGGTTATTATAATACTGTCGGTAAGTTGAAAGAAGAAATGAAGCAGAGTGGTAAATATGATATTGAGTTAATTAAGAAGTTAGATTGGTTTTGGATGGATATAGATAAATTTAACAATGGTAAATTAGACATTGAATACATGAGTGCGGCAATAGATGAAATTAAGAATACTTCATATAATTTCAAATCAGTAGTTTTAAGGATATTAAAAACTAGTAGATGCACTTTGCTATATGCAGATTATAAAGAGTACCTAAAATTAGACGATTACGTTAAATTTGATTTTAAAATGATGAGTAACGATTTAGAACAGCATGTATCAGGAATAAATTTATTACTTAGTAATCTAGATAGTAGATTAGAAATTAAGGACATGTATAGTAGACAAATAATAATGCGAAGTTATTACAATGGTAGTAGGAAATATCCTTACAAGTATAGAGAAGTTGATCATTATTACCATATTGAATTGAATTTTAGATTTAATAAAAGAAGTATAAAAAAGATTAAAGTTACCAATAGATTCATGAATGTTACTGATAAATACAGATATATTTTAAATGAATGCATTGAATCTATACCAAATAACAGGAAGTGCTCAGAATGCAACTCTAAATTTGAATTAAGTACTCAAGAAATTAAATTCTTTTTAAACAAGAAATTATCTCTACCCAAACGGTGCAAAGACTGTAGAAAGAAACGTAAAATTATAAATAACTAATAATGGAGGTCGATTAGTTGCGTAAACAAAAGCAGTATTTAACACTGAAATTTAATTCAGACAGACTGAAAAAGTTTAAGTATGATATTCAAGTTTCACTTGATGAAGCTATTGATAACAAGGAACTAATAGCTGTATTTGAAAATCAATTGATCGACTGTATTTTAGACATTAAGGATGCTCATGTGGAACAAAAAGAAGTGGATAAAATTAAATCTGAAATTTCTAAGTTAAATAAAATGGATAGTTCCGGAGCGAACGGAGCTAAAATCAAACAGTTGCACGAAAAATTAAATACTATGATTTATGTTCCAGAATACATAACTATAGAAATGTCTAATAAAGGTCAGTATAAACATCTTTATAAGAAAGGAGTTAAGATTAACGGAATAAAATATAAACGATTTAATTCAAGCGCATCTCAAGCAAGAGTTAATACGGTATTGTTCATAGCTGAAACTGTGTTTGAGGAATTAAGAAACCGTACAGATAATGGTAGAAATCAAAATGTCACCATCGCTCCTGCTAAATTAAACGCTTATAGAGGATTATATGGAAGTTCTAGATTTAGAGTTTCAACTCCTAACTTTTGCGTAGTAAAGGATTATGAAAGTCCAACATCATTTAAAGTTAACTTTGTAACTGAAACAGATTATAGTGAAGATGATGTAATTGAGCAAAATAAAGAAATAACAAAAATGTTTAATCGTTTTGATGGTCAAGGACTAATATCTCCTAGTCAAGCAAGGAAGTGGGCTAATGAGTTAAAACTTGATTATTTACCTTCCCAATTCTGCATTAGAGGTAGTTTTCTCAAAGGTATGCTCACCGTTATGGACATTCATAAATGGATTGAAAAGTTTAACAATGGTGATTATATTATTGAAACTATATATAAAGATGATGAAAATAAACCAATTTTAGTTGATTTAAGAGATATCGATGTAATAATTACTGAATCTCAATTAAAGCTTTGGGATAGTTGGTCTTCTGTTGAATATTATAGAAAATGTTGTGAAGAGAACAACCTTTCTTGGGGAGTAAGTATATATGCACCCAAGTATGACAAGACTTTCTTCTATCAAAATTATCAATTCCTACAAACTTTGAATTTAGATGATAATGATGTTGTCAATATTACTGATAAGTTTGTGAAATGGATTAAAGGAGTGACATCTGAAAACGTATATTATACAATGCTGTTTCTTGTAGGAATGAATACTGATGAAAATAAGTTTATACAGTTTTTAAATAGTAAAAGCGCAAGTTGGATCAAAGCGTTGATTATTGAACCTGAGTTAATAAAAGACAAATACATAAGAAATAAAATATATAACATGCTCAGAAAGAAAATTCAAAATGCCTCTCTAGGGCAAATTATTGTTGACGGTAATTTTCAAGTAATTGTATCAGATCCTTTTGCTATGATGGAGGCTGTGTGCGGTAAAGAGGTTAAAGGATTACTTTCAGAAGGTGAACACTATAGTAATTATTGGAATGAACGAAATATTAATGAAGTTGTAGCTAGTCGTAGCCCCCTCACCTATCGTAGTGAGCACGTATTACTAAACTTGATTAAGAATGAGGATACTGAAGAGTGGTATAAGTATTGTTATAGCGGGATCATTTTAAATGCTCATGGAAATGAGACGGATAGATTCGCAGGTAGTGACTTTGATTATGATATCATTGCTACTACATGTGATAAGTCAGTAATCAAAGGAGTTTATCGAAATGAGCTACCTGTTGTTTATGAAGCTCCTAAACCATCTAAAATAATCCCTACTGAAGATGATTTATATAATGCTGATACTTTTAGCTTTAACAGTATTATCGGTGGACTAACTAATAAATCTACAACTGGATATGCGTTATTAGCTGCTTTACCTCCTGAATCAGAAGAATATAAAATAACACTTAATCGAATCAAGACAATCACCAAAGCTCAATCGGCACAAATTGATAAAACTAAAATAGGACAAGAAGTTAAGGGTATTGTACCAAAATGGGTAAGTTATCAACCTATTCCAAAGGACAAAGAAGAAACAGATAAAGAAAAATATGTACGTGAATTAAATAATAGGATTTTACTTGATAAGCATCCATATTTCTTTATGCATCTATATAACAATACAAGAAAGAAATATAAAGATCATGTAAAAAAATATGAGATATTAGCTATGCAACGTTTAGGAATTACTTTACCTGAATTAAAAAGCATAAAACGTTTAAATGATGAACAATTAGCTTTCATGGATGAGTATCATCGTAAATCCCCTGTTATCGAGTCTGATTGCGTAATGAATAAAATATGTAAACGTATTGAGTCTGTAGAGTTTGATATTAAGAAGTTGTTGAAAGTTAACGAGGAGTTAACTGTGCATGAATCATTTATCAATAAAGATATCGAGTTCAACCAAGATACATATAAAAAAGTCAAAAAGACATATTCAAAATTCAATTCTATGATTAGAAATGAAATGAATAATTCTCAGGATAATAATAGGACTACTTATGATGATAGTATTGCTCAAGATATTAACATCATTAGAAAGCAATTAAAAGTAAAGTTACATGAGGTATGTAGTAACAATACAGAATTGATGAATTATGTTGTACATATGTTTTATGTTGACAATAAAAACTCTAACAAAGATGTGATGTGGTCACTGTTTGGTGATGAAATTGTTGAAAAGTTAATGTCTGAAAGAGAATATATATACGTTCCTATTCAGGATGATAAAGGAGAGATTGAATACTTGAATAAAAAATACACTGTAGAAAAGGTGGAATTACTTTAATGGTTATGAATAAATATTATAAAGAAAAAGAATATATAGAAGGATTATTAAAAAAGACTAAGCTAGATACTGGTATTAGAAGCGATTTAAAGGTTTTAGCAAAGTATTATAAGTATGTAGGTCAAAATAAAGAAGATATCGAAAAGTCGCTGTATGAATTCTGTGAAAAAAAATGTAAGGGTTGGTTTAATAAAGTAAGGCATTATAAAATGATTGATAATGCAGTCAATTACTCTTTAAAGGAAGACAGTAAATTAATTCAAATTGAATCTATTCCTATTACTAAGTATGAAATGAATTTTATTGAATCATTAGAGTATGACGAATTAGATAAGAAGATCATCTTTTCTTTACTGGTAATTAATAAATTAAATAATGAAAGATTAAAACTAAGAGGTGTTAATACTAAAAATAATTACTTTGGTGGATCAGGAGAATACAGTTACAAATCATTAATGGATACATTGAATGAAAAATTAACTCGTACATATCGTGAAAAAGGAATACATAAAACAATTAAACAATTTAATGACGATGAAATAACTCGCACTACTAATCGATTATCTTTAGAATTGCTATTTTTAAATCAAATCGAAGAAGATGACAAGCTAGCAATAGAAGTAAATGACTTCGACAATATTGGGTTAGCTTATGAATTCTATTATGAAAGTAAGAAAGTAAAGACCTGTATTAAGTGCAAGAGGTTAATCAGAGTGACTAATGGTAACAAAAAATATTGCAATAAATGTAAATCTGAAATTTTAAAAATACAAAACAGAATTGCTGATAAAAAGTACAAATCTAAAATGCGAGAAAGCTGACTGTACCTTATATCCCTACTCTCCCAACGCTTTAAAGAGTCGATGACAAATCGTATATATGATAGAGAATGAATCTGTCAAATTAATAAAATACATAAAATAAAATCAATTGGATAAAAGGAGAAGCTAAAATATGACAAAGGTAAACGTAACAGAATTAGGAAAATTAACAAAAGATGCATTAGAGGCGAAAGGTATCAAATTAGATTCAAAAGAATCAAAGGACACAGTAGAAACTGTATTTGAAGTTATTCGTGAACGACTACTTGCAGGAGATAATATTGACATCTTTGGATTTGGTAAGTTAGAAAATAAAACTCGTGCGGCTCGTAAAGGTCGTAACCCACAAACTGGATTAGAGATGGATATTGCAGAAAAACGAGCGATTGGTTTCAAACCTCTTGGTGAATTAAAGAAACGACTTAACCCTTAATTTTTAATACATAGCGAATTAATACAGACGTTTTAAATACAAAATTGAGTTAGTGGTAGGGTTCTCCCCTACTCTTCTCTATTAATTAAATTTTAATTAAATAATCCTATCTGTAAAATCCGAACAGTTTGTTCATTAGAATTTTGCAGATAGGATTATTTTTGTACTTTTGAATTTACGGAGTAAAGGATGATAAATTATGGCGAAAGAAAATAAAGGCTTTGGATTTAATGGTGAATTAAAGTTTGAAGATGGTAAGTATTACATCATTGAAACAGTTAAAGGTGTAGAAAGTACTTATGACTTGTCTGCAAAGCTAGATGAATTTTTAAATAATCACGTTTCTGTAACTGCTAAATTGGAAACTTCTATTGAAGCGATTGAAGATTAAGGAGTGGTCAAATGACATCTTATGATTTAAAACGTAAAAATATCGAAACACTTGATGATTATCATATTCGTTTGTTTGAAGACATTCCCATTCATGAATTAGACTCCGATGAATTAGCTGAAATACTCAATAATGAATATGGTGTAAACTATTCAGAGTCTAAATGGCGCAAAGATTACGCTCAATATGTGAAATGGAAGCCGTATATCATTTCTAAATATGCTGAAGGTGATGAGTTAGATAAATTAACAATCAAGAAATTAGAGATACAAAAAGAGCGTAACAAACTATCTTCCGAAAAGAATGAGTTAAATAAATGGATTCGTGAACAAGCACGTACTGAAAATGTCTATGAGAAGATTGAACAAGCTATTACCAACCTATCTCCTATTCAAGTGCCAAAATGTGAGATTAAAGAAAATAATAATAAACGTACAGCGATAATTGATATTGCTGATTCACATTTTGGTAGCGAAGGTAAAATTTTAGGATTTAACGATGAAGTGTTAGCTGAATACAATGTAGAAATTTTCAAACGTAGAATGTGGGAGTTGCTTGAACATACAATTTCTATTATTGAGAAAGAGAAGCTTACTCATGTTACAGTATTAAACTTATCTGATTCGATTGACGGACTACTACATATGAATCAATTACAATTCCAACAATTAGGCGTAGCTGATCAAGTAATGCAGTTTGCTGAATTTACGAGTGAATGGTTAAATGCTCTATCTGAATATGTAACAATTGATTATCGTTCAGTATTAGGAAATCATAGTGAGAATCGTTATTTAAATAGTTCTCGTGGTGAATTTGCTCAAGAAAATATGGAGCGTTTAATTGTATGGTATTTGAAAACTCGATTATGTGAAAACAAACGTATTCAAGTGTATGATGCAAAATCAATTATTTATTTCGATGTGTTAGGTACTAAAATTTTAGCTACTCATGGACAAGACGAGAAAAATCTAGAGTCATCAATTAAAGACTATATGATGATCTACAATATTAATGTACATTTATTTAAAACTGGACACCTACACCATTTGAATAACAAAGTAATTGGAATGAATGGACTACAGAATATCGAACATATGCAATCTCCTTCTATGTGCGGAATTAATGAATATAGCTTAAAGCTTAAAAAGACCGCTAATGCAGGTTCATTAATTACAATATTTGAACAAGGTTACGGTAAACTTTGTACATACGATATTCGTTTGAAATAGGTGATACATATGAAAAGTCTAGTTTTTGAAGTTAGATTTGTAGCTTTTATATACATACAGGAATTAAAAATTTTATTAAAACGGTTATTTAAAATAATACATAATTACACTTAAAATAATTTTATTGGTTATTCATAGAAATCTCTCCTTTTAGCACATCTATTTAGGTTACTACCATTTCCTTTATAGGTGTGTAATAAAGCAGAGATGCTTATTAAGTAGGAGTATTAGGAAGTCATGAGCCTGATATGAGTGTACATATTCCTTGCACTCCCCTACTTTTATTATTTTTTAGGAATGAAGATACATAAAGGAATGATGTATATGTTAATAAACGATTTTGTGGAAGTAGTACTAAATAGCTCAAACATCCCCTATTACGAGGATTTAGGCTATGAAATACCTAGATGGAGAAGAAGCACAAAAAGAAGTAAAACAGACTTAACTGTACGTAAAGGTACTAAAATTATTGTAGATATTAAACATATACCTAAGGGATCGCATATAAAAGTAGATGTACAATGCGATTACTGTGGAGAAATATTACATAAACCTTATTATAAATACATATCTCAAAATGAGAATAGTACAATTAAAAAAGATTCTTGTAACTCATGTAAAGGAAAAAAGACAAGTGAGTATATGAAATTAGTTCATGGAGTTAATCATAATTCACAACTATGCAGTTTTAGAGAAAGTGTTTCTGATAAAAATAGAACAGACTCTTCTGAAGTTTTATCATCATTTAATAAATTGAATTATACTATGTTAAGTGAATATGTACGCTATGCTGAACCAATAGAATTTATTTGTAATAAACATGAATGTCTTGGAATACAGATCACTTCTTATAATATAGTTAAGAATTTCCAAAGTGGATGTAAGGCTTGTCGCTATGAAAAGATAAGTGGAGAAAATTATTATAATTGGCAAGGCGGAGTAACTAATATCTATAATTACCTTAGAGGTAAATTAGGTAAATGGAGAAAAGATAGTTTAGATAACACAAATTATAGATGTCTCCTTACTAATTCAGAAGAAAATTTAGTAGTTCACCATCCTTATAATTTTCATAATATTGTACATGAAGCATTGAATTGTTTGAATCTTAAAGTCCATGAAAACTTAGATGATTATAGTGATGACGACTTATCAAAATTAACTAGTACTTGTTTAGAACTACATAATAAATATGGTTTAGGGTTAGTTATTTGTAAAAGCTTGCATAATAAATTTCATGCAATATACGGCAATAAGAATAATACATATGATCAATTTAAAGAATTTAAGAACAACTACATAAATGGCGAATTTAGAGAGGTCGTGTAAACGGTGTCTCTTTTTTATTTTGCAGAAAGGGTGTTTACGTTTGGATAAAATGAGATGTAATTGCTGTGGTAAAGATAAAAGGTTAGCAGATTATTATGCATCAACCTCTCATTTTAATAAGCATACAGGAAAATCCAATATATGCAAGCAATGCATTTGGGATTACGTAGAACCAGACAATGATTCATATTCGATGGTTAAAGTTAAAGATGTACTACGAGTCATGGATAAACCGTTTTTATTTGATTTATGGGAATCTTCTATTGTTGAAGCAACGAATAGTAAACAAGCGTCTTCTTACTTTAGAACATATATGAAAAATGTAGCTCTACCAAACTATACCTCATTTACATGGGCAGACAGTATTCACGAGTTAGAGAATAAAGAACATGCTGAAAGATATTATGACATACTAGATGATTTTGAAGTAACTACAGATATTACTGATTTTTGGGGTACTGGTTTTGAAGAAGATGAGTATCGCTTCCTAGAAAACGATAAGAAGAAATTAGAGGCAAGCTTTGAGTGTCCTGATTACGGTATGGAAATGATTATGAAAGATATTTCTTTTATTAACTTAGAAATTAACCAATTAAGACAGGACAAAAAAGGTAATAACCAGAAAACAATAACAAACCTTATCGAAACTAGAAGTAAATTAATGAATGACGCTAATATGAAACCTATTCAATCTACTGGAGCAGAATCAAATGATCAAGTCACTTTCGGAACACTAATTAGAAAATGGGAAAATGAAAGACCAGTACCTAAACCTCTAGATGATGAAATGAAAGAGTATATTGATACATATATGATTGGGCACTTAGCTAAAATGCAAGGATTGAATAACGAAGCTACTAAAAAATACGATGAAGCTTTATCTGAATACACCGTTAAGTTTGAAGATATCAACAAAGATGAAGAATATATGGATGATTAATTATGACATCACATAAGAACTTTCAAGTAAAACGAAACAAGCAAACAAAAGCTGTTGGTGTCTTCGATAAAAAAAGAAGTTTCAATAAAAGTAATGATAATTTAACTAAATCCGAAAAGTTAATGGAAGGTGTAGCTGCGTGGGCATCTTTTTATAATTCTCGCCCAGATATTTTTGCTGAAGAGTATTTAGGAATTTCATTGAAACCATTTCAAAAGATATTAATATATTGCATGATGTACTATAACTACACTGCTTTTTATGCTAGTCGTGGATTAGGTAAAACATGGCTCACTGCAATATTTTGTGTAATTATTTGTATTCTGAAGCCTGGTACTAAAATTGTAATTGCGGCAGGTCAAAAAGGTCAAGCAATGAAGATTGTTACTGAAAAAATACCAGAACTAATTAACCAATCTAAAACAGGAATGCTAAAACGTGAAATAAAAGGTTCAATTAGGACATCCATGAATACCGATGATCCTAACGTAGAATTTATGAACGGATCTTGGATTAAAGTAGTTGCTGCGACAGACAGTGCTAGATCTGCTCGTGCAAATTTATTAATTCTAGATGAGTTTCGTATGATTAAGCCTGAAATTTATAAAAACGTATTAAGACGATTCTTAGCTTCTTCTAGACAACCTGCATATTTAGAAAAACAAGAATACAAGAATAAACAGGAGTTTTTAGAGCGAAATAAAGAGATATTTTTGACATCGGCATTCTATAAATTCAATTGGTCATATGAAAGATTTAAAGTTTTTGTGAAATCAATGATCAATGGTAAGAAGTACTTTGTGTGCGGATTCCCCTATCAAATTGCAATCAAAGAGAATTTAACTAACAAGGAACAGTTAATGGATGAGTTAGCCGAAGATGACATAGATGAAGTCGGTTGGACAATGGAAATGGACACACTATTCTTTGGTGAGAGTGAAAAAGCTTACTTTAAAACTGAAGAAATCCAAAATATTAAAACAGCTCTCTTCCCTATTTACAAAAAAGAGCATGTTGAAATTATCCAAAACAAAAAATTTACCACTAATAAAAAATCTGAAAATGAAATTAGAATTTTAAGTTGTGATATCGCATTATTGGGCGGAGATGTGAATGACTCATCTGTATTCACATTAATTTCTGCTAAGAAGAGTAAGAATGGAACTAAGTATAAACGTAGTGTTTTAAATATCGAGTCATATCAAGGTATGCATCCAGAAACACAAGCATTAAAAATAAGACGATTATTTGATGATTTTGATTGCGATTATATAGTATTAGATAGACAAGGTAATGGTATGAGTGTGTATTCATATTTATGTCGCAAACTCTATGATACTGAAAGAAAAATAGAGTACGGAGCTTCTTATTCAATGAATGAGAAATCAGACCCTAAATTAGCACTATATCATACAGAAGATGAATACGATGAAAAAGTTTACACTGTTTCAGCAACGGAGGAATGGAACAGCGAAATAGCATTAGATTTGAAAGATAAGATTATAAATAGAAGAATAGAATTCTTACTATCAAAAAACGATGTTCGTGAACATTTTAATGATGAAGTATGGTTCAACAAACTAAGTCCAGAAGATCAAGCTGATTTAATGTTACCTTATATGCAAACTCAATTATTAGAATCTGAAATGGTATTACTCGAAAGAATTCCACATGACAAATTCGTCAAATTAAAAGAGCAAAACGGTAAGCGCAAGGATAGATATACAAGTTTAGCGTATGGTAATTATTTTATTACTTTGAAAGAAAGAGAGCTAGTTAATCATGACTCTTCTATTGATGACTACCTTTACTTTATGCAATCAGGTTTTTAATTTATTAAATACATAAAGAAAGGAGAAATAAGGTGTCAGAAGAAAATTTTCAGGATTTTAATGAATGGATTGAGGTTGCAGGTTTAACTGATTTTATAACTCAATATGGATCAGGTAGTTCTTTACGTGATATAGCACTGACAGATCTATATAAATACTTACAGAACCCATATTCAAATATTAAAGATATTCAAAAAGCATCTAAATATCTAACAAATAAACATGGAATAATCAAAGAAGTATTACGCTCTCTAAAGTCCCTCCCCTCACTCGACTACATTATTTCGTGGTCAACAGTAGATGATGAAAAAAAGCTTAAAAATTACGAGAGAAAAGTAAATGACTTTCTCAAAGAAATCGATATAAAAACATTCATAAGAGATGGTCTTTTTGAGGTTGGGGAAATGGGTACGATTGTTACCTGTTTAAGAAATAAAAGATACATTCAATTTTTAGATTTAGATGATTTAAGAATTAATAAACAAAGAAATGGACGTTGGGTAGTTGAGTATGACTTAAATTCTATAAAGCAGCACAAAACTGTAAATGACAAGTTAGCTGTTATTGAGTCGTTACCAGATGAATTAACATTGGCAAAATACAACCTTTTTATTAATAAAGGTGAAGATTACAGATACATAGAATTAAAAGACGCTGACGTTATTAACATTGATGGTAATAGAAATATGCCATATGGATTACCATTAACCATTGGTGCATGGTCATCTATTTTACAAAAGGAAATCATCGATAGAGTTGAACGTTCTGTAGCAGATCGATTATTAAAAACAATTGTTATCTTATCAGCAGGGCATTTAGATAAAGAAGGAACAAAACCTGTTCCCAAAGAAGTAATTACAGCTTATTTTAATGAGGTAAGTAAATTATTTAATAAAAAGAATGGTATGAGTTTCAATACAGGGAAAGAAAGTTCTGGAACTGGTACAATTGCCCTTCCACACTTCTTTAAACTAGATACTTTAGAGGTTAACACTGAATTATTCAAAAAAGAACTGTATGACAAAATTGAAAAAGATATTTATTCAAACTTAGGCATAAGCCCTGCCGTTCTTTGGGGTGGCGGAGGAAATAACTTCAGTTCTGCACAATTAAATAGTCAGAAGTTTTTTAGATATATATTCACTTTATTGGAAAAGTTTGAAGTATTAATTAACAGATATTTAAAACAGATATTACCTAAATCAGTTTCTTGCGAATTCGTCTTCGCCAAATCAACAATGCTAGATAAAGATAAATATGTCGATAAATACAAAGACTTATATATGCAAACTGGAATTTCTAAGTTCTGGATTGAGTCGCTTACTGGTCTTCCATATGAAAATGTTATCGGACAAGCAGAATATGAACGCAAAGTATTGAAAACAGAAAGCATCATCTACCCTGCCTCTAATGCTTATACTCAAAGTGGAAACAATGATAATAAAGGTGGCGCACCTACAGTAGATGAACCTACAAACGAAAATACAATAAAAAGCAAATCAAACGGTAGCAACAATAATCCAAAGCCATCTACAAGTTAAATGAGGTGAACTATATGAAAGGCTACTCTCCTACTTTTAGAGTTAACTCTAAAACAGAAATTGCTTCTAAATTACAATCTGTAGTTTTAGAGTTGGGAGTTAGAAATGTCAAACATAAAGAAAACTGTAAATGTGAAGAATGTAATAACAAAAATACATAATGCTAATTTATACCGTTAAAGGAGGTGAAATGTTGAAAGAAATTTTAAGTATAAAACCAATTTCGCTTGAACTAAATGAATCAAATGATATTTATATGCTTTTAAACATTGGTATTTTATCAAATGTTGCTAACTATAATGATGCACAATTTACTGATGAGTTTATTGAATATATTGTTTCCAATAAAGTTACATATATAGGTCTACCTTTACAAGTTAATAAGGAAAAGTTAGAAAATGCTGAGTATGACAATTTAACTCATGAATTAGTAAATGGTAAGTTGATGACAGACTCTATCGGATCATTTGTTGATTTCTGGACTGAAACTATTGATGATGCAACAGTATTAATGGGCAGCGTTAAGATTTGGAAGAGATATCCGAATACTTGCAGTGCAATTCTTGAATTATATGAGAATGGAGATCTAGAGTCATCTTGTGAAGTGATGATAAAGGAATACAAAGAAATTACTGAGGATGGCATTCGTATTATTGACCATGCAGATGGAAGCAATGCCTTTATAGGTTCTGCTATTGTTTCTAACCCTGCTGAATCTAGAGCAAAAGCCACACTATTAGTTGCAGAAGCATATGAAAAAGATTTGAGTATTGAAAATGAAGAAAAAGGAGATGTCACTGTGGCAGAAAAAGAGGTATTTAACAAAGGTCATAAAATTCAGTATAAAGGAAAATTTGAAACTGCTTCACTTAAATATAGTGAAATTTCAAATCAAATTTATAATAAACTAAATCCAATTAACGCTAAAACAAATGGTCGTCAATATAACTATTATATTCATACAATTTTCAATGACCATGTTATTGTTGAAGATTGGGATGATTACGAAGTGTTATTCAAAATTCCTTATTCAATTGAAAACGATGAGGTAATTATTTCTCCATCAGATCAATGGGAACAAGGAAAACTAGGCTTTATTCCTGATAACACTGTAGAATTAACAAATCTTTTGTCTGAAAAAGAAAAAGAATTAAGCGATGTTCAAGATGAGTTAACTCAGGTTAAGGAAGAGTTAGCATCATTACAAAATGATGAAACTAAAGAGGCATCTGATTTTAAAGATAAAATCAAAGAACTTAACGATACTATTGTAACTCAAGCAGGAACTGAATCTGAATTAAGAAATGAAATTGCTGAACTTAAGTCTACTGTTGAAGAACTAGTTCAGTATAAAGAAAAAGTTGAAATAGCTGAAAAGGAAACTGAGATTACAGAATTAAGTAATAAGTATTCTAAATTACTTTCGGAAGAAACTTTCAAATCAGACGATGTTCAAAATGCTATTCAAGAATTAAATTCAGAGAAACTAAATGAAATTGTCGTAAATGAAGTAACTAAACAAAAAAATGAAGTCGAAGTTGCATCTAAACAAAATGACGACGTTATTGTAGTTGCAAGTAAACAAGATGATTTAATCGTAAAAGATAAACGTGAGTTCTGGGCTTCCCCTCGCTCATAAATATTTTTAAAATATTAATACATAAAAACTAATTTAAATGGAGGAATTACATAATGGCAGGTTTTGTAGCTTTAGGAAATGATTTATATATTGGTACTTACAAAAGTGCAGTTAAAAACGGAGTAGAGAATGGTCAATGGGTAGTCTTAGATCACAAGGTAAAAACAGGTACATTAGCAGACGCTACTACAGGCGATAAAGAGGTTTATTTTGTTGTTAATGAAGTTGACACAGTTGATGAGCAATCTATCGACACTGTTGATTACAAAGTTAAAGAAGGTGAATACCTTCGCCTAAAGAAACCTCAAGTAGGTGAAATTCTTGTAGCAACTAAATTTAACGGTACTTTAGCTGAAGGTGACGAAGTTGCGGTAGGTGCAGGTGGTAATGTAGAAGCTATCGGTTCTCGTACTCCTATTACTAAATTAGTAGTAAAAGAGAAAACAAATGAGTATGGCGAAGAAACACTTCGCTTATTAGTACTTTAATATTAAATAATACATAAATAATCGGAGGAATAAATAATTATGACTATTAGCAAAGATTCTCGTATTGTAGAGGTATTTTCAAAAGATTTATTAAAAGCACAAGTTGAGGTAAAAGAATTAAAGAATGCGAATGAATACATCAAAGAACTAGCTTCAAATCCTAGTCCAGATAATCGTTATGAAATTGCACAAATCATGTCTTATGTGATTGATGAAGGTTTACGTCAACGTTTAAACTATTTTGAAGCATTGGCAGATGTTAAAAATACAGGACTTGGAGAAAAAGCACAATTTAAAGTTAATGTAAATGGACTTAAAGCAATGTTCCAAGCTAAATCAGCATCTACTGAACGCTCTAAAGTTTCAAGCAAATTCGTATCTCTTGATACTGAAGAAGTTTCTGTGCGCCCAGTTGTCAATTTCTATGATTTAGCTACTGGTAAAGTAGATTTAATCAAAATTGCTGAACAAGCAGTAATTGAAATGGAAATGGCTATTGTAAAACGTATCCAAGATTCGATTTATGCTGCATTTTCAGCAATGACAACACCTAACTATGCTCCTGGTTCTGGTATTGTTAAAGGTACATTTGACCCTATCTTACATGCGATGAATCGTGTTGGAGGTTCTGCTTCTATTGTAGGTGACGTCGAAGCATTAAGTAAATTCACTGCAATTGCAGGTTTCAACAGTAACGTTCCTGATGCTTTAGCGGTAGAACATAACCAAAATGGTATGATTGGTTCTTATTTAGGCGGTAAACTAATGAAGTTAAATAACCCATTTGTTCCAAATTCTTTAACAGAAACAGAATTACGTAAAGATTTAATTTATGTAATTCCTTCTGGAGATGCTTCATTACGCCCAGTTAAGGTTCATTTCGAAGGTGGAGTTCAAACTACGGATGCACCTGTAAATATCAACTCTAAAGAGGTAGAATTCCGTTTCGATCAATATGTCGGTGTAGGTGCTGTTGGGGTTCGTAAGTTACTTGGAGTATATGAAGATACAACGCTATAAAATTATATAGTACATAACTGAGAGGAATTTATTTTCCTCTCTTCTTTTATTTTTCGTAAGATTTACAAGGAGGATATATTTTAATGGCTAAATATAAAGTTTTAAACGATAACCCTTTCAATGTAGGTATTCGCTTTGAAAATGAAGCAAATAGAGAAATCACTATTAGAGGTAAATCTTTTGTTTTAATGGAAGAAGATGATATTCTCTATACTGATTCAGTGAGTAAATTATTCCGCAATGGAGTAATTACAGTAGATGATAATGAATTAATGATCAAGATGGGATACATGGAAAAAAGTTCTAATGCTATTTCAGATGATGAGATTGAAGCATTATTTAAGGGTACACCAAAGAAGATCAAAGAGGAACTAGAAAAAATCGATGCTAAACATGCAATTGAAAAAATTGTAAGCTATGCAAAAACATCTGATTTACCTCAGTCTAAATTAAAAGTAGTAAAAGAAGTATTTAATGTTGAAATTTTCGAAGAGCTTGATCAAGAAATTGTTTAAAGTAGGTGCTTCCTAATGACATCTACATCTTATTCGGAAATTTTTGGTTCATTCTTGGATAAAATAAATGACTATTTCATAAAAAATCAATTAGAAATAAATCCAGTTTTTGCAGATGAAATACTGTCAGGTTATTTGAGATCTGCTATTCCTAAGTTCACTTATTGTACTAAAAATCTATCTAAAAGAGATGAAGTTTTATCTCAATTCAATATTTGTTTGTCTGATATGGAAAAAGAAATATTGGCAACTCTAATGATTGCCGAACACCTTTCTCCGAAAATTAATAGTGAAGACTACGTGTATAATAAAATCGGTTCAAAAGATTATAACCTACACTCACCTCCCAATCAACTTAAACAATTGAGAGAATTACGTAAAGATGTAAAAGATGAAGCTAACTTATTAATGATTGAATATTATTATAGGCAAGGTGTTTAGTATGAACATATCAGTTGAATATATTAAATATCTAAGAGATAGATTCTATGAAACGCTTTGTTTATTTGAAGAGAAAAATGAAGGACTTTCTCGTTATATTGAATCATTTAGTTATGAATTATATGGGTTGCAGTATTTAGTGGAAGATTCTAAAACCATCATTACTCTTCTAAGTATTCTAGAACATTTTTACGATGACAGCTTTTCTCCAGAACCAGACATAAAAATAATTAGAGGAGAAGTTTTTCGTTGTATTAGTTTAATAAATAAGATGTTTAAAGTTGGTGATAGTACTTGAATTACAGAGCTAAGTATATACAACGATTGAATATTGATGGAGATAATTCAAGAGATGCTTATCACAATAAATCTAAAATTATTGCTAAACAGCAAATATTAAACTCCCCTAATAGATATGACGTTTATTTAAATCTTGATAAGTCTGTAACTCATTATTGCATCACTAAAGATAAAGATACATATAAAAAACGTAAATTTATTTTCATACCTGATACAAAAGTAGATATGGGACATTATGCTACTCAAGGAGAACTTACTTATTTACTGACTGGTAAAGATACAAATGAAATAACTCCTCAATTTTTAGGCGAACTTTGTAGTGCTGAATTTCCAGTAAAATATGCAGATGAACAAAAGTTTCTAGGTTATGACAAGCTTGACAGACCTATTTATAAGACTATACCAGGAGAAGTAACAAGATTACCATGTGTCCCAAAAATGAATGATGCTTCTACGGCAATCGCAGACGTAAATGAACCAGTCAATCTATTAGCTAATCAGGTGATGGTTGTTATCCCCTATACCGAAGCGCCTTCTATTGGATTAAACGAACAATTTGATTTATACAATGAAACATACCGCATTATTAGAATTGATGAATCTAGTTCAATAAATAAAATTGGTGTTTTAAGAATTACTGGCGAACGTGAAGGAAGAAAGAATTCTAGTGAGGAGGTCTATGAATGAAGCTAAAAGAATCGTTAGAGAAATTATTTATTGATTTATCAAAGGATGAAGAATTACTTAGACTACTTCATTATGTTCCAAAAGATGCATTAGATGACCCATTAGATAAATCAAAAACTGATATCACTAGTTTAAAAGATAAACATAAAATTATTTCTAAAGTATTAATGCCATCAGATAAAACATACGATTTAGTTTTAGATTCCAAAATGTCTCGAATTTGCTTTTATACAGGTTCTCGTAAACCTCAAACAGGTTACAATAATGCTACAAGAAGATTGCAGGATAATCCATATGCGTCTGACCAAATATACAACTTCGATGTATATGTACATGTAGATATTGATATAGTTGATTTTCGGATGACTTGGATTTGTGACAGGTTAGATGAACTACTGCTTCTCAACTCTATTACAGACGTTGGCGATTTTATTTTAGCATTTAGCTCCCCTATCAATAATACACCTAAAGGCTTCATAGGATATAAACTTGCTTATACTACTACTTCACTTCAAGAATCATCTAAGAGAGTACAAAAATGAAAATAGATTTAGATAATGTATGGGGAAATCCTAAATATCACCGCAATATTCCAGTATACCCTGTTCAAATGGAGAATATCGAACAATTATATGATGCGGTACAATGTCTATTACTTCCTAAGAATACAATTCAAGAGCCAACGATTATTAAGATGTCTTATTTAGCTTTCTTATTTTTCGTTAGTTCAGATGAGAGCAATAGACACTTCTTCGATAAGTTAATAACTCTTATAAAAATAATTAGTAGAAGCGAAAATATCAGATTTGATGTTGATGACAAAAATAAGTATTCGATTGTAATTGATGATGAAATTGTAATTAGAGAAAGAGACTTCGAGAAAATTAAGGCGATTATTGGTGAACAGAATTTAATTGATGTTTCTGATGAAAGCTTAGGTACAGATTTTGATAAAGCTAAAAGTGAAGCTAGAGCTTTTATGAATAAAAAAAATAAGAAGATGGCTGATTTGGAGCAACAAATAATTGCTTATAAATGTGTTTCAAAGTCTTCTTATGATGATATTAAGAAAATGACAATTTACCAATTTAGAAAAGAATTAGAACGATACGATTTAATTAAATCTGCTGATATTCTTCAAAATGCTCAATATTCAGGAATGGTTTCATTTAAAGAAGGTACAGTAATACCACATTGGTTAGACCAGATTGAAACTAAGAATCCAGATGATGATTTAGTACTGTCTAAAGAGCAACTTGACCAGATTTCTTCAAAAAATGGTTTAGTAAGTATTTAAATAACAATATACATAAAAGAAAGAAGGAATTTTATAATGACAGAAAAACTATTTGCTTTATCAGTAGCAGATGCATTATTAATTGATCCACAATCAGATGCATTAGTGGTGAAAGGTACAGCACTATTAAGCTCAACAATGGAACAAACAATGCAAGAACAAGAAGTATTTGCAGGTCGTGGATCGCAATTACAATTCACTTATAACTACCAAAAAGTATTATCATTCCAAATTGAGGCTGCTGACTTCTCACCTACATATTTAGCTTTACAAACTGGTTCAAAAATTAAACATGAGATGTCGAAATATTACACTGAAGAAACAGTTACTTTCGATGCTTCTGGTAAAGGTACGCTATCTGATAAACCAATTGGTGGAGTATACGTAGAGATGGCTTCTAATCATAATACAATTACTGCTACTGATTCTGTAATCAATGTGCCTTCTTTAGCAAATAAAACAGCAAAGGTAGTATATCAATACAATGTATTAGTTGATAAATTAACTATTCCTGCCAATTCATTCCCAAAAGCATACAAACTAGTACTTACTTCTGATATCTTCAGTGCTGATGGTGACAAAGTATTTGAGCAACAAATTATTGCTCCTCGATACAAATTAGATGGTGCTTTGTCAATGAACTTAACTCATGATGGAGTTTCTCAATTTACTTTAAACGGAAAAACTTTAGCTGATGACGATAACAACTATGCTTATATTACGTGGAAACCAGTTGGTAACACAAAAGTAGCAATTTCAATGTTGGCAGCTAATATTGGCGAAACTACTCTTGCTGTAGGAGAAACTGAAACTGTTACTGTTTACGGCATCCGAGGCGGAGAATATAGCAATATTGTAATGGATAATTCTACACTTACATTCACAACAGATGATGAAGCTGTAGCTACATTTGTTAACGGAGTTATTACAGCTAAGGCAGTTGGAGAAACAAACGTTAAAGTTTCAGATGGAACTAATAAAGATACAATTGAAGTTGTAGTAGCATAATTAAATAAATACATATTAATGAGTAGGGTTAATTCCCCTACTCTCTTTTTATTATTTGAGGAGAAAAGGAGAATTTAAATATGGGTCAATTAAAAATAGCAGAAGTTAAAAAGCGAATCAAGGAATTACATAAGAAACAAAAATTTTATCTAGATAAAGAAAATGATGAATTTATTTACTATTATCCAAAGTTCTCTGAGAAGAATTATTTATTACAATTACATATTGCCAAGAAAACAAATTAGATAAATTAAAAGATGATGACCATGTTTTATAATACTTACAATTCCTTATCATCAAACATTTTACTTCTTTAAAGGAAGAGTTAGATAGTAAGCCTTTTGATACTCATTTTGAAGCAAAAGAATCGTTAGAAGAAACTGGACTATATCGTATTTTCTTAGACCATATGTTTGATCCTGCTGAAGTACACGATGTACTCGATAGATTTAACGATATTATTAAACTAGGTACAAATATTGTAAGTGAATTAGAAAAAGAATCTAAAGATACCGATTTGAAAGTTTTAAATACGTTAGGAAAATAATTATGGCGAAAGTACAAGTTAAAGATTTAAATCAGTTGAAACGCTATTTGGAACGTGGAGACATAATCAATACTGTATTCAAAGATAAAGGTATTGAAAGCGTTCTAGCTAAAGAAATGTCTAAAGCTGTACAAGATGTAGTTTATCGTCGATATATACCAGTTGAATATTTACGTAGAGGAAATGATGGCGGTTTATCTGACGTTCGTAATATGAAGATTACTAAGGTTGAAGTTGATGGTGGTAAAGTTAGAGTTCTATTTGAAAACTTGACTTTAGGACAAGGACACTTCTCCCCTATTTATGAACATGATTATGATTCATTAAGAGGTCAGTTTATCACAGATACCATTGAGGATGGTATAGATGAAAATTGGTATCGTTCAGGTAAGTGGAGTGAGGCTAGACCTTTTGTACAAACTACAATTGAGCGCATTCAAGCTAATCCTCTACCACTTATCAATGCAATAAAAAGTGCATACAAAAAACTTGGATTTGAAGTTAGATAAACTTTAAGTCTTTTTTTATTTCATTCTTATGAAAGGAGAATGACGGATGAGTAAAATTACAAAAGTTAGGTATTTCACTAAAGACAAGTTAAAGAAAGTGAATCCTGATAATTTTAAGTTGTATGAAAAATATTTAAAGAGTAATATTCAGAAAAACAGAGATGTTAAGGATACAACATATAAGGTTTATCAAAACTATTTCAATCAGTTCTTAGTTTACCTTATGGAAGAGTGTGACAATATTAATTTGTATGACAATGATTTCTTAGATGATGCAGTAGATATTATGGAAGGATTCATTAGCTTCTGTCAAGAAACTCTAGGTAACAATAAAAAAGTAATTAATACTAAATTAAGTGTTATTTCTAGCTTTTACAATTGGTCTGAAAAAAGACAATTCATTGATAAACACCCATTCGCAAATAAATTGGAACGAATGAAAGGTGCTAATGAAGAAAGTATCATCACGTCTCACTATCTTACTCAAGATGAAATTGACATGATATCTAAGGGTTTATTAGAAGATAAAAAATACGATATCCAAGATAGATTGATTTGGAACATTATGATTCAGTCATGTAACCGTGTTGGAGCTATTTCGAAGTTAACTTTATCAGCTCTGGATTTAGAAGGTATGTTATTTGAGGATATTCGTGAAAAACGTGGTTACAAAGTTGAAGTAATATTTGAAGAAGATACTAAGCAACTAATTGAAGAATGGCTAGAGATGCGAAAAGAAATGGATAACTCTGAAGTTGATGCGTTATTCATTACTAAGTTTAATGGTGAATATAGACAAATGGTAAAAGAAACAATCCAATGGAGAATTAAACGCTTTGGTGAAATCATCGGAATAGACGATTTCCGATCACATAGCATTCGTAAAACTGCATTAAATCAAATTTATGAAACCACTGGAGACTTAGCATTAGCAGCCGAAATGGGAAATCACAAATCAGTAGAAACTACTCGTCAATCATACATTAAACCTGCATCTAAAGCTGATGTTCGAAAAAAGATCGCAAAATTGAAAGAAGAAAAAGCTAAAAAGAAATTAGATGAAACTAATACATAAATGATTGAACTACTCCCCTACTGTTATTAGGGGGTTACTTGAGTTATTTAGATAATATCAGAATTTTATTTAATAAAATACATAAAATATCTTGTATTAACTTTACTCTCCTGTTAATATTGAGTTGTAGATAAGAATTTTACATTCCATCTACTGATTAATAAAATACATAATTAAAGGAGAGATTCAATGGTAAAAGAATTAAAAGTGATGAATCATGAAGGACAGTTAGTAACAGATAGTCGAGATGTAGCTGAAATGATTGGTAAGCAACATTGGGAAATTTTAAGAATGCTAGATGGCACTAAAGATGGTAAAACTAAAGGTTTTGCTCAGGTTCTTACTGACAACAATTTTGTGGTGAGTGATTTCTTTATTACACACACCTATACGGATAGCACTGGACGAGCATTACCATGCTACCTTATAACTAAAAAAGGCTGCAATATGGTAGCTAATAAAATGACTGGATATTCTTCCAATGATTGAACAAGACGAACAAAAAGAAATAGCATAATACTTACACATAATTAATAAAACAAAATACATAACAAAAGGTGAGAAAACCACTCTCACCTTCCATATTATTAATAAATATCAATTACTGTTGCTTCGACAATATCAACAACCTGCATGTCCAATTTAAAGAAGAAACATTCATCTTTAAATATAAAGTTTTGAATCGCAATATTATCTGGTGTAATTATGGTATCGATATCACTAAGTAGATTATAGTGTACATCTTCAATCGATACGCATAAATCAAATTCAGCTATCCCCTCCTCCATAACATTGAATGTAAAGTAATTGGTGAATTTGTATGTAGCTTCTGGTAGATGATCTATGGATATGTTGAAATTTTCAATGCTGAAATCTAGAATGTTATCTTCGTCATAATTGTACTCTTGGTAAATTACTTCAAACGTTTTAATTTTACCATTCTCGTAAATTGGCTCACCCATTAGCTCAACTTGTGATGGAATATTACCTTTTGCAATAAGTTTGATCGATGTGATTAATGTGTTCATTTCTCATTCTCCTCTTCTTTTGTGAAATTTATTTAGTTTTGTACGTTTGTACGTATTTGAGTACATTTACAATTTAGCATACAGTAAAAATTAAAGTCAACGTTTTTCTGTACGTTTTTCCGTAAAAACGGTATAATACTATAAAAGCAATATGATTGGAGAATGAAGTTCTATGAAGATAATCGAAGTAAAACTTAAAAAAGTTTTGAAGGATAAAAATTTAACACAAGAACAGTTATCAGAAATGACAGGGATAAGAAGAGCTACTATTAGCGAAATCAGCACCAATAGTAAAACTGCTATGAATAGAATTCATTTAGCTCGCATTGCAGAAGTCTTGGAGATCGATGATATTAGAGAACTTGTTGACTTTAAAAATGAATAAATTGCTACATATATCATAAATTTCATAATTATGCTATCCTATTTGTATACAATTTTGTATTTCAGGAGGCGTAATTATGAAATTTAAAGTATTACCTGTATGTTTATTATTCATAAAGAGGGAGACTTTTTATGAGTGATAAAAATTTAAAATTAACATTGACTGGTATGCTTTTTGTGTTGAGTATATGTTTAATATTTATCCCCTTTTTAATTGACGGTTTACTAGATGACTTTGTAGGAGTATCTATGCTGATAGTAGGACTCTTATTTAGTGGAGTATCGATTGGTTTATTTTTTAGGTTTAATCAAAACAAGCCTCATTTAGTAAAGAAATTAGAAGATGAGATAAAATTTAAGTATCAATTAGATGATATCTTTGTTTCAAATGATTTAAGTGGAGTTGTTGGTTTTTCAAAAGAACGGAATACTCTGTACTTAATGACTAGAGCAGATTTATCTACAGGGATAGAAATTTTAAATAATCGATACATGATTGATGCCTTCCCGTTAGATAGCGTTACAAAAATAAACATAATTGAAAATGATAATGTCATTATTAACTCTTCTAATAAAGACTCGATAGGTAAATCTGTTCGTGGTGGATTTGGTAATGGCGGAATTGATAACAAAAAAGTCATATACAAAGTTAGAATCCAAGCCATTACAAAAGATATCATAAGACCATCATCAGAAGTCTTTTTATACAACAGTAATATTGGGCTTAAACGCAATTCTAGTGAACAATTGGAATTATATAAAACGGCAAATGAACTACTTGATAAAATGAAAAAACTTTTAAAAAGACAAATGAGTTTTTAAATCATTAATTCAAGTCTTCACCACCCTACCCACCTAACAGTGGGTTTAATTTTAAGTTTTATATTAATAAATACATAATATATAATAAAGGAGAATAATAAAATGTCAAATAAAATTACTACAGTAGATGCGTCATTCTTTACTCAAAGAGCTAAAAACGCCAATCGTAAAGAGGTATATCATTTCGACGAAGAAAAAGGACATAGTATTACTTACTTCCCTAAGTTTAGCAAATCTAAAAAAGACAGTCTTATTGTAGAATTAATGGGAACTATTCAATACTGTAAAACTAATAATATCGATTATCTTAAAGATGATGCAGATATGGAACAGTATACTGGTTATCTTATCATCAAGTACTTCACTTCTCTATTCGACACCCTATCTAAATGGTCAGTTGAAGATAATATTGCATATTTAAAAGGTTTATATGATAGTGGTGATTTTGAATTATTCTTTGATGAAATATTTAGTTTTGAAGAAGTGACTAAAGTATTTGATCAACTTAAAAAGACCAATGAAATTGCCAATATGTATAAAAAAGAATTGGATAAACAAAAAGAAATTATTGAATCAAATGTTAATAGCGATGTACTCAAGGAAAAAGCAATAAATCAATTACCTAATTAATAGGTGATGATTATACAACTAACCTGTTTAACTGCGCTTTATTATTTACAAAAATACATAACTATATTATTGTTACTCTGTTTTGTATATGTTAATATTTAACTCTCCCCCCCCCCTCACATTATATAGATAAATAATACTGGAGATTGTCGAAGGAAAAGTTAAACATTCTTGAAAATAAGCTAAGATATGCTATAATTTTCCTAACTAAACTCTATCAAACTCTCATATATAATAGAGATATCGCTATTATATATTGGGAGGTGATAGAGGATGAATAAAAAGGAGGATGAAGATATGCCAGCAGTCGAAGATAAATATGAAGCAAAAGACAAAGATGCTAAAAAATATGAATTTGACAATGATTGTATTAAGGAAATTGTAGCAAGTAAAGAAACTATAATTGTTAAGAATGGGGTTATGAAAATTAATCCTTCTCATCCTGACTATGATTTTTGGATGGAGGACTAATTGATCTATGAAAGCAAGAGAAATATACAGACTGAACCATAGTTATGAAGAAGGACATGGTGGGAAAGTTCGCCCTGTCCTTATTTTCATTTTAACTACCACGCCTAATGAATTTCTTGCATTGAAAATTACTTCTACTCCAAGACCTCAAAATAGAGTGGAAATCACACATTGGCAAGAGGCTAACTTAGATCATATATCTTATGTTCAATGTGATAGATTGTCACCTATGATGTTAGATGGAGAAGCAGAGTTAATAGGTATACTTGAACAAAGTGATTATGACAAAGTGGTTTTAAAGGTTAATGAATTTTATCCGAGATTGCAAAAAGAGTATGAGAAAAGTTTAAAACGACCATAGCATTTACAACTAAGAAAACTTATATACATAACTCTACCCTTCTATATTCTATGGAAGGGTTTATTGTTCGCCAAAATAACTAAATACATAAAAATAGAAAGAAGAAGTTGAGTGATTATTTCGCTTACCTTCTTCTTTCTATTTTGCAAATTTACAAAGGAGGACGAAAATGGCTACAAATAATCCCATTACATTATTGATGTCACTTGACGTAAACAGCAGTACTTCCCAACAAAATGTTAATCAATATGTAAGTTCTTTAAAAAAATATTATGACAAAAATCCATTACTCATAACAATGGGCATCAATAAAGGTAATTTAGAAAAAGAATTAAATGATATCTCTAAAATCATTAGTAAAAAACAAAATGAGTTAAATGTAAATATTGATCCAAATAATGCCGTTAAAGGTATGAAAGAGCTAGAGAACCAGATAGACAAAGTAGTGTCTAAGTTGAATGAATTAAATGCTAAAATGAGAGCGTCTAGTTCAAGTGGAATTAGTTCTAATGTAGGCAATGTAGCAACAACTTCACTTAGTAACTCCATTTCGCAGTTACAAGCAATAAACTCTAGCACTAAACAATCTGCATCGCATTTTACTAATTTACAACATGCAATAAATAATACTGGAACAAGTTTGAATACAGTTAGTAGGAATGCTTCGGAGGCAAGTCGATCAACCTCAGCTTTAGGAGATGCGTTTCGGACAGCTTTCACGAAATTTCCGATTTGGATATTGGCTGCTCAGGCATTTTATACCCCTATTCGAGGTATTCAGGATTTAACTTCAAGAGTAATAGAATTAGATTCTGCTTTAATTAGTTTACAAAGGGTTGACTTATACTAGCCCCATATAACGGTGACGTTATATAGCAAATGCCGAATATGCTGGAAACTCCTTACAGTCTTTAATAGTAGTTTATATTGGAAACTATATAAGCATCTGAAAATTTAAAGGATTGGACAATCAGCAGAGACAGACCTAAGTGTACTATACATATGGTAAGCTCTCAACGACTACCAAGGCAGTTCTTATCAAAAAAAATAAAATCACATTCCACTGTTTAATAAGATAAATAAATACATAAATAAAATGAAATTAAGTTGTTTAAAATTATTTAATATGTTAATATTTAACTATAGGGATAGATAAGGAAGTCATGAGCCATATTGACAAGTAAAGCATCCTAACTTTACTTCCCTATTTATTATAATTAGGAAAAATAAAATTACTGTAGGAGGTAATTATAAATGCGAGAGATTAAAGTGAATAAATACATAAATATTCAAACTGGCGAAGAATTAGATGTATATAGAGTAAGTGAGTTAAAAGATAATGCAATGTTGAAAGTTAAACCTGAGTTGTTCAATGAATGGGATTTTGAAAAGAATATTAAGTTAGGTTTAAATATATACAACATGACTAAGGGTATGAGTAAAAAAGCTTGGTGGATTTGTCCGAAATGTAAAAGTGATTATGACTCTGCTATTAACGAAAGAACTATGAGAAATGCAAAGTGTTCGTATTGTGCAGGTCAAAGAGTTAATTCCTCAAATTCATTGGAGTCACTAAGACCTGATATAGCAAAACAATGGCATCATACTAAGAATGGAGATTTAACTCCAGATAAAGTACCATGTGGAACAGGCAAGAAGGTTTGGTGGTATTGCGAAGAATGTAAAGGTAGCTATCCACAACGTATAGACTCAAAAATTAGAGGTTCTGGATGTTCTATTTGTACTGGAAAATATGTCACTGAAGTTAATTGTCTTGCGAATACAAACCAAGAAGTGTGTTCATTACTATTAAATAAAGAAAATGGATATAAGTATACTCAATACAGTGATAAAAGATTAGATTGGAAATGTCCTGATTGTGATAATATAATAAGAAATAAGCAGATTAAAACTGTATCTATAGATGGGCTATCATGTGGTGAATGTAGTGATGGAGTTAGTTTCCCTGAAAAAGTAGTAAGTAATATGTTGAGATTATTAAATGTTAATTATGATAATGATATATCCACTGAATTTAGTGACAAAAAGAGGTATGATTTTGTATTTAATCATAATAATGAATCATTTATAATAGAGGTTCACGGATCACAACATTACTATGATGGGTTTAAAGCATTTTCTTCTAGAAGTTCAAATTTCGAAAGAGAAAATGATAAAATAAAAGAAGCATTAGCTATGTCTAATGGAATTGACAATTACATAGTCATAGATGCTAGAAAAAGTGAAATTGGCTTTATAAAAGAAAGTATTATTAAATCTAAACTATCTGAAGTATTCAATTTAAAAGAATTAGAATGGGATTATATAAATGAAAAATCGTGCAAGTCTAATAAGGTAGAATTATTAAATATGTATTTAAATGGTCGCAGAGATTTCAAGATTATGGCTAAAGATTTAAATGTTGACTATGCTACAGTTATGGTTTGGATTAAATACTGGTCTAAAACAGGGAAAATTGAATACAGTCCTTTAGATACAAGAAAGAAAGTAGTACAGTTAACAATGAACTTAGAATTTGTGAAAGAATGGGATTCTGTAGCAGATGTCAGAAAGTATTTTAAAAATGTAAATAAAGTATTAAAAAATGAAAGAAGCAACGATAAAGGAAGTAGATTTATTTATAAGGATGATTATGACTTATATCTACAAGACAATAATTCGTATGAATTTTATGAAAATAAAGATATAACTAAGAAAATAGTACAATTAACCAAGGACGGCAACTTCATAAGAGAATGGGATTCTATGATAGAAGCATCTAGATCACTTGGTAAAGCAAATCAATCAGGAATTGCGGGAGTATGTAAAGGACATAAAAATACTTCAGCAGGATATAGATGGATGTATTTAAATGAATATCACAAATTGACATGAGTAGGGTTCTCCCCTACTCTTTTCTTATTATCTTATTAAACAGTGGAATGTGATTAAGATAAGAATATTGTATAGTCTAGACCGTTCCTGACATATAGGAAGTTAAAGTACTAGGAAACTAGCGGTATAATCGATCTGATGCCCCATTATATCAATTTAATCAAACGATTGAAAAATCATTGGTTAATGTACGTGAATTATCAGGATTAACTACTGAGTATTTAGAGATTTTAAATGAATTTGCACGTATGGACAACACACTTACAGAAGCAACTGCCTTAACAAATACAGCTCAAATATTTACTAATATTTCAGATTTAAATGCACAAGAATCTGTAAATACGTTAACGGCGGCAACTTTAGCATTTAATATAGCTAAGGAAGATTCTATTCGTATTGCAGATACATTAAATGAGGTTGACAATAATTATTCAGTAACGACTAAAGACCTAGCGCTATCTATGAATAAAGCCGCTCAATCGTCAAAAACATATGGTGTAAGTCTTGAACAGTTAGTAGGATATACTACCGCCGTATCCGCTGCAACTAGGGAAACAGGAAACGTCACTGGTAATAGTTTAAAAACTATCTTTTCACGTATGGCAACATTACCAAAAGCACAAGATGCAATGGCAGCTGTAGGAGTATCAGTAAGAAACTCTAGTGGTGAAATGCGCAAAATAGGTGACGTTATCAATGATTTAGGAAGCAAATGGAAGTCATTGAGTGCCGAACAACAACAAAATTTATTAATCAATGTAGCAGGTACATATCAACAGAACAGATTGGCTGCTCTGATGAATAACTTCAAAATGGCGACAGATAGTACTACAACAGCAATAGAATCACAAGGTTCAGCTATGCGTGAGCAGGAAAAGTATAATCAGTCATTGGAAGGACGATTGAATCGTCTTGACACTGCGTGGACTAGCTTCAGTAAATCCGCAGGAGATACTGTGATTTACGACGGAATCGTGGTGGCAACCTCGGCATTAGAAAAAATGACTGACTCTGGTAACGGAGTAGTTTCAACTATAGGATTACTACCGCCTGTCATTACAGTTGCAACAGTTGCCGTTTATGCTTTTAGTGGTAGTTTCAGAGCATTAACACTAAGAACATACGAACAAGCCTCTGCAACTGTTGCAGCTACAGGCGCAACAGGTGTATTCTCTGGAGCATTGGTTGGACTTAGAACTGTTGCAGGTTTAGCCACAGTTGCTCTAAAAGGTTTAGCTATAGCTACAGGTATAGGTGTAGCTTTTTCAGTTGTTGGTGTAGTAATTGAGAAATTGACGAATGTAATATCAGATAATATTCAAAAACAAGAGGAATTCGATACATACTTAAAAAATAATGCATCTGCTCTAACCGATAATCGTGAAGCTGTAGAAAATTTAATCACTAAATATGGAGAATTATCATCAGCTAAAGAAAATGGTAATGCGTGGGATTCAACTAAAGAAGAAGAATATCTAAAGGTGCAACAACGACTAGGCGAGCTTTACCCTGCCCTTATTTCATATACAGATGCATCAGGTCAAGCTCATCTTAAGACTTCCGAAGAAATTAAAAAAGAAGTTGATGCTACAAACGAGTTAATTGAAGCTCAAAACAAAGTAACATTAGCAAAAGCTGTAGAAGAATTTGATAAGTTCAATGAAAAAGTTGATGGTGCTTGGTATGATTCATTCTCTAATTATATCTACGGTAGTTTAGAGTCACAAATCAAGAATCAGAAGCAGATTATTGAGGCTATGCAAAAAAATGGCGTAGACACTTCTGAACAAGAATATGAATTATTAAAATTAGAACAGCAAGTAGTTGATACCTCTGATCAAATTAAAGGCAAAATGTTAGAAGTTGCCAATGCTGTAGACGAAGTTAAAATTGAACCTTCTGTTGCTAAAGATATGGAAAATTTCCTACGAGGGTTAGATGTTTCTAATTTAGATAGTGCTCAATTAAAAGACTTCTCTACTAATTTTGGTAAATTACAAACTCAATTACAAGAAGCAATTAATAATGGAGATAAAAAGCTATATAAAGAAACTGTTGATAGCATCAACGAATTAGCTAAGTCTACTAATAATGCCGATTTTAAAGAGTTCAAAACAGATTTCGTTGAGTTGGTTAATTCTATTTCTGATGGTAAAAATGCAATTGTTGATGCTGAAGTAGAAATTGATGGATTAGGTAATGAGGCTGAAGGTTCAAAAGAGCAGTTAAGTGAACTAGCTTCAAAAATGCAAGACTTCAAAGATGTAACTGAACAAATGGCGGGTGTATCGCAATCAGGAGTCGATGCATTAAACGACCTAATATTCCAATACGATACATTATCTAATCAGGTAGCAGGTTATACTCAACAGCAATTACAAGATATCTACGTTAAAGAAAACTTATCTGCTGAAGAACAACGTGTAAAAGATGTATTAGATAAACGTGTAGCTGTAATGAAAGAATTGTCAGGCGTCTACCCTGACCTACTAGGTAAAGATGACAAAGCTATAGCCTTATCAGATGAGAAACGCAAAGCTATTGAAGAAGAAAGTAAAGCTAATGAAGTTTTACTAAAAGGTTATAAGCTTGCTCGTGATGGCAAATTAAGTGCCGAAGAACAAGCTACGTTAGCGTCTGCTACTGCAACTAGAGCACGTATTGAAAATATAAAAAAAGAAATACAAGCATTAAGTATACTTCAAACTAAGCTTCAAGAAGCTTATGATGATGCAATGGATAGCATGAAAGACGAAGATCCAAACAGTTATACATACGGTATGAAAGCAGCTCGTGCAAGTACTCTATTAGGTCAAGCTCAATCACAAATAAGCAACTATACTTCAGAATTAGATGATCTACAAGGTTCATTGAACACTAATATTGGCACGATTGATAGCTTTAATACTGCAATTGAAAACTCCTCTAAATCCACTAACAGTAACACTAAAGCTACAAAAGAAAACAATGCTGAAAAAGAGAAGTCTATTTGGATTACTGATAAGTATAAGCAAAAATTAGAAGAGCTTACTTTAGCAATTGAAAAACAACAAAAAATACAATCTAAACACTCTGATTACTCTAAAGAATATAAGAAGTCACTAGAAGCTCAAATTAAGCTAGAAAAAGAAAAATTAGCCTTACAACAAAAACAAGCTAAAGCAGTACAAGCTCAGATTGCATCAGGTAAAATTCAGCAGGTTGGAAGTGTTTCTGCTAATTCAAACGGTAATATCAAGGGTTATACTGGTAAAATTACTTCTGGTTATGGTGAACGTAAAGACAACCATCGTGGTATCGATATTGCGATGGATACAGGTACTCGTGTAGATGCCCCTGTCAGTGGTAAAGTTATCAAAGCAGGTTCTGCTACATCAGACACAAATGGTAAAAAGATGGACTGGACTTATGGTAACTTAGTAGTCATTGAAGATAAAGATGGTATTAGACATTTACTAGCCCACTTAGATAGCACTCTAGTAAAAGTCGGAGATCAAGTAGAAGCAGGTACACAAATTGGTAATTCTGGTAATTCAGGTAATACTTCAGGTGCTCACCTACACTACGAGCAAAATAACTCAAAGGGTCAAACAATCAACCCTACTGCTACGCTAAATGCTATTCGTTCTGGTGGTTCTTCTGCCTCATCAGCATCAAGTCAACAAGCTATAGTTTGGAACTATTTCAAAAATAAAGGATTAAATGATAATGCTATTGCAGGGCTAATGGGTAATATTCAACAGGAATCAAGCTTTAATTCAAGCCTTGTTAATAAATCTACAGGAGCATCTGGTATTTTCCAATGGCTAGGCGGAAGAAAAAACGGATTACAAGACTATGCTAAATCTATAGGTAAATCTTGGACAGACTTACAGGTTCAATTAGATTACGCATGGAAAGAGTTAAATGGTAGCGAGAAAAAGGCATTAGCTTCTTTACAAAGAAGTGATTTATCATCTTCTCAACATGCATCTGAGTTTGAAAGATTGTACGAACGCTCTGGTGGTTCACAAATTGCTAAACGACAAGACTATGCTAACCAATATTACAACCAATACGCAGGAACTAATGGTGGTGCAGGTGTCGGTATTGATACGTCTCAACAAGCTATTGACCAAGCTAAATCTGATTTAAACGGTTTGGAAAGTGACGTTCTTAATACTAAAGATACAATTGATAATTTGAATGAACTATTAGTTAAATCTAATCTCTCTTACTATGACCATCTTATTGAGGGTATAGATCGTTCTATTCAGAAGTCTAATATCCTCGCCTCACAACAATCCGAGTACTCAAAAGCATATCGAGATGAACTAGAAAAAGAAACTAAACATCTAAAGTATAAGCAAGATTTATTACATAACGAAGCAAATTTCATTCGCAATCAACTTAAACGTAAAGACCTCTCCCCTGCTCTAAAAGATGAGTTAACTAATCAGTTAAGTGAATTATCTCTATCTTGGTGGGACGTAGCTGAAAGTATAAAGGAAGTAGACAATAAGATTCAAAATAGTAAAGTTGAATCAATCATAGTTAAATATGAAGAACTACGTCAAATACAAGATAAAGCAATTAACAATGAAAAAGCTAATATTGAAGAATTGGACACCTCTTCTGCTAGATATGTAAAAACTCTCGCAAATATAAATAATGCAATGAGAGAAAAGCAAAATTCCAATCGCTATGAATTAACTCAGTTAACTGCTTTAGTAAATGGAAATAAGCTATCTGGTGAAGCTTTAGAATCTACTAGAAACCGTATAGAGGAATTGACTATTGGAATTAAAGAATTGCAAATCGCTATTCAAAATGGCGATTACGATATTTTAATTAATATCAAGACTCAATCTGATGAAAAAGTCGGTTTAATGGATTCTGCAATTAATCAAGCTGAAGCAATTCGTAAAATGTTTGACGAAGGTTCTGCTGACTACGTTAAATATACGAAGATTATACTTGAAGAATATGAAAAAATGGCTAAACAACATTTAGCTACTAGAGATGCCTTAGTAGAAGAATTAAAGCAACGTGATATTACTGCTGAACGTATCAAAGAAGTAAAAAAACTAATAACAGATGAACAACTTGCATATCTGAACGCTACCCTATCGATTAAAGATTACACTAAGCAAGTTGAGGAAGCTAATAAATCTCAGCTTGAAAGTATTGCAGACAAAGCTATCAATGCCTATAAAGAATATATCCAAGAGCGTAGAGATGAACATATAAAGACTCTTGATGATGAAATTAAGCGTGAAAATGAAAAACATGAGCAAATCATAAAAAATCTTAATGATGAGATGGATTTATTCAGAAAGAATGTAGATGAGAAGCTAAAACTTATAGATCGTCAAGAATCACAGCGAAGCTATGACATGGAAATTTCAGATTTAGAAAAAGAGCGTAATGATATTCAAAGTCAATTTGATGACCTAGCCTTAGATAAGTCGCATGAAGGTAAGGCGAAACGCAAGAAGTTGAAAGAACAATTAGATGAAATTGACAAGCAAATTGAAGAAAAACGTCATAATCGTGAAATTGAATTACGTAAAGAATCTTTAAACGATGCCTTAGAAGCCAAAGAAGAAGAAGTGAATGAAAAAATTGAGCTTCAAGATAAAGAGCATGAGAATGTAATCAATAAGATTAATCGTGAAAAGGAATATTGGGAGAAGCATTATAAAGATTTGCTTAACGATGAGCGAAAATTCGCCGAAATGAGAGAGGCTATTTTATCTGGTCATTTTGAAAAAGTAGATGCTGAATTCAAAAAGTTTGCAGATGAAATGAGAGCTACAATGCCTGAACTTGCTGATACGCTTGATGACACAATGCAAGCTGTAGGTATGACGATTCGTCAAAATGTAATTGATAATTTAGAAGAAGCACTAAAATTATTTAAAGAATTCAAGGATAGTCAAATATCCACAGATGATGGTTCATTTAATTTCAATCCTAATATTGATAATGGCAACGGAACTCAAACATCTAACGGTAGTCTAACTCAAGGCGATTTACAAGTATTGCTTGGTAAATTCTTATATGACAATGTCTCAGCACAAACATCTGGAAAAGATAAAGATGCGGTTCGTCAAATGGCTGAACAATTAGCTGAACAAGGTAGAAAAAATGGCAGTACTCAATTCACTAAAGATGACGTTAATTTTAATGATTCGATTAAAGGACTTACTCAAGCAGATATTGATTCTTTATATGAATATTTTGATAGTAATAAAGGTATTTTAGGTGGAAAATATGATGGATTCATTGAACAATTCATTAACAGTATTTCTGGTAATAAACATGAAGCTACAAATGATGGAAGCTTATCGAAAGCAGATATGCAAGTTATGTTAGGTAAATTTATTTATGAAAAGATTGTACCTGACAAATCATTAAGTGCTAATACAAAAACAGCATTAAAAGCTAAAGCTGACGGTATTGCATCACAAGGTAGAAGAAGTGGCTCTGAGATTAAAGATAGTGTAACATTCGACTCCATCAAGAGTACATATAGTTCTGCACAAGTTAATCAATTGAAGTCGTTCTTCGACTCTAATTTAGGAATGATCGATAATGCTACAACTAGAGATTTAATGCAGAAAAAGATAGCTTCACTTGATACGGGTGGATTTATGAATTGGACTGGAACAGGTATTGACGGTAAAGGCGGGAAAGCCATTATTGCTCATCCTCATGAAATTATGCTGGACAAGGTTGATACGAAAGGATTCTTCAATTCGATAAATGTAATGGACAAAATTATGTCTAGTCTATCCCCTATCCTATCTAAGTTTACTCCACCACAAAAAACAACCTCAGTTGTTAGTGGAGATACGTATGGCGATATTAAAATAAACTTCAATATTGACAAAATGAATGGCGACAAAAACGATTTAAATAAATTTAATAAAATGATTGATGATGATCTATTACGTAGGAAAGGAATGAGAAAGTAATGTTGGAGTCTATTCATTTTATGTATGATAACATTTCATCGAAAGAGATGGGTGTTAAAATTGCTTGGTCTAAAGGTGGATTGTACGAAGAAAACTTTCTCCCTACACGTAAAATAATTGAAAAAAAAGTAGCTAATAATGAGAAGCCTTACTTTCAGAGAGTGGAACACGAACCACTCTCTTTTAGTTTGTCTTTTTATCTAGAAAGTTGGGTTGAAGATAAGGATATAAGGAAAATTGCACGTTGGTTATTTCAGCCGTATTACAAACCTTTAGTCTTTGAAAGTAATCCTAACAGAGTATTCAATGCGCTAGTTGAAGGTGATTCTAAATTGCTGCATAACGGTTTAAAACAAGGTCATGTTGAATTTAACATTAGATGTGATTCACCTTACACCTATTCACATGAACACGTATTTAATAATTTAGAATTTAGAGATTCTAATACAGGTTATCAGATTATTGATGACATTAATACTTTTGAACAAGGAAGCCTTATCAATACAAAAGTCACATCTAATGGATTAACTATTGATAAAGTAGACAACTCTTGGGGTGCGTTATATCCCAACATAAAGAGATGGGGTGAATTATAAATATGGAAACTACGGATCAACTTGAATTAAATATTACAACTGAATCATCTTTTAGTGAGGATGATATAAAACAGACAATTGTGAGTTATGGAGACAACTTCAAAAAAATAGAACAATATATGAAGAATTCAATCAGTGATATTGAGGATTTGAATGATAACAAACTTTATAAAATTGGACATATACTTTGGAACAAAACTCCTGTAATTAACTCATTTGTTGGATGGGTTGTAACTAGAGAAGGTATTCAAGCTAAAAAATGGCTACCTAATAAAAATTACAGTATTGGTAATCTGATCAAGCCGTCTGTTGATAACGGTGGATTATATGAATGTGTTGTAGATGGCAAAAGTTCCACCACTCCTCCTACTTTTCTAAATACTTTAAATCAAGAATTTTATGAAGTGACAGGTTCAGTATGGCGGAACGAATTTAACTATGAAGTAGGAAGTTTAGTATTCCCTACAAATGGTAGTAAAACACATTATTACATATGCGAAACAGCAGGTTACTCCTCCCCTACTGAACCCGAATGGTCATCTGTTCAAAACGACACTGCATTTATAGATGGTTCAGTTGTATGGCGAAAGGCTAAAAATATTATTTGGAAAAAGGTCGGAACTAATTGTGAATTTAGACCATTTGGAAAAATAGAATAGGAGTTGTTGGGATGAAATGGGGTTCTTTAATAAAATCAACAGGTTCTTATACATCTAAGAACTACGAAATCTCCAACGTTTCGTCTAAGTATTTAACTACTATACTTTCAAATATTATAAACATACATAATCAAAAGGTAGATTTCTTCTTTTCTATTTCTTATGACTATGTTAATTGGACTGACTGGAAGCTTATAAATTTTAATGGTACTAACTTATTGGATGGTTATGAATTAGATGGTTTAATTTTCAGATACAAGATTGTCATGGATTCAGAGAAAGATAATGAAAAGCCTTATATCCAATCTTTCTCTATCTCTTTTGACCCTTGTGAGTCTTTTGAAAACTTAGGTGACTTCGATATAAAGCCAAAACTATGGATTAGAAAAAAGAATGGTAACGGTGCTATTGAAATTACAAATATAATAACAAATCAAAAAATTGTTGTTGAAAATCTTATAGACAATGAAGAAGTTTTTATTGATTGCGAAAAAGAAGATATCGTATCTAATAGACAAAATTTAGGTGTATATCGATACGATGATCACAATGACGAGTACCTTGAAATAGTGAAAGGTGAAAACTTCTTAAAAGGCAAAGGTGATTTTGATATGGATATTAGACATCGATATGTCTTTTTACAAGAGTGAGGTGATGAATGATTGAAATTAGGTGAAATAGATTATAATTTAAAGCCAGATGATGCTAGAATTTTTCTTTGTAGACCTGACAAAAAAACAATAGCTAGAATTAGTGAAGCTTATGACATCAATTACAGTACTAAGCTTTCAGTGTTAAATGAAATATCATTTAAAATTCCAACAGTATTAATTGAAGACGGAGTTCCTGTTGATAATAAAAATATTGATAAGATAAAAAATCGATACCTTTTTAAATTAAAGTACGGTAATGTCACAGAGTATTTCTTAATTAACGAATCTAATAAATCGTATAGCGAAGATGAGCATATTGAGTTCACTTCCCTGTCGCTTGGTGTTCAGTTAAGTGATAAAAATATAAGACAATTTGAAGTCGTCAGTAAAACTTTATCTCAAGTAACAACTGAAATTCTGTCATCAGTTAATACAAAATGGAAATTAGGCTATGTAGATACTTACTTCGAAGAAATTTACAGAAGCTATGAAGTTGCCTCTAATAATGTTTTAGAAATAATATATGATTTGGCTAATGTTTGGAATGCCTTAATTGTATGGGATTCAGTTAAGTATGAAATAAACTTCTACAAACCTGAGAATATTGGGAAAGATAAAGGATTTTACTTACGAGACGGAAAATACTTAGAGTCATTTAATTTAGCTACAAATACCATTGACACCATAACACGCTTAAAAGTTTATGGACAAGATGGTTTATCAATACATAGATTAAATCCTACAGGTCAATCTTACCTTGAAGACTATAGATATTACCTCTACCCTTTTAAGCGTGAAAATGGAGTTGTAGTTAGTCATTCAAAATACTTGAGTGACAGTTTATGTATTGCATTAGAAGACTTTAAAGAACTAGTAGAATCATTATCAGAAAGATTTACTAACTTGACTGAGATAATCACTACTCAAAAATCAATTATTCAAACAGAAGAACAAAGACTAAGTAGTTTAAATACACAAAGGATAATAATTGAAGATGAATTAGATTTATCTAATGCTAACTTTCAATCCTCCTCCCCTAACCATTTAGACATCATTCAACGCTTAGAGGCAAAAAGAGACGAAATATCAAATCAAAAAGCATTCATTAGAGAATTAAAATACCAATTATCAAATTATGAAGATGAATTAGACGATTTAAGAACAAAGTTGGCAAGAGAAAATAACTTTACAGTTGAGCAATTAGAAGAGCTATCAGACTTTGAAATCGAAAAAGAATATACCAACGATTCTATCGTATACGATGAGGATTTAATTGAGGATGGCAAAGAGGTATTTAGGCAGTATCTTGAACCAAAAATTAAGCTAGATGTAAATTTGATTGATTTTCTATCTATAGTAGAATGTCAAAATGATTGGGATAAGTTAAGTTTAGGAGATATTGTAAGAGTTAGATATGATAGACTACAGGTTGATGTAAAAGCAAAAATTACTGAGATTACTCGTGACTTTGAAAACGGAAGTATTTCAGTCGTTATAGAAAATGAATTTGATGAAGGTAATAATTGGTTAGAGCAATTAAATAAAGCAGGTAATACTTCTACGATAGTTCAGATGGACAAATGGAAATGGAATTTATCAGAGGAAAATAACGGCGCTATCAACAACATCGTCAATAATAAATGGGATGCGTTAAAGAATGCAGTAATGGCAGGTTACAATCAGAAGATAGAAATAAGTGAACGTGGGATAATTGTAAGAAACTTAGAAGATCCATTAAGCTGGCTTGTCATTCAAAACGGCTTTTTAGCCATAACCAATGATGATGGGCAGTCTTGGAAACATGCGATATCAAAAGACGGTATATTTGGCGAGCGCATTTTCGGAAAAATAATTTCTGGAGTTAATTTAATTATTGAAGATGAATCTGGTATATGGATGACTCAAGGTTCAAGAACAACAATCTATAATCGTTATGGTGACGAGGTTATGCGTTTAGGATTAGTTTCGGATAATGAAAAAGATAATGACGGAAACTTAATTCCACAGGAAAACGAGTGCTTTGGACTTGTCTCATGTAATAATATTACTAAAGTAACTTTAACAACGTGCGAAGGATTTTCAGTGAGCAAAAGAGATGGTGATGATTGGAAAAAAGTGTTGTGGGCTAATACAGACGGTACACTGTATTCTCGAAACATGGTAGCTGAAAACATAAAAATCGTAAATAATTTAGATGAAGTAATCTTGGATGCAGAGAATGATTATTTTAATATTGGATTATTTGACAAGATTGTGGCAGATGGAAAATTAACAACACTTGAGAAATTAGAGATCATTAAAGAACTATATAAAATCCATTCTGACTATAAGTTACTTCTTCAACAGGCACAAAAATACATAATAAGTGAAAGAGATAATATTACCGATGTGGATTCAGAGTTTGATACAAAAACACAAACATTCGATACTGTTTACTCTACAACTGATAAATACTCAACAAGTGCTTTAAAAAATTCCTATCTAGAGTTAATGGATTACATTTCAAACTACATAAAAGTCATTAGTAACGGCTATTTAGAATCAGATAGCCTAAATATTGATATGACTGATCCACTTACTGAATCCACGAGTGCAATTGAGAATCGTGGTATTTTTGTGCAGAAATTTAAAGATTACTACGATGAAGCTACTCGTCTTCGTCAAGCAATTGAAGATTCCCTATTCTATTCTGGACTTCAAATGGGTTCATACCATAATAACCTCATTATGAATGATTTTGGATTTATTGCTGTGCGTAGTGATGGTAAATATCGTGCATATCTTAATGCTACCAATGGTCTAGCTCTGCAAAAATGGGAAAATGGAAAATGGACAAGTAAGTTATTTGCAACTTTAGGTGATTCTAAATGGGAAGATGGTACGCTTTATGCTGAAGGACTTGTAACAAAAAACCTTCGAATTGTTGACGGTGATTTGGGCGATGCAATTACTCTTGATTGGAAAGATGGCATTACTATATACGGTGATCCTGATGGAGATGGAGTTAAAGAGTCAGTAATTAGATTAAACGCTTCTTCGGGAATTTCTATTCATGTAAAAGACGATAAAAAATTCTATATAGGTATTGATGGTAGATTGTATGCTAAAGACATTACTACTCATAATTTAAAGATTGTTGATGGTAAATTAGGTGAAAAAATAGTCTTTGACCACGAGAAAGGCATCACCATCAATGGTAATAATGGTGAACAAATTAGATTAAATGCTAATGAAGGTATTGCTATTGATGTTAAAAAAGAACCTAGATTTTGGATAAATAAAGACGGTCACTTATATGCACGAAAACTATTTATCATGAATGGTGAGTTAGATGAATCTGTTCTAGAATCATTAGACAAAGATGATAGCTTTATCTCTGATTTAACCGTTACGAGATTAAGAACATATGACAAGGATGATCCTTACAATTACGTTCATATAAAGCAAAAATATTTGAGATTTATAACAAGATTTGATTTAAACAATCCATCCTCCGAAACAGCGAAATATGAAATGTACTTTGAAGGTTCTGGAGTAGAAGCTTATCCTGTCGCAATTTGGGGTACAGGTTCAGGAGCTAATACTGACTATAATAAAGCTAAACAATATAAGACTCCTAATGGATTCTTTACTGAGTATGTTGATGAATATGGTGAAAAACACTCCATGAACTTAACAACAGATAGGGAAAAATCAATTGAACTTACATCCCCTAGAACTGTCTCTATTAAAGGTGGTGGTGGGAGTATTACAATGAACAATTCTAAACTAGAATTAACCTTTGGAACTAACACTATATCCATGACTGCAAATGGTATAAAAATAAACGGTAATCGTATTGATCTTAACTAAAGGAGGATATCTATGACTTCAATCGCACTAAATGGTGCTTCTATAAATCAATCAATCGCCACCTCCCATATAAGTACTGAAAGATATATCCAAACAGGTACAGAATGTACATCATGGGATGACGATGGGTACTGTACTAATCGTGAGCCTGTTTATAATTGGGTTGGAGGTTATAGTACTAATGCCACAATTAACGGAACAATAAAAGCTAAACAATCCAACGTCTTTATTCAAGGGAAAAACCCTGCCTTACTTGGTGATAACACAATTGAATCTGATTCTTATAACTTATCATCAAACGAACGTTATGCAAGTGGACAACATAGCAGTGCCACAGGAAAAATATCTAGCGGAAATAGTAAAAATGTTTATATTGGAGGAGTCCTGATTGCAACTAATGACTCTACAATTCAAACACATGCAAGCACTAATACAACTATAAAAGATGGTTTCAGTTCAAATGTACATATTGGCGGATAGAAAGAAGGTGATAAATTGCCACTACCTTTAAAAGATTATTTAGAATTTAATAGCCCTATTCATATTTCATGGAGAAGTGGGCTACCAAATGACCCATTTATCGATAGGTTAGATATTGCTCGTGTAGTGAATCAACGTATCTTTTTATTAGAAATTCCTGACAAAATGTTTAGAGTAAGAATTACAGATATGTTTGAAATTAACTATGAAAAGTTCATGAAAAATGATATAGAGAAAAATGAATTTTATGTAGACTACACAAATGGATTTGTTTATTTCCATACTTCAAAAGAAGCCGAAACATTGTCTATAGTGTACAAAGGTAGAGGTTTAATTCTCTACCCTTCTACACGAATTGTTCATTTTGACGGTACAGACTCGACCGAGACTCTACATGAGATCATTGAAAAAAGTAAATTGCAAGTACAAGAATTGATTGATAGAACAGATAATTATGAGGAGTATTTGAAAAAACTTGTAATTGCTATCAATAATTCAAATCACGCTACAGATCAAGCATTAATTGCTACTCAAAAAGCTGATGATGCTACAAAGTTAGTTAATGATGCTTATGAAACAACGGTCTTAATTTATCAACCTTTCGTAAATACATATGATGAAATTGCTCAGAAGTTCCCCTATCCTGAAGTTGGATGGACTACACAAGTGTATGACACAGGTATTCGCTATAGATGGAATGGAAAAGCATGGATACCCATTGATGCGCTTGGAGGGAATGTTCCTCTTGCAAGTGAAGTTATCAATGGCTTGATGAGTAAAGAGCAATTTACCAAAGTAAAAAATATAACTAAATTTGTTAATGAGAAAACAATTGTATTCATCATTCCAAAAGATATTTTAGAAGGAGTTCAAGATCCAGAAGTTGAGTTTGAATGGGACGGGGAAATAATCGATGTTAAATCGTTGGTTTCTATTAAAGGACAACAACCTACTCCAGTTCAAATACAGAAATCTTCAAATTTTAAAGATTGGACTGATATTACTGTCAATCCATTAACAATTGACGCAGATAATCACCGAAACAATAAAGAATTCACTTTAATTGATACAAAAGTAAAAGAAGGCGATGTATTTAGACTATACATCCCTTCTTTTAATGTAGATGCTCAAAGTTTATCCGTTAATGTGAAAATTGCATTGAACGACTCCCTCAATTGAATTTAATAAAAGAGGGATTTTATTTAAAATAATACATAAGAAAGAAGGAATTTTTAATGAGTGAAAGACCTATAGTTTCTTGGTATGAAGGCACAAATACTACATCAACAGAAGTAAAGACTACAGTTAACTATGGTACAGTAGATGCACTTTCAGACTCCCCTCAGAAAACATACTTTATTTGGAATAATCGAGGTGGCACAAAAGATTGTTCCAAGATGGAAGATGTTAAATTTACTACTCGTGACCGTAATGGTGGCGATGGCAGTACTGGTACTATTGTAGAAGCAGTCCGTGATAATTGGTTTAGAGTTAGAGTTGATAGCTTAAATGAGCAAGCATTTACTCCTGTCGGTAAAGGTGGAGTTGGAACAGAAAACCCATCTGGAACAAAGTCTTTAGGAACAAATGGAACTACTAGAAATATACATGTAAGCACAGCTTCATCGTGGATTAAAGATATCCCGTTAGCTATAGACGCCTATATTAAACCTTCTGTTGACAATGGTTTTATTTATAGAGCTATTAATGCAGGTACTACAGGTGCAACTGAACCGAGTTGGCTAACAGAAGAAGGAAAGTCCGTGTTTGATAATGGAATTGAATTTGTAGCTATTAAAATTGATAAAAAACCAAACGCAAAAGAAATTTTAGGTTTAGCAAATAATACTTTGGCAGATGGAAGTAACGCTAACTTAGCAGGAGGAAACTTTGTACAAGTTAGCGTATTTGCTAAAGTCCCTATTGATGCTTCCGCGGGTAAGAACACTTTATTAAAACGCGTAAATTTTTCGTACGTTTAATTAACAAAATACATATAACGATTTAGGGTTGGAGGTTTATTCCTCTACCCTATTTTTTTATTTAAAAATACTCAATACAATGAGGTGTATATAAATGATATTTTCAAGTTCAAATAATTTACAAGCAATTGGTATTCCTTTTAATTGGAATGCTGATTATGCAAATGGAAAAAACTATGCTGAGTATGACCTACTTACGCATAAGAAAAATGATTTTTATTTAATTCAGAAATATCAGGTTGTACGTTTCGGTTTGTTTGGTCAAGGAATGAAATTTTTCTTTGAGATGTCCGATGGTTCTTTTTATTTACATGGAAGAAGAATAGAAATTGAATATGAAGATGAAAATGGAGAAAAATATTATTTAACAACAAACTTTAGAGACAAAGACCTTATTACATATAAAAGAGCCTCTACTGATTTTAGTAGTAAACAAGGTTTGCAAAATACTAGTATCGAATCAATTAATTTTGGTTATAAAACAATTTATCAGAAAGATGATGTACAACTATTCTTTCAGCCAGTAGTATCCCTCCCCTTCAATCAAAGTGCTTTTATTGAAGTTAAAATAACCTCTAATAAGGATTTGAATGGTCATATAATTTTTAAATCTAGTGGCGTTGAAGTAGAACGTTTTTATGCCCCACTTGTAGCTAATGTATCAGGTCAAATTAATTGGACTATTAAATAACTAAGCAAGGAGGATACCCCATGACAACAGTTGGTGGTAATACAGAGAAGAAAGAAATAGGTTTATCTATTGGCGTCTCAGGAACTCATAACAACACCGAAATTGATAAAGCTACAGGATATCTTCGATTAGCTCAAGTAGATATTGATGGTAGTGGAAACCTTATCTACGCAGAAGAAGGTGTATGGGTTTCTGATGTAATAAATCTTGAAGATAGATTTCAAAGTTTTGATAAGGTGTTTACCAACAATACTGAAAATGGATCAAGTTCATTCGCAGTATTAACAAGAGTGTCAGACAATGGTGAGAATTGGTCTGAGTGGATCGCTATTGCAGAAGACGGAGCTATTCAATCAGAAACTAAACAGTATATACAAGTGAGAATTGATTTATTTGCAGGTTTTGTGACTGATTTGTTTAGTATATCAAACTCTGATTTTGAGATTAATGCATTTGTTGAAACTTCTAATGGTCTTCAATTAAAACGTAACTATAAGTACGATATGACGGAAGATGAAACTTGGTCAGATACAGGTAGTCTGCACAGAAAAAAGATTACTCGTGACGAGTGGCTAAGAATAGATAGATTGGATGTGAGATAATGAGTAACAATAACATTCCAATAGAGAATGAAAAAACTAGGATAATGATGGATAAACATGGCTTGTATTGGTTTCAATTTAATGAAGATTCTGGTGATGCATTAGACTCTAAAGGTAGTTTGTACAAAGGAGCATTATCTAATGTCACTAGAGTTGAAGCTTGGGATGGAACAGGTCATTCCTTAAGTTTTAATGGTAACTCTTTAGCAACTTTCAATAACAGTCTAATGACATATGGAGAAAAAACTGTAGTATTCAGATTTAAAACTACTTCTGATAGTAATATGTATTTATTTGAGAATTATGCTACTTCTACAGTGAATCAGACTGGTTATAATATCCTCATAAATAAAGGAGTAATTGTAGCAAGAAGATTTACATCTACTGGAGGTAATGCTACATTTGCTTTTGTTTTGGCATCTCCTAAAGCCTATAATGATGGAGAGTGGCATAAGGTGCTATTCTCATGGACTGGAAACACACAGCAGAAAGCAAACTTATATATTGATGATGAATTAGTTGCTTCTGAATCATCGACTGCTAATGAAACATCATCAAACTTTGCTACTCAGAATATGGTATTAGGTGGTTGCAAACTGTCAACATATAGACAGTATTTCACAGGTCAAATTGATGACTTCCAGTATTATAATAAAACACTCACACCAAAAGATTTTACTCTTAATAAATCACTTGTTCTACACGATGGAGAATATAAAAAATTTGAAAACGATTGGCTTAATACATCTTCAACTCTTCCCACTTCAAACCAATTCTTAGAGCAAGGTATGGATAGTCTATCTACATTACTAGACCGTAAAGTAACAACTCTAAAACCTATGTTAATGACAGATAAGAGCGAAATTCTAAATGGTGAGGATGGAAAGGTGTTCAGTAAGTCTATAGATTTGAAGAAACACTTTGATATTAGAAGTATTAAAATTGAGGTGAAACAATAACTATGAGATACACACTTGATACAAGCTATTCCACAGGAAGAGTATACAGCAATGGCGATAGAACAGTATTAATGACAAATAATATATATCCAGTAAGAGGAATAAAGCCATTAGAAAAAAACAAGAAACTCTATTGGGAAGTGAAATGTGAAAAAGTCACAAATGGTTATGTTGTTATAGGAGTAGGAAATGTAAATGCCTCTATGAACTCTTATGATGAAACTCTTAATAGAAGAGTGTACTATGGCTCAAGTGGTCAAGCATGGACTAATACAGGGAAGGTATATGGCGCAATATATGGAGAAGGAGATACAGTAGGTATTGCTGTAGACTTAACTGTGGGAACTGTAACCTTTTATAAAAATGGAGCAAGTCAAGGGATAGCATTTAATGATTTAACAAGCATGGGAGATATCTATCCATATGCCTCAGCTAACCAACCAAACACCCCTGCCACAGCAACATTCAACTTTGCAAAAAAAGATTTGAAATATTCTATACCACAAGGATACAAAGCGTTAGACTTTGGCGGTGTTTTACTACAGTCGAACAATAAAATATACTCACTAGAGTCAATCGACAAGTGGTATGAAACTAAAATGACATCAAACAATTCTCCAGTACCATTAGTGGCGAGTGCAAGTAGTTCTTATAGTACTGATTATCTTCCTTGGAGAGCATTTGATGGTTCACTAGTAGACCTTCCTAACGGAGGAAATAATTGTTGGTTAACAAGTAATAGAGTGCTTACTGGTTATATTCAATTAGATTTCGGAAAGAATACCAATATCAGTGGTTTTAGCTTAACACCTAGACAAAATAGTGATGTAGCTGTTGGTATCAATTGTATGCCAAAAAATTTTACTTTTTTAGGGTCTGATGATGGTATTAATTACTCAGTTATAAACGAGTATAAAAATGAATCGTGGACTCACCATACTCAAGAACGAACATTCACTTTTAAAAAACCTGTAAGCTATCGCTATTATAAATTAGATGTTAAAGAAATCAATGGCGGAACGTTGTATGTTGCTATTGGAGAGATTAAATTTTTAAAACCTATGATTATTAATGAACTTCCTATTGCATCAATGAAGAACTTTGTTAATTACGGTCAAACTTCATTATTAAACCTTAGCCTGCCAATAACTACTAAAAACTATACTTTACAAGACATTGTTTCGAAGAATGGACAAGGTCTTTGGACAGCTAAATTAGATAGAAAACCACTCAGTATTAGTTTTAAATAGTGCTGAGTTTTATATTTCTTAATACAATAAGAAAGGAATGATTATATGGCAACCATTGGTCAAACTCTACCTCAACCAGAGATAGGATGGAAACGATATGATGATAGATTTAGTCTCATAAAATATACTGGAGATTGGATTTTTGAAAATACAGTGGGCTATTACAATGGCACTGTTAGCCATGTCAATCAAGGGTCTATAGGAGCAAGAGTAGATTTCTATTTTTATGGTACAAAGATTAGAATTATCGCTAATCAGTTTACTAACAAGCCAAAGGATATAAAGATTATTATCGATGGCAAACTAGAAACATTTTCAGAATACACAACAATAACATCTCCACCTCAACACATGATTCTTTCATACGAAAAAACAGGACTAGAGAAAACTCTGCATAAGGTAGAAATAGTTAGTCCTGATGATATGGTAGGTAAATCTTGGAATGTAGATGCTATAGATATAGATAATGATGGTGAAATAAGACCACCATACAGAAAAGCTATATTGGAAAATGAAAACCAATACTACTCGCTTGATGACGAAACTCTAATTCACCTACCTAATACATCCAATGAAAGTATAATTTCATTGGGCATAGAGCAAGGGAAAGAGATAGCATTAAATGTACCATTTACTAAGCAAAACTACGTAAATGAATCTCCGATTTTAGGCATATCCAATAAAATCTTTTCTCAAAAAATTGGAGAAATTAATACTTTGAGAGTTAAAGAACAAGTGAAAGAATGGAATTCTATCTATACTTGGCACGAAACTAAAATGACTTCAAATACAACACCAAGCCCGTTAGTAGCTAGTGCTAGTGGTGAATATAATACAACTTATCAGGCTTGGAAAGCGTTTGATGGCACAAAAGATGTAAGCGCATGGCTAACTGTGGCTAATACTACTACAGGGTGGATAAAGCTAGATTTAGGTAGAAAAGTAATAACTAATGCACTAAAGATGACCTGTCGTGGGGGGTCTACAGATGCAATAACAAGAGCCATGCCCAAAGACTTTGAAATATATGGTTCTAATGATGACTTAGCATTTACATTGCTTGGAAGTTTCAAAAATCAAACTGATTGGAAATTTTTAGAAGAAAGAGTTTTTGAGTTAGGTAATAGTTTAGAATACAGATACTTTAGATTCAATATTTTAAGCAATAATGGTTTTCCAGAATATTCAAACATAGGTGAGTTATTATATGGATATAAAAGAGAGGTGAAATAAATGGCAACGACAGAGCAATTAATGGTACAGTGCGGTGTCGCATGGTTTGATTTTGATGAGTCTAGTGGAAACGTTACAGATAAACTAGGCTTAAATAATTATATAGGCACAGTTACGGGAGCAACAAGGGTCGAAGGTTGGAATGGTCAAGGCTATTCAGCAAGTTTTTCTAATAACTCATTTATCTTATTTAATAATAAATTGCCAGTAGCAGAGAAAACCATTAGGTTTAAAATGAAATCTAGTAAAACTGGAAGTTATCAAACTATTATGTCCACTTGCGCAACTGGCAGTACTAACTCAAATGGTCACTATATTTCAATACAGCCAGACGGCATTCTTAACTGGATTCACTATAAAGCATCTTTGACTACTAATTTTGTAATTTCATCAAAATCTGACGTCCTAGATGGGAAGTGGCATGATATTCTTTTTACTTGGACTGGCGACACATCAATTTCTGGAGTTAAATTATATGTAGACGGAGTGCTAGAAAGCACATCTATATCTACAGTAAATGAAGTGCTAGATTATTCAAACATTTGTTTTGGGAGATATAATCTAACAGGTAGTCAGTATTGGCTATCATACACAGGTCAGCTAGATGACTTTCAAATCTATAATAAGGTTCTCTCCCCTTCTGACTTCACTCAAAAACGTTTAGTAGTTAAAACAACAGATAATAAAACCCTTGCTTTATCCCCTACTTTAAATCGAGTAAAAGAGATACCAAATACTACTGAGAAACTTTTATTTGACCAAGGTTATAAAGTAAAAGAAATAGACGAAGCTGTAGACTATCCTGTAATCGACACAACTAGGAACACTACAGAGTATGAGATTGTAAGTAACAATAGTATATCTTTAGGAAGTGGTAAAGTATTTACTATTCCTATTAATGATTTTAAGACAATCTTTATAGAGGATAATTATTAAGTAAAGGAGTCAATACAATGGCTAATAGCAAAGACAACTTAAGTAAATATGGTAAAGCCTTTATTGGATTTGATGAACCTAGTGGGAATGCTATGGACTCTATTGGTGGATACACAGGGGTATTAAATAATGCACCTACTCGTGTAACAGGTTGGAATGGTAAAGGCAACGGTATGAGTTTTAATGGTAGTAATCAGTATATTACTTTTAATGATAGGATTATCCCAACTGGAGCTAAGAGCATTAGATTTAAACTGAAAACAACTCAAAACTCAATTGCTGCCTTACTTACACAAACTGCTGGCAGTGCATATAGTGGAACACAAATATATATTTCCCCTAGCGGATATTTAGGGGTAGTTATTGGTAAATCTATATCTGGCAATCCAATTTTTGAACTTTTTTCAAAGACTAAAATCAATGATGGTAAATGGCATGATATTTTATTCACTTGGGATGGCACAACACAAACAAATAGTGTAAACATATATATTGATGACATGTTAAATCCAGACAATATGATGACATCTACGGAACAAGAAACTTTAATTCCCACATATAATCTAAGAATTGGAGCTAGTAACACAGCCACAATCACATATTATTTTAATGGACAATTAGACCAAATCGAAATCTACGACAGAGTAATTTCCCCTATTTCAGATAAATACCTAGTACAACATGGTTCACAATACAAATACCATGATGGTACTTCATGGCAATCAACTACACCAACAGAAGAAAACTTCATTATATATGGTATGAACAATCTTGACCATATCACAGAAATTCAATGGAAAGAGCTATCCGGAGATAAATCATTGATGATGTGGTCTGTTTTTGAAGATAAACAATGGGCTCATGCAGTATTAAATAAAGAAGAATTTACAGTAAAAGAGCTGTTAGGAGACAGCTCAGAGGTACTCTATTACACCGACTCAGACGCTTCACAAATCGTTGTAGAGACAGGTGTTGATGAATACAGTGTGTATGACTATATCGGTGAATTACCTACTGTAGTGGCTTATACAGAGTCTACAGACGATATTATCGTGTCAACAACTACTGAACCATTTGACATCTATGATGAATTTGGTGATGAAGTAGAGGTTCTTTATTATACAGATGATGAAGCCGTAACTGAAGCTGATTTAATCTTAGAAGCTAATTGGTCGCCTATTGACGAACTTGAAGGTGACTTTGAAGTTGTGACATGGACGGATGAAGCCCTTGAGACTGCTCAAAGAGTACTTGAAATGAAAGCAGTTCCTAAACCTCAATTTATCAAATTGACGAACCCTAAGCGTGTATATGGGTCTTTAGACGATGTATTTGCTAATGATATTTCTCAATCATATCGTGATGAGGCTCATTACTTTGTATCAGACTCAGACCCAAGTAAATGGTATATTTGGGATAATTCAAAGCAAACATTTGTGGTTGCAGATAATTCAACAGAAGAAGCGATTCTTAAAAACGGTATGAAGTATCATGAGTTAAATAGTATCACTGATAAACAATGGAGAACTTGGGATAAGCAATTTCTGAATATTGGTGTATTTTTAAAGGACAATCCTCGTGACACAATTGTTTCTGTTGTTGAGAGTGTATCTTATAAAGATTATCTACCTAGAGATACTACAACAATTAAGGATACGAGCCTCTATATTTTAAACACTACTGCTAAGATCGATATTGAATTTGATGGTAATATTTTAAAAGGTATTCTAAGTGATGATGATTTAACTCGTGTTCAATATCGTGTTCTATTAAACGGTGGAAACTACCACCCTTCCGATGGAAGCTTTACTGAACTAGGTGAATCACCTCAAAACATTGAATTAATCATTGGTAGTAAAGACATTAAAATTGACGATTGGAACACAATAAAAGTAGAATTTCAGGACTTCTTCGGTACTACTGATTATTGGCAAACTAGCTTTATTGGTACATACTCAGGTCTTATGTTCAAAGATGTTTATGGGCAATACTTCTCTAGCGAGATTGGAGAGGTTCTACAGTATCTTGATTTCGGAGTCATTATTGCAGGACAAACTACAATTGAACATGAAATTATATTAAAAAATCAGTATGGATACGATGTTGAAAATATACACTTGTTTGCACATACATCCAACTTCCCTACAGGAATGGCTATAGAGTTTAGTGAAAATCTTACACCATTTATTCCTAATGAAGAGTTGATACTTAATAAAATACTTAAAAATAATGAAGAAATGTCATTCTTTATTAGATTAAAAACAACATTGGGCGCAACGCCTGACGCTAATGGTACATTCGACATTATCGTAAGAGCAGATAAAGCCTGATCACAATACAATGTGATGGGATGTGATTATATGGAGGAAGTAAATGCAAACAGTTCCTCTCAATCAAATGAAGATGAAATCTTAATTGATCCTATTGAAAATTCATCTTTTATAAATATCGAATATGAAGTTAAGCCAAATAATAAATTTAAAGCAAAATTTAAATTATACGCAGTTGATGATTCAGATATCTCAACAGAATTAACTGTAAGACAATTTGAAAATTCAGATGTGATAACAGAAATTGTACCAAGAGCTTTTGGTGTAAGCGAAAAAGAAACGTATATAAATATCGTCTATCGTGGTAACTCAGATGTTGTAACAGAGATACAACCTTACATACACAATTATATTGAAACTGAAATCGAAATACCACCTCATAATAGAATGAGCGCAATTTTTGATGTACAACAACCACCTATTGTCACAGATGTTTTTAACCCTACTCAAGATGCATTCACTCGTGAAAAATTAGAATATCAGTCTATTAATTATGGTGACTTCCCTTCTATGATAGTTGGACGAAGTGACGGTGATATTTGGCGTTCATTTGTACAGTTTGATTTAAAATCTATTCATTCTTCTTATATTTTAACTGATGCTAAATTAAGACTACGCTATGATGGCGTAATTCCAAAAGATATAAATTTAGAGCTACTGAATGCAGATAAAGTATGGTCAGAGTATGGTATTACTCATTTGAATAGACCTGTACCTATTAAATTAATTTCAAATCAGTTTACTATCAATGAAGACTTAAAATTTATTGAATTCAATGTATTTGATATTGTTAAAGATTGGGTAGCGTTAAATCAAGTTAATAATGGCTTTATAATTCGCATGTCAGTAGAAACAACTAATAATTCAGTAACTTTTAAAACTAGAGAATCATCACTACCTCCCGAATTAATTGTTGATTACTACGATTCTAGAATTTTTAGTACTGGTAGAAGCGATGTAATAACAGAAATATTTGTTTATAAAAATGGTGAATCAGATAAAACTACAGAAATTACTGTAGGTTCTACTTACGAATTCTCTGACAGAGAAGTAATTATTTACGTACATAGAAAAGAAGTTCCTTTAGATGTGGATATATTTGTTGAAATTACTGTTACTAAAGAATTCATACCTGCTGAATTAACAGTGTCAATTCCTGACAAGAGTGAAATACTCGCCACTATAGATATTAGATTAAAAGATAAAGACGATAAGGTTAATTCTGAGATATCTATTAGCAGACCAAATATACTAACTGAAATTTCATGTACAAAAAAAGATCATTCTGAATTTTTATCTACAATATCTATAAGTAAACCTGATGTTGTGACTGAAATCATTGTGCCAATTAAACATTACAGTGATATATATGTGGAAATAGAAGCAAATGACATTCGCCCTAATGAAATACCAACAGAAATCACCGTGAGTCGTGAGTCAATTTGTACTGAAATTATACCAAGGGTTAAGTTAGATAGTAATTTATACACTGAAATAATTGTAAGTAAATCTACTGTTCTGACTGAAATCTACGTTAATTATACTAGTGACATATTAGTTGAAATTGAAGCTAATATTAAAAGCGATATTCCAAGCGAAATAAGCGTCTCTAAGCCTAATATCGAATCAGAACTAAAAGTTAGAGCGTATGATAACAGTCAGATAGATACAGAAATTTTTGTTGCTTTTACAGATGATATTCTAATTGAGATTATTTCAAATTCCACAAGTCATATCACAACTGAAATCGATGTTAATGCAATTAATCAAGTGAATGCAGAAATCTCTATCTCTAAGCCAATTATTTATGCGGATATCACTGTTCCAACTAAAGATAAATCGGATGTATTAGTATTGATTGAGCCTAGAATTTTAACAGTTGATAATATCCCTACAATAATTACAGTAAATGGCAAAGTAACTGGATATGTATTTATTATGTAGGAAGAAAAAGGAGAAAGATAATTTATGATGATGAAGAACTATGAAATTGGAGAGTTACAATCGTTTCTATTCAATTTAATTTTAAAAGGTAAGGAATCTAGAATGCGAACACGTTTCATTAGTTTGTTAGATAATCAAGTAGAACTAATAAAAAAAGAAAGACAATTATTAATTAACGATTATGCTTCTAAAGATGATGAAGGTGATATTAAAACAGAAACTAAAGTGATAAATAATAAAGAGCAAGAGGTTGTTACATTCCCTTCTATTGAAGCAGAAAAAGAAGCGCAAATGCAAATTATGTTAATGATGAATGAGGATTTTATCATTGAAGAAACTATAGATAAAATTGAAATGCTTAAGACTTTACAGAATATAATTTTAAATTGTGATTTAGAGTTTACTGGTCAAAAAGCTGTTTTATATGATAGATTCTGTGAAATCTTTGAAGAAATAGATTTACTTGAGGACTAATTAAAGGAGGTGATTTAATGTCTGTAGAAGTTCAATACATAGATTACATTGAAACAATTAAATCTGCTAAAGTTCCAATTGAGAAGGATATATTTCAAATAATTACTCCTATTGTAAAGAAAGTAGAAACAAATGGACAAACAGAAATTGAACGTTACGTTGAAATTGCTCTACATGATGAACGATTGAGTAATGTTATTACAAAACGGTACAACCAAAAGGAAATGCTAGAATATATCAGACTTTTACAAAGGATGGCTAAAGAGATTATGGTTGAGGATTCTGCATGTAATTCTAAACTTTAAATAACAAAATACATAAAAACAAAAGAAGAAAAGAGGAAATTATCTATGAAACTAGTTATTACAAATGATTTAAAAAACAACATTTATACTGTTAAAGCAGATATTGCCGATGTAAGACCTGAAGACACAGAATTATTTAGTGATTATGGAGAACAACGAGTTGATGTTTCTGCTGTCATTAAAAAGAGCGAAACTAAAGAGATTGATAATGGTGACGGGACTACCACCCCTTCTACAACTGAAATTACATTAGTGAATGAAGGTGCATCTTACAAGTATATTCTATCAGACTTCCCTATTATTAAATCATTCTCTACTGCTCAATATGGAGATGATACGGAGTACATAGCTAAAGAGTATGGAAAGTTAATTGAAACAAGAGTAAAGGCTATTATAGATGAGTTAAAAGCTAAACCTGATAATTTTTCAGGTAGTCATGAAACGCTTTTAACTTAATTTAGATAAAATACACATATTATTTAAAAGTTAATGTATATTGATACAATAATAACTAATAAAACATGTATAAACTAATCAAAAATGTATCAATATACAACAAATTAAAAGTGAATCAGGAAATTCAGTTTAGAGTAGGTGTGAGGTCATTCTCCCCTACTCTTTTATTATTTTGATAAAAGTCGGTGATTAAATTGGAAAATGAAAAGACTGGTGAAAGATTAGCAAGTGTGGAAACAGAGTTAAAAAATCAAAACAGTAGACTTACTAATATGGAAAAAGATAAAGAGTTACTTTATCGTATGACAGTTGTATCTGAACAACAGCAAAAAATGAATGAAAATCAACAAATACAACTTAACAAGATGGATGAAACCTTTAACAACATTAATATCAATTTGACTAAACTAAATATGTCTCAAGATGAGTTACAAAACAATGTTAAAACTATCGGTAAACGTGTTGATGGTATCGAAGAAGATTTAAAGGTTGAATCTGACAAAGGATCAATTAAATTTAATGAAATTTTTTCTAGGTATCTTATGTGGTGGATTATGATTCCAACTTTAATTATTGGCGCTTTGATACTTTTAATATTAGGACTATAAGAAAGGAAATGATAAAGATGAAAATTAACTGGAAAGCTCGTATTTATAATCATCATTTTTGGATTGCTATTGGTATTGTATTTTTTACTAACTTGTTTGCAATGGCAGGTGTCTCTTTAGAAGATGTGACAAGTTGGAGTAAATTAGGTGGTTTAGTTTTTGACGCTTTAAAAAATCCAAATATCTTTATTAATTTGTGTGGAATTATTTATTTAGCGGTAATTGATTTTACTACTAAAGGTATTAGTGACAGTGCATTAGTGATGAGTCGATTACAAACAAAAAGTACTACTAAGAAATAGATCTTTCATAGGTTTAATTTTATTTTGTATTTATTATTACTTGTTGAAAATAACACAAGAAAAAAGAAAGGATGAAGAATAAATGAAAAAAGATTACATAGTAATGACACAACGTCTAGCTGGAACATTAATGCAGAATGGCTTTGTCCTACAAAAGCTTAAACCAAGTAATAAAAATGGAATTAAACGTAATGTATTTATATTTAATGAATCAGAACAACTAATTAATTTTATTCATAATTATAAATCAACTAAATAAACAACATATTTAAAGGCTTCTCATTTTGAGGAGTCTTTTTATTTTGTCTAAAAATCAAACTAATGAAAGCAGGAAACAATCTATGGACTATTGTGGAGTTATATATAAAGCAACTAATCTAATTAACGGGAAAATATACATAGGTCAAACAATTCAAGAATTTAGAGTAAGAAAGTTAAAGCATTTAAATGATGCTAGAAATAATAGAACCTCTGTATTTCACAAAGCTATTAGAAAATATGGTGATAACAATTTTAATTGGGAAATAATAGATTATGCATCAACCATTGACGAGTTAGACGATAAGGAGATTTATTGGATAAAATATTATAACTCTTACGTTAATGACAAAAATGCGAATGGTTATAATATGAAAATAGGTGGAGAAGGTAATTTTGGAGAAAGTATATCTAAAAATCTTACTAACTCGAAAATAATAAAGATGTTTGAATTAGCTAGCACCGGTAGATTTTCTGTTACGAGTTTGGCAGAAAAATTTAATTTAGGAAAAAGTCAGGTGTACAATATTTTTAATTTAAGCACAGGATGGAATTTAATAATACTTAAGCACTTCACAAAAGAGGAAATATCTACAATAAATGATAAATTACATAGTAAAGCAATCAAGGAGTGCTCCGAAAAAATAAGCAAACATAAACGAAAAGAAAATCACCATATGTGGGATAGGAAAGGTAAGGACTCTCCTATTTCTAAAAAAGTAAGACAGATAGACTTGGAGACTAACGAGATCATAAGAGAGTTCTTTAGTGCTACTGATGCATCCAAATTTGTAGGAGCATGTGACTGTAGCAAAATCGCAATGGTATGTAGAGGAAAAAGAAAAACAGCATATGGTTTCAAATGGGAATATGCGCAATAGATGATTATAACAAGCATAAGAAAGGATGTAGTGTATAGTGGCTTTTACAATGATATACGATACTAGAAATCGAAACAAAGTTTCAAAATTAGCAGATAATACAAAGCTTTTAACATTGAAATTGTACCAATATTGTATTGATAATAGCATTCAAATATTAATATATGAAACTATTCGTACAATTGAACAACAAAAATTAAACGTTGCTAAGGGCGTTTCTCAAACTATGAAGTCGTATCACTTAGTTGGTCAGGCATTAGATTGGGTTCTTGTAGATTCCAATGGAAATGCACTGTGGAATGCTTATAAAACTCCAAATGCTGATAAAGTAATAAATTATGCAAAAAAATTAGGATTTGAAAGTGGTCGTGATTGGGGTTGGGACTCCCCCCACCTACAGTACGAATATAAGGGATATGGAACTGATACATTTGGCAAAATAATAGAAAATGGAGATGAGCTTACTATGTCGCAATACACTGAATTAAAAAAAATGATCACTGAACTACAAACAGACAATATAAATTTAAAGAAACAATTAACAAATAAACTTGATAACCAAAGCGTCAGAGAGCCTTTAGAGTGCCATTCTGAAGATTGGAAATGGTTTAAAGCAAATGGTATTACAGATGGCTCAAACCCTCAAGACTATTTGACTCGCGAACAAGTATCAACAATGCTTCATCGTATGGATCAGTTCAATACTAAGAAGTTTAGTAAGTAGTTAAAATTACACATGTAAACACAGTTAACAAACAGCATTTTAATCAAATACATATTATTCAAGGTCAAATTTACATCATATTATAAATCCCTATTCAGTTTTAGTTTCTGATAGGGATTTATAATATATTCAAACTTATACACCTTCATCAAGATCTCCATTTCCTTTTCTTCTTCACTTACAATCAACTTGCATCTGATATGTTTATTTTTTGGAAACTTTAACTACCCTTCTTTTACTTCCCCTCCTTCATTAGATCATTAAACTTACAATTAAAATTTCATAAGATTAAACAATAATTACGTTGTACTTTTTGTTTGCTAAGCCTTATTTAATGTCATAAAATAGTACTACAGTACAACGTAATTATTGAAAGGATGACCTTATATGGACATAACTAACTTATTAAATTATGACGACAGCATAGCTTCATATTCTAGAAAATCACGAGATGATGATGGTGAAGATACCCTAGAAATGCACAGAAATAGATTAGCAAATTTCATTGAGAAACAAGGATTTACAAATGTGGATTGCTATGAAGAAGTTGCTTCTGGTGGAAGTATTTCTGGAAGACCAGAGTTTCAAAAATTACTAAAGAAAGTTAAAGAATCTAAGTACAAAGCTGTTATAGTAGTGGACTTCGATAGACTCTCACGAGGAGATACATATGAGCGTGGAGTTATCGAGCGAGCATTTAAAGAATCTAAAACGTTAATATTGACTACTAGAGGAGAAGTCATTGATTACTCTGATTCAAACCAAGTATTGAATGCAGGTGTTAAAGGAATGCTTGCCAACTTTGAATTAGAGCAGACCAAATATAGGATGAAGGAAGGAAAAAAATCAACAGTGCTGAAAGGTACTCCGCATTCTGGAAATCCACCATATGGTTATAATTGGGATAGAAACTTAATGCAAGCGATTGTAAATGAAGAAGAAAAGAAAATATTTAAATTAATTGTAAATTGTTATATAAATGATGAGATGTCAGCAGTAGCTATTGCTGATAAATTAAACGAAATGAAAGTCCCCTCCCCTAGAAATGGATTCTGGAATTCAAAAACAATATATAGACTTTTAAGAAATGAATTTCATTTAGGTTTTGTAGTACATGGGAAATACAAATCATTACCAGAAGAAAAAAGAACAGGTCATGGTACAGTTTACCGTTATATAATTGAAAATCCAAACAAAGATGAAATTATCATAGCTAAAGGGAAGCACGAACCAATAATAACAGAAGAAGAACATGCTAAAATTCTAAAACGTTCCCTTGAATTGAATAAATACAATAATAAGAATGTCTCTAGTAAAAATAGATATAGATTATCTTCTTTAGTAAAATGTCCTCATTGCGACAAAACCATGAATGTTTCACAGACTGGCAATAGAGATGTACATGTAAGGAAATGTCTAAGAAAGTCTCAATTCAGAACTTTAGAGTGTGATAAAACAATCGGTATTTCTGAGAGTATATTGTATGAAGCAGTAATTTCAAATATTAAATTATATAGACAAGAGTTTTTTCAAACAATTTCGGAAAATGATTCTCAAGATACAGCAGGCATTATTGCATTAGAAATTGAAGCGTATGAAAACTCAATCCTAAAATCTAAAAAGAAAATAGCAAAATCAAAAGAAATGTTTGCTGAAGAGATTATCGATATGCAGGAATTAAAGCAAAGAATTTTTAAAGAAGAAGCAAATATTTTAGATTCAGAAAGAAAGCTATCAGAACTAAAACTCAGCTATAATCATATTGAGAACAAAGAGCGCATGGAACGAATTGAAAACTGGTCTTCTGAAAAAGTAGAAAGTCTTATAAGTGATAAAAATTCAAGTATGTCAAATGAAGAAATAAATATGATTTTAAAATCCATTCTTTTGAAAATTTCATATACAATTAATGATGAAAATAAACTCAATTTGTCTATTGATTATAGATAAAATGTTGATATCACTAGTTTTATAAACGTTGTACTATTGAGTCTATAGAAGAAACGATGGCTAGCACGACTACCACAGTTGAAGCGCTTGGTCGAAAATCCGCCGATATCACATCTATTATCGGCACGATTACTGCTATTTCAGAACAAACAAATTTACTTGCCTTAAATGCTGCGATTGAGGCAGCCCGCGCTGGTGAGCACGGTCGAGGCTTTGCTGTTGTCGCTGATGAAGTTCGAAAGCTAGCAGCGCAATCTCAAATTGCCGCAAAAGAAGTAACATCCATTGTAACGTCCATTCAAAATGAAGTAACATCCATCATCTCTCAAAACCACGAGGGTGTATCTTCCGTTATTCGCGGCGTTGAAGTAACGAATGAAACAAATCAATCTTTAGCCAATATTTTAACCCATACTAAAGAAACATCGACAATTATCACGACTATGGTAGAAAAGATTGCACTAACACTTGATTATAGTCATAATGTAGCGAATGATTTTGTACAGGTCAATGCCTACGCTGAACAATCAGCTGCCAACACCGTCACTTCTGCCGCTGCGGCAACTCAAGGATCTGCGTCCATGCAGGAAATTAATGCCGCTGCCACTGAGCTTGCACAACAAGCAGATAGTCTACGAAATCTTGTCAGTGAATTTAAAGTTTGAACGTCCTAAAAGGTTCTCAATCACATGTTTGGGTGAAGCTCAATGTAGTAGCTTACCCAAACATTCAGGAACCTAACTTAATGATATTTAGTGCATTGATTGGTCATTCGTCGGTTCGGTGGCTCTTTCCGTCACTTGGACTTTTCTATCCGTCGCTACGTTAGCTCTTTCCGTCAGTCCGATGCTTCTATCCGTCGCATCTTTTTTCTTCCGTCGATTTAATGGCTAGTTCCGTCACTCTCGAAACAAAAATCATTTTAAAACCAAAAAAACTCCTAGCACGATTCCTGCTAGGAGTTGTTGTTATTTAAATAATGAAAGGTATTTTGCATAGCCTTCTTTTTCTAAATCCTCTTTTGGTACAAAGCGGAGTGCTGCGGAGTTAATGCAATAGCGTAAGCCTCCAAGTTCACTTGGTCCATCTGGAAAGACATGTCCTAAATGGGAATCGGCTTCTTTGCTGCGAACCTCTACGCGACGCATTCCATGAGATGTATCGAAATGCTCCATTACTTCTTCTCTTTCAACCGGCTTTGCAAATGCAGGCCAGCCGCAACCTGAATCAAATTTATCAAGCGAGCTAAATAACGGCTTCCCTGATACGATATCTACATAGATACCCTCGTCAAAGTGCTTATCAAATTCATTTCGGAACGGTGGCTCCGTACCATTTTCCTGTGTTACGTAATATTGCATGTCCGTTAACTGTTGTAAACGTTGTTCTTTATTCATTTTTCAGCCCCCCCAGTGTTTCTCCTGAAATGCTTTGCGACCAGATCCTACAGCATAGCGCTCATAGTGCATTGGATTTTTCTTATAATAATATTGGTGATAAGTTTCTGCATGGTAAAACGAACTTGCCGGCAAAATTTTTACGGCGATAGGTTTATCAAATTTACCGGATGCCTGTAAATCAGCTTTAGAACGTTCAGCCAAATCACGTTGCTCTTCATTGTGATAAAAAATCGCAGTTGTGTAGGACTCTCCACGATCATAAAATTGGCCTCCAGCGTCTGTTGGATCAATTAATGTCCAAAATGTCGCGAGTAATTGTTCATAAGAATAAAGCTCATCATCAAACTGTATTTGCACCGCTTCTAAATGCCCTGACGTTTCAGAGCACACTTGTTCATATGTTGGATTGACAACATGTCCACCCGTATAACCGGAAATTACTGATTCAATGCCAGGTGTTTCGTCAAAAGGCTTGACCATACACCAAAAACAACCACCTGCAAATGTTGCGTATTGCATTGCCATTTATCTCACTCCTTATGCACCAGGAACAATAATTTCTAGTAAAATTTTATCCTTTGGCAAGTCTAATTCTTTTGCTTTGATACGAGATCCTGAAGCAATGTTTACGCGCGATAAATCAATATAGATTTCAGCCTTATCTGGATTGACTGAAATCCATGAAGGGAAATCCACCGTATCTCGCATAATTTTCATCGTTGTCTCAGGTGGAATATTTAACAGCCCAACATTCATTCCTGTCTGTTTTAAAATAATATTCCCTTTCTCATCCACTATCGGATCGAAGTTCATAGAAATATCGATTTCTGTATAGAATACCTTTAATGTACTTTTCAATTGAATATCGTCACCAATCGTAAAGTCCAACGGTAATGGTGACCCCGCATCCTTTAAATACTTTTTCGATATAGATTCTAATTCCTTCCTTGTTGTTTGCACAACGAGTACATTTCCTTTTACTTCACTTTCAGCTTTTGTACTTTCCGCTAAATTTACTCCATCTACTGGTCTAGTTGCTAAAAAAACGACGAGGAGGATTGCAAAAAGCAGTGTGCCCGCTAAAGCAAAAAATGCAAATTTCCACTTATTCATTTTGTCACTCCTCGTACCCTATTTCCTTGTTAACAATTTGTTCCATGTTACATTTCTCCATTGCCTTTATTATTCGCTCATTCATTTTGTCATAGCCTTTAGCATTTGGATGGAAGAAATCCGTATGATAAACGAGTTCTTTATTTGAATCAAACAAGTCTTCCACTGATACATAGCACGCATTATTATCTTTCTTAGCTATGTCTTCAATGACTTTATTCCACTCCGTAATAATCGAATCAAATTCATTCGCTTCATTTGTCACGATGGAGAATGGATTATAAAAACCGATAAGTAATAAAGGGACTGTTGGATTTTTCTCACGAATGCCTTCAATAATTTTACTATAACGTTTCTTATATGCCCGCAATTCTTTATCAAAAGCATTTCGTTTCAAATTAAACAGATCGTTTCTAACGATCTTCATGACATCGTTTCCACCCATTGTAATTGAAATGAGCTGTGCTTTTTGCAACTCTTCATCATAATGCCCTTTTTCCACTAATTTTAATAACTGATCACTACGTCTTCCTCTTTTTCCTCGATTATCGACTTCAACATCAGAAATCGAGGGCCAAGCTATTAATGAATCTGTTAATCTTCCAACATAACCGTCTTTACTATACTCATCACCAACACCGGCAGTTAAAGAATCTCCGAGTGCTAAGTAATGTAGTTGCTTTGCGTTATTATCATCAATCTTCCCTAAATCCTCTGGTGATGGCTCAAAAAAATGTTCATAAATTTGCGTCAATACATTCTTTGAGGTCTTTTCCTCATTTTCTGTTTGTTGCTCATCCTGTTTCATATCTTGCTCCGTCCTTGCCTGCTCCCCTTCTGGGTCTGCTTGCGGATCCGGTTCATCTATTGATATTGCACAACCACTTAGTACTAAGACGGTCAAACATGACAAAACCATAATTCGCCAAATGTTCATTTGACCACCTTCCATCATTTTCTTCTTCTATTATAGAATAGTTCATAGTGCAATGAAAAGTCACTATACCTAGGTTTTGAGTAAAAAATGTGTGTTTACATCTTTTATTCGTATAATGAGCGATGCATTTTTCAATAGCTACATGAAAATAAAAAGCCACTACAATTATTTATGTAGTAGCTCTTATATATTATTCTGCGAAATAAATAAAACCAATAGCACCTGGGCCAGTATGCGTAGAAATGATTGGTGAAGTAAAGGCAATTTCTACTTCATTAAAACCTGTTCCTTCAACTAATTCTTTTAATGGTCCACCCATCGTTGTTAAACCTTCTGCGTGAGAAATCCCAACTGATTTTACTGTTTTTCCAGCTGTGTCTGCTTGGAATTGTTTAAATAAGTAGTTCACAACCTGTTTATGGCTCCGTACTTTGGATACCGGATTGTATGCGCCACCTTCTAAGTTTGCAATTACTTTTATGTTCAATAAAGAACCGATAAAACCTGTCCCTTTTCCAATTCGTCCGCCTTTAATAAGATTTTCAAGTGTATCAACAATAACATACAAATACGTATTTTCGCGCACTTTCTCAAGACGCTCAACAATTTCCTCAACCGTAGCGCCAGCGTCGCGCATTTTAATAGCCTCACGTATTTGAATAGCTAAACCTATAGCAATAAAACGTGAATCGATCACAGTTACATCGGAATCCGTCATTTGCGCTGCCTGACGAGCTGATTCCACTGTTCCACTCATACCACCAGTCATATGAAGAGAAATAATTTGATCTCCGTCTTTACCAAGCTCATCGTACAATTCTTTAAATTTCCCCGGTGCAGGCTGTGAGCTTTTAGGTAAATTTTTAGCATTTTTCATTAAGCTTAAAAAAGATTGTGGTTCTAAATCAACACCATCTGTATATGTTTTATCGTCAATTTGAATCGTTAAAGGCACAATATGTATATCATGTTGCGCTACTTCTTCATTTGTTAAATCACAAGTTGAGTCCGTTACTATATGAATTCGTCCCACTTCGACACATCCTTTTACTTCATTAAAATTATTATATAGACTAATGAATCATTATGTAAACATGACATTTGTCATTAGGTTTCGCTCGTTTTAGTCCATTTTGAATCCGCTACCTTGGATACTATAGCGCTTTGTTCAGTCCTTGTCTAACAATGTCCCTCACACATTTCGACATTTATATGACACTTTTGATGTTGAAAACATGACAAATGTAAATACCAGGATGAAAATTATTGGGGTATAGTAAATGTATGCACGAAAGGAGTGTTCGATATGATTGATTCTTTTGACTACAAAACATGGAAGGAAGAATTGTGGAATGCCATTACTCATGGCATTGGATTTATCGCAAGTATTCCAGCTCTAGTTGTTCTAATTTTAGCAGCAGTTCAAACCGGAAGTGCGCTCCAAATAACTACGTTCACTATTTTTGGCGCTTCTGTGATCATTTTATTTTTAATGTCAACTTTGCTACATAGCATGCCAGAAAAATGCAAACACTTTTTCGCTATTCTTGACCATTCCTCTATTTATATATTAATTGCTGGAACGTATACACCTTTCCTTTTAATCGCAATTGGTGGCACACTGGGTATTACGTTATTATGTATTATTTGGTCCTTAGCGATACTAGGCGTTATTTTTAAATGCTTTTTTATTAATCGATTCGAAAAGCTTTCTTTAATTTTTTACATCGGTATGGGCTGGCTAATTATTTTTGCCGTTAAACCTGTCTACCTTTTCTTAGGCTTTCATGGCTTTGCTTTACTATTAGCAGGAGGGCTATTCTATACGATTGGAGCTATTTTTTACGCATGGCGTTCACTTCCCTACAATCATACGATTTGGCATCTATTTGTATTAGCTGGCTGTGGCGCAATGTATGCTTGTGTTTATTTTTACTTATAAATATAAAAAATCGCTTCCGTTAAAAAAGAAGCGATTTTTATTATTTGTTAAACCCTTTTATTTCCTTCGATTTTACTTCCGTCGTTTGGAGGGCTCTTTCCGTCGCTTCGAGGTTCTATCCGTCGCTTCGAGGTTTCTATCTGTCGCTTCGTCGGTTCTTTCCGTCGTTTCGGTGACTCTTTCCGTCGTTTCGGTGACTCTTTCCGTCGCTGCGACGACTCTATCCGTCGCTTCGATGGTTCTTTCCGTCACTTCGAGGTTTCTATCCGTCGCTTCGTCGGTTCTTTCCGTCGATCGATTCTTCTTCCGTCGTTTCGATGACTCTTTCCGTCACTGCGACGACTCTTTCCGTCGCTTCGAGGTTTCTATCCGTCACTTCGTCAGTTCTTTCCGTCGCTCAATTCTTCTTCCGTCGTTTCGATGGTTCTTTCCATCACTGCGACGACTCTTTCCGTCGCTTCGAGGTTTCTATCCGTCACTTCGTCGGTTCTTTCCGTCGCTCGATTCTCTTTCCGTCACTTCGACGTTTCTCACCGTCACTACGGTGTACTTACCGAACTTAATGCGCTCGCCCGGAACATCCTAACAACCCTTTATTCTACAAATATTCCCAAACCTTTATTTAATAACGCAAAAAAGCACGGTCATTTATAACCGTGCTTCCTTACTACTTACTGGCTTTAGCTTTTACGCTCGAAAATCTGATATTGGAATGTGTATCCCTCTGGTGCAGTTTCTGGCTCCTCTGAGGATACTTCTGTAAAATCCTCATATTTCGGGAAGTATGTATCCCCATTAAATGAATGATTAATTTTTGTAATGTACAAGCGATCTGCGATATCCATGGATAAGCGGAAAATTTGCTCGCCGCCAATTATCATAATTTCTGGAACATCCCCAGCAAGAGCGAGGGCACCCTCTAAGCTTGTTACTACCTCAATCCCGTCCGCATGATAACTTGCGTCACGTGTAATGACAATATTGCGTCGACCAGGAAGCGGTCTACCGATGGATTCAAATGTTTTACGCCCCATAATCATAGGCTTCCCCATCGTTTTATCCTTAAAATATTTTAAATCCCCAGGCAAATGCCATGGCATGCCATTTTCATAACCAATCACATAATTATTATCATGTGCCACAATTAATGAAATCATATTGTCCCTCCAAATACTATCGTTCATTATATTATAAACATAATTTAACTTTACAATCAGATTATTTCTGCATAGAAATTAAATTTATTTTCATTTCCGATATTAAATCCTAGTAATTTTATATGAATAGTTTATAATAGAGCTATCAAAGTAATTAAAAGGATTGATGAAGATGACGAAGTTAAGAGATGAAGCGATCCATTATATAAAAGCAAGTGATTCTTCTAAACAGTATTATGAACTATCACCACAAGAAGCGAGAGCCATTCGAGTTGTGCCAAAATGGACATCACCACACAGCCCACAACTTGCGGCAATTGACAATAGAAAAATAACCGTTCGAGATGGTGCGCAAATTAATGTGCGCATTTATAAACCTGTTTTAGACGAAAAGCTTCCTGTCATTGTTTATTATCATGGAGGCGGTTGGGTATTTGGAAATATAGACTCTACCGATGCAGGCTGTCAGCTACTAGCAGAAAAAGCACAAGCCATTGTTATATCAGTTGATTATCGCTTAGCTCCAGAATACCCATTCCCTACACCACTCTACGATGCCTATGACGCTTTAGTGTGGGTAAGCGAAAACATCCAAAATTTTGGTGGAGATGCAACAAATCTGACAGTCGCTGGTGATAGCGCAGGTGGAAACTTAGCAACAGTAGCTGCCTATTTAGCTGCTACATTTAATGGACCAGTGATTAAAGCGCAGGCACTTATTTATCCTGTAGTCAATGTTGATTTTACAACGGCTTCTTACAATGCATACGGTGAACACTTTGGCTTAGACAAACGAGGAATGCAATGGTTTACAGGTCATTACACAGATGAACAAAACTATATGAATCCACTTGTTTCTCCACTTCAGATTGAGGATTTCAGTGTTTTACCGAAAACAATCATTATTGCTGCTGAGGCAGATGTCCTCTACGATGAAGGTCTTGCATACGCGCATAAGCTTACAGACGCCGGAGTGACTGTTGAACATGTCAATATGACTGGTTTAATCCATAGTTACTTTAGTAAAATGAACTTTTTTGAAGAAGCGACGATTGAAACAGCTGAAAAAATTGCTAATTTCGTGAAATAAGTTTGTCTATCGACATAAAATAGTGCGATAATAGAGCAAAACGTTTTTTAAAGGATGACAACATGACACAATCTATTGCTTTACAAATTAACAATCCATTTTCTGATCAATTAAAAAAAGGCTACCCTCTTATTTCGAAAGATGCAGTTGATGCACGTCATCTTCCAAAAGAAGAAGGTGCACTACTAAGACTTATGGATAATCATAACCGTTTTATTGGTACAGGATACTATGGCATACAAAATAAAGGTATTGGTTGGGTGCTAACGACCGATGCAAACGAAAAAATAGACAAAGCCTTTTTTATGAAAAAAATTAATAAGGCCATACAAAATCGTGAAGCATTTTTCAACAATCCTCAAACAACAGCCTTCCGAATCTTTAATGGCGAGGGTGATGGCATTGGCGGTCTTACGATTGACTTTTTCGATTCTTACTATATGGTGAGCTGGTATAGCGCCGGCATTTATTCATTTAAAGAAGAAGTGTATGAAGCCCTTGCAGAGACAGTAGACTACAAGGCTATATATGAGAAAAAACGTTTCGATACGAAAGGTCAGTATATGGAACAGGACGATTTTGTCATGGGAACGCCTGGCGAATTCCCCATTATCGTATCGGAAAATAATATGAAATACGCAGTTAATTTAAACGATGGCGCCATGACAGGTATTTTCCTCGATCAACGTGAAGTGAGACTTGCCATTCGTGAACGTTATGCGGAAGGTAAAAATATGCTTAATACGTTCTCCTATACGGGGGCATTTTCTGTCGCAGCGGCACTTGGAGGAGCAGTAAAAACAACAAGTGTGGATGTTGCAAAGCGTAGTTTAGCCAAAACAATTGAACAATTTAGCGTTAATAGCATTGATTACGAATCACAGGACATTAAAGTAATGGATGTCTTTAACTATTTTAAATATGCTCAGCGCCACAATTTAAAATTTGACCTTGTAGTTTTAGATCCACCAAGCTTTGCACGTACGAAGGAAAGAACGTTCTCAACTGCGAAAGACTACCCTAAATTACTAGTAGATACAATCGCTATTACGGAGAAAAACGGTATCATCGTTGCCTCAACGAACAATGCAAGCTTTGGGATGAAAAAATTCAAGAGCTTTATTAACCAAGCATTTAAAGAAACTAAAACAGCCTATAAAATTGTTGAAGAATTTAGCTTACCAAAGGATTTCCGTGCCACACGTGAATATCCAGAATTCAATTACTTAAAAGTTGTTTTCATTCAAAAACTTAACTAAATGAAATTAGACAGAATCACTCCCAAATGATTCTGTCTTTTTGTTTGGCAGAAATATTTATATTAACCCTCCTGCCATATTGTTAGAATTCTTAGAATGTTATAATACAAATTATTGATATATCGTCAAATAATAGGGTTAATTTTTGTTCCAACTGGGTGCTTTCCTGGGGCATATATCAGATAGTACAAGACAGAAAATAAAGGTAGGAAACTTAAAAAGGAGTGATTTAGACTGGAATTATTAAAAATGAAATCATTCATTATGACAATGACTTCAGTTACTTTTGGATTAATTTGTACAACTTATTTTATTAATTCAACATCTAATGTTTTAGCACTTAATATCATTTCATATTTTTGGCCATTAATATTTCTATTAGGAATCGGTTTCGGATTATTTATGTTTATAAAACAAATAGTTTACTTGACAACTTAATGTCCATCTTTGTTATTTGCTTATGTGTTTCCTCTTTCTGTTTCTATTTATTTTTCTTATTCCTTGCTAAAATTTTGGGTTCTTAAATTACTCTAAATATCGATAAACGGAGATGATTAAATGGGATATGTTCATGAAAAATTAATGATTACTACAGAAAGACTCGTTCTTAGATTATTTGAAACAACTGATGCAAAAACGATTGCAAAGCTTTGCAATAACTATAATATATACAAAAGCACGATGTACCTACCTTATCCATATAGTTTAGATGATGCATTATCATGGATGGAACATCATTACGATAATTTTACGAAGGATATTTCGTACGAGTTTGCAGTTACAGATAAGGAAATCGGCGAATTATATGGAGCCATTGCATTATCGAATAATAAACGTTTTAAGCAAGGTGAAATCGCCTATTGGATTGGCGAGGAGCATTGGGAAAAGGCTATGCCACGGAGGCGGCGCAGTCGATTGTTCAATTCGCTTTTGAAGAAAAGAAATTGCATAAAGTATTTGCTCGATATTTTTCAACGAACCCCGCTTCTGGAAAAGTAATGGACAAGATCGGCATGAAACAAGAAGGAATTTTAAAGGATCACATCATTAAAGACGGAAAATATGAGGATTTGGTGTATTACGGAATAATTAATCAATAGCTAAAAAGTATTTCAATCATCTATTTCCTTCCTCAAGATAAAAAAGATTTTTCCCTCCCTATAAAAAGGTGGCTTAAGAAGTATTTCCACTTCTTAAGCCACCAATATTTTTCTTATAGATAGTCTACAAACCAATCTCTAATATATTCTAGTCGATTAATTCGTAACGTTGGTTTTCCGCTCCTTGAAAGTTCGTGATTGGCTTCAGGGAAACGCACAAATTTCGTTTCTTTTTTACGATGTTTTAAGGCGATAAACAATTGCTCTGCTTGTTCAATCGGACAGCGATAGTCTTTTTCGCCGTGTAAAATTAACAATGGCGTCTCCACGTTGTCTACATACTTAAGTGGTGAATGTTGCCATAGCTTCTCGATATCGTCTAGTCCCGCTTGAATCTGCCAGTCATTGAAGTAATAGCCGATATCACTTACGCCGTAAAAGCTAATCCAGTTAGAAATGCTACGTTGCGTAACAGCTGCTTTAAATCGATTTGTCTGTCCAACAATCCAGTTTGTCATGAAGCCCCCATAGCTTCCACCTGTAACGCCGAGACGCTTTTGGTCAATGAAATCATATTGCTCCAATGCATAATCAACAGCAGCCATTAGATCATTATAATCATTGCCGCCATAATCACCACGTACTGCATCCACAAATTTTTGACCATAACCATGGCTTCCTCGAGGATTCGTATATAGTACCGCAAAGCCTTTTGCAGCAAGGATTTGGAATTCGTTAAAATAAGAGTTAGCATACATTGCGTGCGGACCACCATGGATTTCAAGAATAAGTGGGTATTTCTCCCCTTCTTCATATCCAATAGGCTTCATCATCCAGCCGTTTACTTTCCAGCCATCTGCCCCTTCAAATTCAATTGCTTCTGGGACAGATAATGCTCGCGTCTGTAAAAATTCTTCATTAACTGTAGTAAGCTGTTCCTTTTCACCGGTATTTAAATTTACGTAAAATAGATCCCCAGGGTTTGTAGTCGTACTGATTGCGACTACCGCTCTATCATTTTTAGCATCAAGTGAAAAACCATATACATATTGATCATCATGAATAGCTGGATACAATTCTCCTGATAGATTGCCAAAATAAATAGATGTATTTCCGTGATCTGTCAATTGGAAGTAAAAGCTTTTATTATCCTCTAACCATTGAAGGCGTGGAGGAACAACACCTTGAAGGAAATCACCGATAGCAAAATCACCGACAGGCGCGTCAAATTCACTCGTAACACAAATCTGATTATCATTGTCCAAATCATAAATCCATAGCTTTGGTTGTGTTGCATTTTCAAATTCTCTTTCGTTTCCAACATAAGCTATGAAGCGGCTGTTCGGAGACCATGAAGTTTGGTAAAACACCCCTGACCCATCTGTTAGCTTGCGACCATGTTTCGTTTCTAAATCCAATAAATAAATATCACATATAAATGAAAAGTCTAGATCCTCTGTTAAGTCCGCAATGTACGAAAGATATTTTCCATCTGGAGACCATGTACCAAGCTGTAAATTATGTTTCCCTTCCGTCAGTAGCTCTAATTCTCCTGATGCAAGATGAACGATCGCAATTTGAGAAAATTGCTCCATATCCATAAATCCAGCTCCATCTGATTTATGTTTCATCTTATCTATTACAAGTGGTTTTAGCTCTTTGTCTTCCTTTTGATTGTTCTCAACTTTATCATCAATGTTTTCATCTTTACCAAGCTGTACAGAGAAGGCAATTTTCTCTCCACAAGGAGACCAAGTAGGCGATGTCGCACCGTTTTTACAATTCGTAACTTGTTTCGCTTCCCCGCCTGTTTTTGAAAGAACAAAAATTTGTGGTTTGCCATTTCTCGATGACACAAACGCGATTTTACTGCCATCCGGAGACCAAACAGGTGAATGCGTTTTATCTTCCCCAAATGTCCATTGTTGCGTTTTTTTATCATCCAGATTTATGTAAAATAAATTAGACACATAGTCCTTTTTCTTCTCATCAATATGAGTCTGTACATACACCACTTCTGTTCCATCAGGTGATACTTGTGGATCCGCCACTGATTTTAATTCATATAGATCTTCTGGTTTTATCCCTTGTTTCAATGTCATAACTTCCCTATCCCCTTTGTGTGAAAATTTGGTTACTTAGTACAATATTTCGATACACTAAGCATTATTCCTCCTTTTTCGGAGAAATTGTTTTTTATTCTAAAGTGGATTTCGAATACCCACTAATGACTTGCGTATAAAAAAACATAGCTGTTCGTAATAATTACGAACAGCTACGGCTATCATTTATTTCAAGAGTGAATCCGGGATTGATGGTTGTGCCCCCATTTGTGTAACGACATAAGCGGCAACTTTCGTGGCAAAATCGATCGAACTTCGAAGCGAATCTCCCCGGCATAGTCCAACTGCCAAAGCACCATTAAATGCATCTCCGGCACCAGTTGTATCTATTGTGTCAACGCTTAACGCTGGAACCCAGCCACTTTCTTCATGATTCATATAAAAAGAGCCTTTTGATCCAAGTGTAACGACCACTGTCCCAACCCCTTTTTCTAGCAATAAACGACATGCGGAGCGAATATTTTCTTCCGTTGTCGTTTCAATACCCGTTAATTGAGCAAGTTCTGTTTCATTTGGCGTTAAAAATGTAATTTTCTCCAATAATGAATCTGGTAATCGATGAGTTGGTGCTGGATTTAGGATAACGATTTTTCTATGATGAGATGCGATTTCCACGGCCCTTTCAACTGTATCAAGCGGTATTTCAAGTTGAAGAAGGAGTACCTTACTTGAAGAAAAGATATGTGTTTCTTGTTCAATTTGTTTAGGAGTAACTAAAAAGTTTGCACCGGAAAATAAAACAATCGCATTATCACCGGCATCTGTCACTTGAATAATCGCTTGCCCAGTTGCTCCTTCCTTTTGAACGAAATCAACATAAACGCCTTTATTTCTTAAATTGTCTATAGCCTGTTCCCCGAAATCATCTTTACCTACTTTTCCAATAAAATGAACGTTTGCTCCTAGCTGGCTTGCAGTTACAGCTTGGTTCGCACCCTTTCCACCGAAATGAACACTATGGAACGTACTATGAAGCGTTTCACCATTATTAACGATATAAGGAACACGATAAACAAGATCTATGTTAATGCTCCCAACTAATGAAATATCCATACCAGTTATCACCCTCTCATTAAAACTCTTTCCTTTAATACGGATAATAATTGGTCTTTTGTCAAAATACCTTTCTCCAAACCCAATAAGTTGGCAATTTTAGCAACTGCAGGCGGTTTCAGCATACTCTCTTCTAATATCGAAGGATTATAGAAAATGCGTTCTGAATCATCATCTGCAATAATCTTTCGATTTGCCATTACAACAATACGAGAGAAATAATCCGTGACAAATTCCATATCGTGCGTAATCGCAATAACAGTTTTTCCCTTTCCCTCTAATTCGTCTAAAAGCTTACTTAATAAATCTAATCCGACCCGATCCTGCCCAGCTGTCGGCTCATCTAAAATAATCACATCGGAATCCATTGCCAAAACGGACGCAATGGTAACAAATTTACGAACCGAATAGGGAAGATTATAAGGATTTTCGTGAGAAACATTATAAATTCCACATACTTTCATCGCCCAATCTGTTAAAAGCGATACACGTTCTGAATCAAAGCCCATATTTTTAGGACCAAACTGGACTTCTAATGCCACATTATTATGGAAAATTTGATCGTCCGGGTTTTGAAATACATAGCCAACCTTTCGAGAAACTTGTGCTGTCGTATAATCTTTTGTATGCCAATCCCCAACAGTTACCTCGCCTTCAGTTGGTTTTAAAAGACCGTTCATTAATTTTACTGCCGTTGTCTTTCCGGCCCCATTTTGTCCAATAATGGCTAAGCGTTGCCCAGCAGGAACAGTAAGTGTCAAATTTTCTAATGCTTTTGTTCCATCGGGATAAGCGAAACTGACATTTTTAAATTGAAGTTCAGTCATAAGTACACTCCCCTATGCTTGCCCAACTAATGCTTTCAGGTAATTCCTCGTTACGAATCGGGACATATTTTAATGCAACACCGTTTTTCTTTAAATTAAGAGCGACCTCGGTTACATGAGGATATTGAATGTTATATTCTCCAAAGCGTGAATCGGCAAAAACAGCTCGGGTCGAACCTTGTAAAGCAATTTCTCCCTCGTGGAGGACTATTAAATTGTCGGCATATTCAGCAATTAAGTCCATTTTATGTTCTACTAGGATAATTGTTTTCCCCTTATCTTTCATAAGACGAATGATATTAAATACATGCTCCGTTCCAATTGGGTCTAGCTGAGATGTTGGCTCGTCAATGACAAGGATATCTGGATTCATTACGATGATTGAAGCAAGCGCAACACGTTGGCGTTGACCACCCGACAGCTCCATTGGGTGTTTTTCTCGTAAATGCTCGATTTTAATAAGCTTTAATATTTCATTTACTCTCTCTATTATTTCATTTACTTCTACACCTAAATTTTCGAGCCCATACGCTACTTCGTCAAAGACAGTATCTTTTACTCCTGATACTTGGATAAAAGGATTTTGAAAGACATATCCAATTTTTTCTCCTAATTGACCTAATTGGTATTCTACTATTCTTTTATTATCGACAATAACGTCCCCTTCAAGGTTGCCTTTATAAAAGTGTGGAATGAATCCACGTATGATATTACAAAGAGTCGTTTTCCCCGATCCATTGTTGCCAATAATGGCTGTAAATTTCCCCTTTTCAATTGTAAAAGACACATTTTTTATATTCCAATCATCACTAACTGGATATCGATAGGAGACATTTTTCATTTCAATGATCTTATTCATGTAAGTATCCTCCATAACACCAATCCTACTAAAATGAGAATATAGACGAATGGTAAAATTCGATCAGCTGTACTTTTTGTTAACTTATGCAAACTAGTCTTCTTTGTTGGAGCAGAAAATGCTCTCGATTCTAAAGTAATTGCTCGTTCCTCAGTACTTGATATAGATGATAATATGAGAGGAGTTAAGGTTGGAATAAATGCTTTAGCTCTTATGAACATTGACCCTTCCGTTTCTACTCCACGTGTTTTTTGCGCATCCATAATTGTGTTAGCATGGCGTCGCATTTCAGGAATAATTTGTAATGTGGATAAAACAACATACGCTCCCATTGGAGGTAAGCCAGCATCTTCTAGCGATTTTACAAAGTCACGAACCTCTGTCAAACGGAAAAATAATATGAAGGCAGAACCCATCGCAAGAATACGAGAAGTAAGCGATAATCCATAATTCAAGCCTTCCTCAGTCCATTTGAATATTCCCCATTGTCCAATCAGATGATCACCTGGATAGAAAAAGAGCTGCATGAGGAAAACGATAATTAGTAAAAATAACAAAGCCTTCACAACAGTTCCAAAAAATTCATTCAAAACGCTTGCAGCGGCAGCGATTAGAAGTAAAATTAGAAAAACTAGAAATGAAAATTTAAACCCTGGAATTATAAGTACGGCAGCTGATACAAGTAATGCAAAGAAAAATTTAGTCAATGGATGCAATTGTTGAATGAAATTTTTCTGCACTGTGAACCCTCCTCAGAAAAAGTAGATCTTTCCGCTCAGGCAGAACGGAAAGAATTCATGAAACTACTGTCAGTCTTCACGTTTCATGTATAGAGTCCCGTAATTCATTTTTGATAAATAGCGATCAGACATTTTTCTTACAATAAAGTAAACGATTAGAGCAGATACTACTTTGTCAGCAATTTCAAAGATAAAGGATGAAGCGAACACGGCACTCCAAATTTTTTGTCCTGAAGCAAGGAATGTTGCTGTAAGGAGAGATCCTGTACTTCCTGTTGCTCCTCCAAAAACTAACACTGTAATCGGAGCAGAAACTATAACAGCAATAAATGTAATCACAATTCCGGAAATAATCGTTTTAGGAATATTTTTAAACATTCCACCTTTGGACAAGTATCCTACTCCTAACCCAATTGCCACCGATGTAATGACATATGGAAAATACGTAGGATTGAAAATACCATTAATAAGGTTGGTAATTAAACCAGCAAGTAATGCAACCCAAGGACCAGCAACGACTCCGATTAAAATGGTTCCAATCGTATCAAGAAAAATAGGGAGCCTTAAAACGTTAGCAATTTGAAAACCGACAATATTAACAGCTACACCAATTGGAATAAGAAGCATAGACATCATATTAAAATCATCTTTAAAACTACGTTTCATCTTGGATTCCCACCCTTTTTATTATTGATTGATTTGACGGCCCATTTTCGCAACCGCTTCCATAAATTGATTGACAAAAGCTCCACGATTTACCGAATGCAAAACTTTTACATTATGAGGTTTGCCAGAACGGTGCATGTAATCTACAACCGTCGCACCAGCAGTATGACGCCCTTCTGTTTCAACCGCTACAAAGCAATTTTTCCCTTCAAAAAGTTCCGGAGTGACAACATAGGACACAGCACAAAGATCATGCAAACGAAAACTATTTTCAAAATCCGTTTCTTGAAAATCATTATTTTTTGCATTTAAAATATAGAAGCGCAGCATTGCCCCAATCTTTTGAGATAAATCTGTATCCATACTTTCAATTTGATTCAATTCTTCCATATTGATATACGCTTTATGAGTAACATCAAGTCCGCTCATAATGATAGGAATTCCAGAACGAAAAACGATATCGGCTGCATGTGGATCAACATATACATTAAACTCTGCAAAAGGACTCATATTGCCAGATACAGCTGCACCACCCATATACGAAATATAGCTAATTTTTTCTTTCACTTCTGGATGAGCAAGTAGTAATGCTCCGATATTTGTAAGTGGGCCAGTTGCGATTAAAACGATAGGTTCTTCACTTTCAGTTAAAACAGCAATTAAAGCATTTAAGGCTGTTCTATCGCTTTCAAATAAATCCGGCTCCGGAAAAATAACTTCTCCTAACCCACTCTCCCCGTGAACATCATTAGCAACCTCAAGTTCGCGGAATAAAGGTTCCTTTAATCCTCTTGCGATTTCAATATTTTGTTTCATGTAACTTGTAAAAGCTCTAGCATTGTAGATCGTTTTTTCTTGAGTTTGATTTCCTGGTTCCGTTGTAATTAATTTTATGTCCAGATCATCTCGAGAAAAAGCTAATAATAGCGCCATTACATCGTCAATTCCTGGGTCACAATCAATAATTACTGGTATTTTTTTCATCAAGTTCACTCCTATAGTTAATCTATAATTTTTACTGTTCTATGATGATAAATTACAGTAATAATTTAGGTGATGTACTACTTTCTCGTACTACTAGAGTCGGATTAAACATAATAGATTGCGTTTCATTATTCTCAAGTTTTTGTATTAAAAGCTTCACAGCCTCCCGTCCCATTAGATAAGTATCTTGACGAATGGTAGTAAGCATTGGTATTAATGCAGATACTAACGGAATGTCATCAAAGCCTACGATGGATAAATCCCTTGGTATATGAATCCCAAGCTCGTGAGCCATACGATAAACACCGAATGCCATCACATCATTAAAGGCGAATATTGCCGTTACCTCTTTTTTCATAAGGAGGTCTTTGGACTTTTGGTACGCCATTTCCATCTGAAAGTCCCCTTCAATAATTTGCGATGGCGAAAGTTCAACCCCTGATTCAGCCAATGCTCTTCTGAAACCCTCTAAACGGTCATTAGTCAAAGAAATAGACTTTGGACCAATAATGCACGCTATCTTTCTATGTCCCAGTTCTGTTAAATGTTTTCCTGCTAAATATCCACCTTTATCATTATCTAATAAAACACTGGAATGATTTTTTTCACTTTTTCCCCTATCAACGAGAATGAAAGGAATTTTTGCACGCGATAATTGCTCTTCATCCGAAGACTCCAAAGAATCTTTTGCAGAAAAAATGATTCCATCTACCTGTTGTTCTTCTAATAGTCGCAAATATCGCTTCTCTTTATCAGATTGATCATCAGAATTACAGATGATTAAACTATATTCTCGTTCATTCGCTTCATCCTCCACCCCCCTACATAATTCCGGAAAATAAGGATTAGAAATGTTCGGAATAATTAACCCAAATATTTTCGATCGCTTCGTAACAAGACCACGAGCAAATTGGTTAGGCTGAAAATCTACCTCCTCCATAACTTTTAGTACCTTTTCACGTGTCTTTGGAGACATTCCCTCTTCTTTTTCATTCAATACTCGAGAAACAGTGGTAATGGAAACACCCGCTTGTTTCGCAATGTCTTTAATGGTCCATCGTCTCACAATCTTCACCTACTATTACTATAAAATCACATTTTAAGAAAACGTTTTACGAAAACGTTTTCTCAACTACCATATCATGACATAGTCAAATTGTCATTATTATTTCTGAATAATCAGAAAATAATAAACACAAGCCTTGTTATGACAAGTAACACTATCTATATGAAATCGAAACAACTCAACAATATTTTTTGTAAATAAGAAGATGGGACAAAACTTAATAAGCGCAAGAAATCAGTTTTTAAAATGATAAATTCTTGCGCTTTAAAATGTGAAAATTTTAGTTTTCTTATGCCCAAGCCTCTTTAGTAAGGCAAATTGATATGTTGATGATAAAATACTTCTAATTTTCTATCATCACATGAAGCGATTTATCAGACGTAATCAGTCGCTAAGAGACATCGTTATGATAATAGTAAGATTAAATCTTTCCAATAATCAGCAGAATTTGTTCTGCGATAAAATTTATAAAAGGGTTCATTCGGACGAGCATGTTTCTGATAGAGCTCAATGATTTGCTTTAGAAAGCCTTCAATAAGCTCTACTCCTACCTTTTTCGCAAAGAGTGTCCCAGCTTTTGCATTCGCTCCCATCGGCACTGCTCCTAAATAGACATCAAAGCTATCCTTTTGATAAACAAGCCCAATATCATCATACACCGCATTATAACAAGCAGAGGCACAGCCATTGACGTTTACACGTAATCTTGTAGGGACAGTGATTCCTTTTAATGAATGATATAGCTTTTCTGTAATTGGTGCTGCCTCCATTTTGTCACCATCACAAAAATCACACGCTTTCATCTCTACAATCGGACCTTGCTTTGCCACATAAAGGCCAGCGTCTTCTAGCTCCTCAATCGTCTTTTCAACTTCTACTGTTGGGATAGATAATAATATGCTGTAAGAGGCAGAGTATTTTATGGCACCCTTTTCCCCTACAACCTTTGCTATTGTTTGGAATTGTGCAGGGGTATAATGTTTATTAATAATGCCTGGGCTTACGGCAAGGCGAGTAAAATCCCCATTAATGTTTAAGTTTTCGAAGGTTTTGTCCGGTATATTCGAACGGAATGCATTCATAAATACTTCTCCTTATGAAAAAGGAGCTAGCCAATTGCTAGCCCCCCATTTATTGGATAGCTTAAAAACTCTCAGGATAGAAGCCTTTCGCCAAAATTTGAATGGCTTCTGCAGCACGTACCCCTTCAGATGCAGCAGAAAGTGGTAGAATCACAAAGCGTTCGTTTTTCACTGCTTCCATTTCCTTCAAGGCTGGATCATTTTTTAAGAAGTTTATTTTTGCTTCCGCTGTTGTTTCTCCGTAATCTATGACAACTACGACCGCTGGATTACGTTCTACTGTATCTTCTTTGGACACCGTAGTCCAACCCGATTCTACATCACCAAAAATATTTTTACCGCCGGCCATCGTAACAAGTTCATTCATAATGTTTTGTCCTGCAGTGAAGATCTCTTTATCACCACTATCAAACACTAAAACAGGCAGTTCTTCTCCATTTTGCGGTAGTTTTGCACGGACATTCTCTACATCCTTTGTCATTTTTTCAATTAGTGCTTCTCCACGATCTTCAACACGGAAAATTTTTGCGATATTTCGAATATCTGTGAAAATATCGTCTAAAGTTGGTTTCGTCATGATTGAGGCTGTATGTAAATAAGTGTGAATGCCTAATGTTTCAAGCTCTTCTTGTGTACCTACACCTTTCTCTCCAAAGGCGCTTTTCCAACCACCTAATAAAAAATCTGCTTCTGCATCAATAACCTGCTCCTTTGTAGGATACTGTTTTGCTAACACAGGCACTTTATCATAGGCCGCTTGTAGGGGCTCATAAATTTTGTCATCTAAGTACGCCGTCCCTACCATTGAATCTTCTAGCTCTAAAGCTAACATAATTTCTGTCACGTGCTGATTTAAGCTAATCGCTTTTTTGGGGGCTTCCTTATATACTTGCGTTGTTCCATTATTTTTAATCGTTATGTCTGACTTTTCAGCTTGTGAAGGCTCTACCTTCTCACTTTGTGTAGCAGATTCTAGTTTGTCCTTTTCACTACATGCACCCAATATAGCCACCATTGCGATCGCAAAGACTAGCCATACGCTTTTCCATTTCTTCATGTCCTCTTCTCCTTTGATGTTAAATATATAGAAAGAAATCGTTTAGACTCCTATGCTACCAGATAGCGATTTTAGAAAAGGGCATAAAAAAACCCCCTTGTTTCCAAGAGGTTAGCATAGCAAAAGAAAGGTTTTTCAACCTATTCACTATCCCCATCCTCGTGGATTCAGTAATAAATACATATTGGCAGGTATCCTGGCTTAGGTTCATCATCTATACGCCTTCCCATAGCGTGGCTACAGTGGCATCTTGTATAGACTCCCCATTTACAGTTGCGGGACAGCATCGGATTTGCACCGATTTCCCTTTTAAGCAAATAACAAAGGTCATTTACACCAATACGTCATTTTTATTTTGTTATATATAGATTGACTAGTAGATTCGCAATCATACATATATTAACACTATTGCGACATAAACACTATATGAAATATTTTTTATACCAATTCTGTTACAATGTTGTTAAATGAATGAATAGAAACGAGGATCTTTTTATGCATGTAACAATTGGAGTACTTGCTCACGTGGATGCCGGTAAAACAACATTTTCTGAGCAGTTACTATTTCATACAAACAGTATTCAAGCTCGTGGACGAGTGGATCACCAGGACACATTTTTAGATAGTCATGAGCTGGAGCGTCAGCGAGGCATTACGATTTTTGCGGAGCAAGGCCGCATGACGCTTGGGGATGATACATATACATTAATCGATACACCAGGGCACGTCGATTTCTCTCCAGAGATGGAGCGTGCCATTCGGGTTATGGATTATGCCATCATTATTGTTAGTGCTGTCGAAGGAATACAGGGTCATACTGAAACAGTGTGGCAACTTTTACGCCAATATCATGTTCCAACCTTCTTTTTTATTAACAAAATTGATCGTGAAGGAGCAGATGTTGAAGCTGTAATGGCTGCGCTTCAAAAGGATTGCTCTGCAGATGTTTTATTCGTAGACGAACCGCTCCGTTCCGACTATGTTTCAAACGACATAATGGAGTGGCTTGCTGAACGTGATGAACACCTTCTCGATGCTTTTCTCAATGAAACATTGGATAGCTCTAGCTGCCTTACTCATTTATCTAGGATGATTAAACAGGAAAAGGCCTTTCTATGTTTTACTGGGTCTGCCTTAAAAGATAGTGGAATAAAGGAATTCCTAACACAGCTCCCCCTCCTTACAGAGACACAATTTAATAACAACGCTCCGTTTCAAGGTGAGGTGTTTAAAATTCGTCATGATGGACATCAACGCTTAACTTTTATCAAATCTTTGCAAGGAACGTTACATGTCCGTGATGAACTTTCATTTGGAGACGTGACTGAAAAAGTGACGGAGATTCGACTATACAATGGCAACCGGTATGAAACTTCTCAAAAGATAGAGGCCGGGGAGATTTTCGCAGTAAAAGGGATTAGTCTAGCAAACATCGGCGATATTATTGGTTCTTCGAATAATTCTCAGCCCTTTGAGTTAGTACCGACTTTACAGGCAAAAGTACATTATGAAGGCACTCAGCATATAAAGGACGTGTTAAAAACTTTCCGTATTCTTGAAGCAGAAGAACCTTCATTACGTGTGCTATGGCATGAAAAATTTCAAGAAATTCATGTTCATATTATGGGTGTCATCCAACTCGAGGTTCTTATCGAAGTGCTTCATGAACGGTTCTCGTTAGACATTTCATTTAGCGAACCACAGATTTTGTATATGGAAACGATCACCACAACGGTGACAGGTTACGGTCATTTCGAGCCATTAAAGCATTACGCAGAGGTCCATTTATTGATGGAGCCAAATACACGCGGCACCGGCAATACATTTGTCAATGCATGCCACGCAGATGATTTATCAGTTGGACATCAACGACTCATTGAAAAACATTTATTCGAGCGCGATCATCATGGGCTGTTAACCGGTTTTCCGGTTACAGATATTCGCTTCACACTCTTAACAGGACGCGCACATAATAAACATACTGAAGGTGGCGATTTCCGTGAAGCAACATTCCGTGCATTACGGCAAGGGCTCGAACAAGCAGAAAATATATTACTAGAGCCGTACTACCGCTTTAAACTTAAAGCTCCTAGTGATTTCATCGGCCGCATGATGACGGACATTCAGCAAGCTGCTGGTACATTTGACGCACCAATCATAACTGAATATGACGCGATTGTAACCGGCCGGGCCCCCGTCTCAACATTTATGAGCTACAGTACAACCTTTGCCGCCTACACCAATGGGAAAGGCGTACTTTCCCTACAATTTGATGGCTACGATACATGTCACAATACAGAAGAAATTATTGCGCAAATCAGCTACGATAAGAACGCCGATCCCGACTATACATCCTCTAGTATTTTTTGCGCAAAAGGCAAGGGCTACTCTGTTCCATGGCACGAAGCACAAGCAGCAATGCATTGTATTGACTAAATTCATAAAAACAGGACATGATTTGTTAGATCAATGTCCTGTTTTCTTATGTTTCGTGGAGAATTTCTATACTTTTGTGGGTAATCTTGCTTCGCGAGGGTATTTACCTTCTCTCCGCGGGTATTCCCTTTCCTTCCGCGGGTATTCTTGCTTCGCGCGGGTATTTACCTTCTCTCCGCGGGTATTTACCTTCTCTCCGCGGGTATTCCCTTTCCTTCCGCGGGTATTCTTGCTTCGCGCGGGTATCTACCCTATACTGACAACTCCATTCTCTACCTTGTCAGGCATATACCTTCACCTCGGGGAATTGAAATTCATCCCGCACATTTTTAATTTACTAAGCTTGTATCGTTTTCTGTCCCTGTTTATTAATAAGATATGAAGATTCCACCACAACGTAGCTTTGGGATTGTGAGAAATCCATTAAAACTTTGCCAGGTCGACTTTTCAAAAGTTGTAAATTATCAATCAGTTCAAGCAATAGTTCATGACCTTTTCCACGTGGGTGCCAGTTGAAATGATTATCATTTAGTTCCTTCACAGCTTTTAGAAATTGATGATACTCTCGCTCTATAAAATTGATTAGTTGATTATTTTTATAAACTACTCGTGATAAATCCTCTACATATACTTCATAAAAGCGCATCACTATCGAGCACAATAAATCATTGACCCGAGCAGCACTTAGTATTGGCTTAGGGGCTTGGGAAAGTCGCTCTAGATTTGGTTTTGCACGCGTCGAATCGATACGTGTAATTAAATGAAAATGTTCACCATTAACATCGTACACAATTGGATTTGTCGGCATATACATCATAAAATCATTTGTTTTTGTTTTAAGTTGATCTGTAATAATTGCTTTTGCAAAAAGGTGGCCATTAAAACTTTCATTTTGAATCCAAATAATATCTTTGTTATATAAAATTTGATCAAACAATCGTTCATTACTAATAAGATTGCTAGCTATTAATTGATCGACAAGGGATTCTACAACCATTCTTGTTGTAGCTTTCTTGGCAACTTCAGTGCGTGGCTGCTTACAAATTTTCATTTCTGCATATTGCGATTCCTGTGCTGTACTTACATGAATATTCGTCATCATTGCATCCTCTTTTCGTACATATTATTCAAAACGGAAGTCTTCTTTTACATAAAAAAAGGATTTCCTACAACTAGAGGAAATCCTTCATTCTATCTTTTTCATTCATCACAAAAAGTCAAATTATACCCAAGCATAAAAGAATTGCCTTGAAAGCGATTACCGTCTTTTATTTTGGGCGTTTGACGTACGGCGACGAACAGAGCATTCTGTTTTGTCAACATGCCACCTCCTATTCCTCGTAGGGTTATGGTGTGTACTCATAATAGGCAGGTATCCTGACTCATGGTCATCACTACTTTTCGCCTTCCCGTCGTTAAACAGTGGTATATGAAAAGTCGCTCACATTTACAGTTGCGGGACAGTGTCGGAGTTGCACCGACTTCCCTTTTAAGTAAATTGCACGCAATTTACACCTATTAATTATTAATATTAAATTGTAATTTAACACACTAATTCATGTAGAGTAGATATTCCTTTTATATTTCTGGTTTAAATTGTAATATGTATTCTAGTATTTGTCAAAAGACAAAAAAAGTTTATCCCAAATTTAAAATGTACCCTATAAGATAGACACTTTCAAAAAGGTCATCTTATAGGGTATTTTTGTTTATAATGAAGAAAAAAACGAGCGGTGGTAAATAGGATGACTAAAAATTTATTTTCGAAACAACAACAGGCACAATTAAAATTAAATCCATACGTCAAAACGGTAAGTGCGAAAGCCATTACTTATACGGAAGAACTTAGCACCTTTCGGAACATCAGTATAAAAGAGTTAGAAAGCAATCTATATAATAAATTCAGTCGTATCAAGGGTTTGGAGTATATTTGTGAAAATACATAATTAATAATGCTAGATATATTAGTTCTAAGCAAATTATAGTGAGTGAAGTCTATTTAGATTTTTTATGTTCATTGTTCGAGATATGAGTTATTATATAAACAATGTTTTCTATTAATTAGGAGTTGTTTTGTGTGAAAGATAATCTTAAGAAATATGTTATTTTAACCCTAATCATAGTATTTTCGGTATTTACGGCACTGTATTTATATGATAAATATCAAGAATATCAATTTGATAAGGGCATTGCAGATGAAAATGAAAAAAAATTAGAGCAAGAAAGGGAAAGATTTCTGAATAAAGTGAAGGTTGAATTTAAAAGGGATACTTCTTTTGATACATTTGCTGTTGAAATTACAAATTTTAATGACAGAACTATTCATGGATATATAGAAGTCACAATTCTCGATAAAAATGAAGAAGTATTATGGGAAGAATCAGTTTTCATTCCAGAAGATGGAATAAAAAGTGGGGATACGTATAGATACGTAAAGGATTATGATTCAGTTGAAAATGCTGATTCAGTTAAATTTGAAAAATCGGTTTATTAGTTAATTGCACTTCATACATATCAAACACGCTACCTATTAGGGTTTGCGTGTTTTTTGTTTTGTATAGACAATACTAATTTAAATGTTAACGTTTATTAATAATATTTATTATATAAAGGTTAACTTCAACATATACTTTCTTAGACATAGAGACTGTCTCCTGTTTACGATTTTTACCAAACACTGTGAGGTAAGTATCGTTTATATCAGACCATCGAAGCCCCTACATTTCTCCCAAGCGTATACCTGTTCCAAGCAAGATTTTAATTACTGTAGTGTTCCTGTATGCGGTGAACTCATGGTCTTTACGTTTTATACGTCTCAAGTATCGGAGCATCATACGAATGTAGAAATCATTAAAAACTTCTATTCGTTCATCTGTCTGTTGTCTCTATAGTTTTGAACATGGATTATTTTCAATAAATTCATTTTCAATAAGATGATTGAAGAATGCCCTTGAGATTTTTGACTTTCGTATTAGTTGTATTTGAGCCGTTTCCTAGTTCATTTTTACAATATGATAAATATAATCGTAGTGTATTCGTAGAGACCTCTTCTATATCTTGAATGTTATTCTCCCTCAACCATTCTAACCATCCCTTAAAGAAACTTCTGTAATTTACGAGAGTGTGTTTACTAACATTCATCAATTCTCTTTAATCCATAAAATCATTGTACAGCAAATTTAACCAATGTCATAGCGATTCCTCCTAATGTGGAATCTACTACTACATATTCCTATAAGTGATTCAAACCGTTGGTATATCTGAGGTACTTAGTAAGCACTTTAGGTGATTCCTCGTAGGGTTATGGTGTGTACTCATAATAGGCAGGTATCCTGACTTATGGTCATCGCTACTTTTCGCCTTCCCATCGTTAAACAGTGGTCTATGAAAAGTCGCTCACATTTACAGTTGCGGGACAGTGTCGGATTTGCACCGACTTCCCTTTTAAGTAAATTGCACGCAATTTACACCTATTACTCCACGCTATTCAGTAGTAAAAGGAATCTAGTAAATTCTACATTCCTTATTGATTATTAAAATTAATTGTAAATGAGCGCATTTCAAAAGTAAATATATTCCAGTTTCTTGTTCTTTTCTTCTAGTCTTTTCCATAATACATTTTTTGAACTTAGTTCCTGAGCTCCCTTTCACCTTCCCGTATTTAATCAGTGGTATGGACAGTTTCATATGTGCCCAGAGAATCTTAATACAACTCCGGCGCTTTTCGTAATTTACTTGCTTGTTCATATGAAAATGCAAGTTTTATTAATACATCCTCACTAAATGCAGTGCCTGCCAAAGTTACGCCAAACGGTCTGCCATTTTTCATATAGCCTGCTGGGACAGCAATAGACGGATATCCGGCTTTCGCGCTAATTGTCGAGCCTATATATGATGGAAACATTATCGCATCTAAGTTATATTTTTTTAATGTATAATCGATTCCTTGTTCTTGAGAAAAATACAAGTCCTCTAGTTTTGCATTTAGATAGTCAGGATCTCTTAACGTGTTCGGTAATTTATCTCTCAATTCCAATTTGTCCTGCCCATATTTCAACGTTTTTTCTTGTGAACATTTATTAAATTGGATTAAATCAGCTAGAGAATGTACAGGCATGTGAGAAGGTAGATTTACAAGGAAATTATTTAAACTATGCTTTAATTCATATTGCGGTACTCCCCATTTCCAGTCTCTATGAAAAGAAGGAATTTCGATGTCTTCTATTATAACGGCTCCTTGCTCTCTTAAAACTTGAATTACGTTATTAAAAAGGGTTTCGTCATATTCCTCTGACTCATAAAAAGTTTTAGAGGCATTCGTATAAACACCGATTCTAGCACCCTTTAATCCTGTAGCATCTAAAAAGATTGAGTAGTCTTGGTGGATCCTTCTTTCACTTTTATATGTAGCTATGTCATCTTTATCTACTCCTGTTAATGCGCCCAATAAGATAGCTGCATCTGTAACCGTTCTTGCCATTGGCCCTGCTGTGTCTTGACTGTATGTAAAAGGGATGAGACCTCTACGGCTAATTAACCCTACAGTCGGTTTAATGCCGACTACTGAATTTTGAATAGCTGGACTTAAAATCGAAGCGTCTGTTTCAGTTCCAATTGATAAAACAGCAAAATTCGATGCCACTGCTACTGCCGACCCCGAACTGGATCCCCCTACATAAAGTTCTGGATCTCCATAAGGATTAAGTGTTTGTCCACCTCGAGAACTATAACCTGCCCACATTGTACTCGACATACCGTTCGCTAATTCAGTCATATTTGCTTTCCCTAAAATAACAGCCCCCGCTTCACGGAGTTTTTTTACTAAAAATGCATCCTGCTCAGCTACATAGTTTTCTAATGCTATTACGCCTGCACTAGTATGCATAAAATCTTTCGTTTCGATATTGTCTTTTAAAACAACTGGAATTCCGTGTAGAGGCCCTCTAGCCCCTTTTACTTGTCTTTCTTCATCTAATGCTTCAGCAATAAATATCGCTTCAGGATTAATTTCAAGCATGGAATTAATCCTCTGTCCATCTTGATCATACTTAGCAATTCTGTGTAAATAATACATAGTTAATTCTTTTGATGTGATTTCACCATGTTCCATAGCTATCTGAATATCAATTACTGACAATTCTTCTCTAAGAAAACTATTAAACTTCATCCCCATTTAAATTCCCCACCCTTTCTTTCAAAATTATACCAATAAAATCAAATTATCCTCAAAATATTTTTCCTACTTTAGTATTTTCAACAATATCCTCTCATCTGTTCGCATTTAACTAATAATAAGTAGGTCCATTTGTTCCCTATTATCCAATTAACTACCAAATAATTATTTACTGTGCTACACTCTGTATACAGATACAATTTTCAGTTATTTTACAATAGGACAGGATGGGGATCATAGAATATGCTTAGATGCATTTGGGGTGTCTTAATGTGTATATTTGGTATGTCTTTATATATCAAATATTTCCACAAACTTAGTGAGGGCTGGAATATTATCCTTCATTTTTTAACAGGCAGTCTATGTATTATAGGAATTTCATTAATTATCCAGGCAAGAAGAATGCATAAATACTCCTGCGCTACTATAGCCTAGCAATAACACATTAGTCTAAGGGCATGTACCTCTTATACAAGGCCATCACATAAGTTCTTTTTAGTTTCATACATGCCTTTGTAACATGACATCGCTCACATACTTATGTAGAAATAATTTCATTTAGTTAAGAAAAATATTATAGATGAATTTTAAAACGCAGAGAAATGTAGATTTTCAATCGGAGCTTCATGGAGAATTTTATACTATTATGAAATGAAACCATCAATTTAATATACTTGGATATAGTAAATACATGAATCAAAATGAATTACGAGTACTAATTGAACGTTCTCTTCAAGCTTAAATGAATTGATTTAGAGTATGATAGACAGTTTGAGAGAATACAAACTATTGAATCCATTACAACTTATAAACAAAACTAAGTAGCAACACTATTCCCTTACACAACATTATTGAAGACCTAATTCAAAAAATTAGGCTACCTTTCTTTGAGAGAATTCATAAGAAAGATAGTCTAATGATGATGATTTATAGGTGCACCTAAACACTATGGCTATTTTTAGATAAAAAGAATTGTGAACTATTCACTGCTTTCTTTACGTATCGCAGGATTTAAAACCATAAGCAAAACAATAATACCTCCAAATATTGAGATTCCTAAAAATAGATTACTAATTGAAAAATGCGCTAAAAGGGTTCCGGTTAACAATAAAGAAATTGGTTTACTTGATTCTAGTAATACACGCATCGTACTTTGTGATCTACCAAGGACTTCGCTAGGCACTTTAATCATAAATAGTGTTTGTAAGATAATACTTGCAAAAATACTTCCTAGACCTGCAATTGATACCATTATTGCTACTACCACAATATTGTCTACAAAAGCAAGAGTAGCAAATGCACCTAATAATAAAGTTAAACCCAGTATCATTGGTATTATTTTTTTTGTTTTACTAAAGAAGTTTATAGTTAAAGAACCGATTAGAATTCCTATCGCGAAAGCAATTTGTACAATGGCTAACTCAGAGGCGTTTTTTACAAACATAGGGAAAAGTATTGAGACTGGGGCTAACATAAAATTAATTAATACTAAGTAAACGATCATGCCTCTTAATATAGGAACAGCAATAATTGTTTTTAGTCCTGTTTTTAAATCAACAGAAAAGTTCTTGAAATTTAATTTTGTTTCAGATTTTTCTGTTAAGGATTTTTGCTTAATGAAAGCAATACAAATCAAAGAAATAAAAAATGTTGCTGCGTTAAATATAAATGCAGTTGGAAGACTATAAACTATTAGAATTCCTGCTATAGCTGGAGCTAACAATCCAACTATTGTTTGAATTGTTGCAGAAAGGCTTTGAGCACGAGCCATCAAATGCTCTGGAACAATTTTTCTAATTGCAACTGTTTTAGCAGGAGAGAACAAGGCATTAAATGAAGAAGTTATGATTGTTGCAACAATTAACATCCATGGACTTAAATAACCCCCGATTAATAGTAAAGCTATCGATAATATTACAAGTCCACGAAAAATATCTGCTATAAGCATGTATTTTTTTTGATTTCCTCTATCCACCAATACTCCAGCGAATATGCCAAAAATTATAGTAGGTATGATCTCTGCTGCTAATACGATAGACATTAGTACAGCAGAGCCTGTTAAAACTTTCATTGTCCATATTAATGTTAAAGCATATACACCATCTCCAATTGCAGAAACAAGCTGACCAACTATTAACAAACTATAATTTTTAATCGCAAAAAGGGCTTTATAACTGTCTTTTTTATCATCATTTTCAACGATGTCTTTACTTAAATTAGATTCAAGTACTGCTTTAGACATTATTTACCCCCTTATAAAGTTGTAAAAATCATTATCTACCTAAAAGATTCACATAAATAAAAGTCCAGACGTCTTGTTTTAAAATATTTTAATTTCACATCTTATGTTGTCTCTTCTAATTTTTTATTCTTGTCAACAATGATTCGTATCTCGTTAAAAATATGTTCACCAATCGGGCTTAATTTAGCTGATTGAGAAATAACTGCTATCCCTTGTTCTAACTGCTGCAGAACTAGTTCTAGTCTTTCTGAAATACTCGCTACGGGATACACCTTGTATAGTCTCTCTAACCACATAGCTATTCGTGTAAATGCAAAAACACCGTGATATACTCCCTTCATTGGTCGAAGATCTTCACGCCATGGAGAGATGAATTTTTCTGTAGGTTCATTTAATACAATTGGATCAATTACAAAGAGTTGTTCTAATCTAGAATGGGCACATTCATGTATAATATTTTCGGTAACCCATAAAAAATCATTAGGATGATGAGACAGGAAAATAGCATCTGGAAGTAGATTTGCAGTGAAACCACCAAAAGCATCTGTATCCATAATAGCTATTAATTTGATGTAACTAGTTATCTCCTTATAATACTCTGGCCAAATTTCTGCAATTAATTCTAGACATGATTTATAATACAAATGATCATTTATAGTCATTTCAATATTACTTAACAAATTATTTTCATTGCTTTTTCTTACATTTAAATTTCTAAAATTATTTGTTAAGCATTTACTAATTAAAGGATCAGAAAAGGTTAACGAAATGTCGCCTATTGTATTAATACCGTTTTTTTCAATAGAAAATTCTGCATTCTTAAAATAAGGAGAATTATCATTATTGATTGGAATTTCTGCAACGATTTCTGTACCTATGTTCAAAGTAATTTTATTTTCATGGGTTGAAATAAGGTGATAAGTACTTTTTTCTGGTGTATTTATTACGTAGTTTAATCCTGGAATTTCGATTACACCTTCAGAAGAACTTAGAATAACTGTCTTCATTTCTATTCCATTTTTTGCACATGGCAAAATAAAGTAGCTAATAAATTTTTGAATATTTTCAGAAGTCATTAACTTGTTAATTAGTTCTGATTCATTTAATTTATAACTCAAACCATTTGAAACATATGTTGTTAGGTCAATAGCAAAATAGTTTAAACCAGGGCTATAGATAGACTTCAAAAATACTTGATTATTTAAACTTTCTTTTAAAGTTGTTAGAACATCTACTGATACTTCCCCCGTTTTTTCTATTGCATTAATTATTATATTAAGTCTTTTATAAAAAGGTCTTAAACTTAACATATATATTTGATCATTTTCCATTTGAGAAGGTTGTAAAAAAGTTAGCATTTTCCTCACCTCAATTTTTAATTTTGAAACAATGCTACTGTAAAAGTATATGGAGCATCTTCAATTTCTTGATGTGAATCAATTTCAGCTTCAAGTTCACGGAGCTTCAGTATATATTCTTTTACTTTTGATCTAGGAATTCTAGCTTTAACTAATGAAAACTCAGCTGGTGCTTGATCTGTAACTGCATTTACCATTCCGTTTTGTACTTCATCAATCATATAATTAATCATTTTTATTTTTTCCATCTCATCCGAATTCTTACTACTCAATCGGATGCTAAAAGAATTAACATCAGCTTTATAAGCATTTTCTACAAAGTCTTCTTTTGAATTAGTACGATCAACAAAAACCAAATCATTCTTTTCCAACATTTTTATAATATAATTTACTTTCGCCAAAGGTATGCCTGTTTGTTTTGAAACTTCCGTTGCTGTTTTTGAAACGATAGACAGGATGCTTAAAACTTCCATTCCCCCAGCATGTAATATAGTATCAAGAAAATCCGTTTGATCATTCCCGAAATCTGCCGAATTTAACATAGCTTCACCTCTTTCTAAAGTAAGGAAATTAATGACTCAGAATTTGTGCCTACTGCAGATAATGCCATGTTGGATTCGTCACACATTTCATTAGCAATTTCACGCACATCTTCTTCAGTTATACTCATAAGCTCAAAGACTTCATTATCTACAAAAAAATCTTTATTATATAATGCATATCTTCCTGTAGTATTAAGATGTCTAACGGAATCATTCGGAATTTGTAACGTTGATGTAATACGTGAAGCTCGTGCCCGCTCTAGCTCCTCACTAGTTACTCCTTTTCCTTGAATATCTTTAACTATCTCCATTACTACATTGAAACATTCATCTAATTTTTCCTTCTGACAATTAAGATCAATTGCCAAATAACCACCCAGACCGTAACTCAGTGAGTAAGAGTATATTGAATAAACAAGCTCTCTTTTTTCTCTTAGTTCTAAAAACAATCGCGATTTTAATCCATCGCCTAAAATGTCGGATAAAATTGCCATTGCATATTTTTTACGTGATCGAAAGGATGGGCCAACAAATGAAATTGTTAAATTAACTCTATTAGAATTCCCAATTCCTGTAACACTAGGTGATACTTCAAGCATCGGTAGTGGGTTACTAACTTTATTATTTCTCCAAAAATCAAATTCTGTAGCGATATTATTTATTATTTCATCTGGATCCACATTGCCTTGAATCACCATAAGGGTGTTACTCGGAGTATAGTATTTTTGAAATCTACTCTCGATGTCCTCTTTAGTAAATCGAGATATATTTTCTTGATTTCCGATAACGAATAAACCTAATGAGCGCTCTCCCCATAATGTACGCTCTGAAAGCTCTGTTTTAACTTTAGATGAAGCAAAATATGTATCGGCTTCTTGTAAAATAATAGCTCTTTCATGTTTTATTCGTTCTTCTGGAATATCTCTAAATTTCACAATATTTGATAATGCTTTAATTATATCTTTACTATAGCTAGTTTGAGATGTAATACAACATCTTGTCATCTCTTTTCCCGTATAAGCTTCATATCTTGCACCATTATCCAATAAATCTCCAACCATCTGTTTAGCAGCAACATTCATATTTTCATGACTAAAAGCCATGTGCTCAATAAAATGAGATATCCCATTATTATGAATAGTCTCGTCTTTAGAGCCGTGATTTACAAACATGCCAATTGACAAATTTCGTGATTGGTTAGTTTTTCTAACAACTACCTTCATACAATTTTCAAGCATGGCTTTAGAAATGGACTCGTAATACAAGATACCCCTCCTATTTAATTAATGTTATTTAAATTCAAGAAAGGAAACTAGCTCCCTTTCTTGAATCTAAATATGTAGTGCTTAGACGCTTACTGAGATAGAAATTACAACACCCTGTTCTCCTGCTGCAATTTCATCAGTAGCTCTTTCAATTTCCTCAACTAATTGAGAATTGTTAATAATCACTTCACCATCATTATTAACTTTAAAAACATCTGGTGTTAACATAATTTGTTTTTTTTCTGTCATGATAAACTCACCTCCTTTCAATTAAATACAACTTCTTTAGAAGCGTCTTTACGCTTATTTTCATTCCATTCTTTAATTCTAATAAGAGAAGCTTTTTTAGGACTGTAAATATTTGTATTCAAAACAATGTTAATCAGTTTTCCATCTTCCTCTAAAACAATCCCTTTATTTGTAAAATCAAGAAGTATACTATTTAAATCCTCAATTGTAACTGAATAGCCAGCACTGACCACTTCTTTATGAACACGATTTAGAGTAGATATTCCATCTAATGCTATTAACATTTGACGCTGTTCATCTTTAAGTACATAAGTTTGAATATTGTTTTTATCTCTAAGGTCCATGATTATTAAATGGTTACCATTATCAACATAAAACAAATCACTATATGGATGGGCTTCTCTCCAATTTAATACCGCTTTTCTCATACCGATTGTATACTCTTCTGGATTACAAGGTTCTGAATAGTCAAAATCAAAATGGTAAGCTAAATTGTCAAGTCCAGATTGATCTATTTGACTATAAATATATTTATATGGCCACATTGCCCTGACATTTGTTATTCCATTTTCTTTTGAGTTGTTAAAATATGGACTAAATCGATCCAATCTAATTTTCGCTACACCACCAGGAGGAGTTAAATGCTGGATTTTCTCGATAACTTTATGAATACGCTTATATTCCTCCGGGTTCTCCCCAGGAAAACCATACAATATATTCCATATCGGAAAAATACCAAATTCTTTAGACCATTTTAAAAGTTGAATATTCTGTAACATCGAAATGCCTTTGTTCATAAGCTTTAATACTGATGTTTGCAGACTTTCAATTCCAGGTTGAATAGTTTTAAAATTTGCATCTCTAAAAAGTTCGATTTGACTTTTCTTTAGATTAGCCTTAGTCTCATAAAACATATCTAAATTGATATCCTCTTCTTTTAATGACGGTAATAAACTTTTGAAATAGTTCATATCGATTATATTATCTACTGCCGTTGCTTTAGATGTATATTTCTTATACTTATTACTTTGTAGCATTATTTCTTCTAAGACTCTCTCTGCAGATTTACTTCTAAAATTTAAATTCGTTCCATTTAGACCACAAAAAACACAGTGGTGTTTTTGCCCCCACCAACACCCTCTTGATGATTCAAATAGAAAACGAGAATGGTGTACTTGATCTTTATAACTACACGAGACAAATTGTTCGAAATAATCAGAATATTCAGGTATCGGTAATTGGTCTAAATTCATTACAGATGGTGAACTTGGGCGTTTTTTATTTTTCATAATATATTCTTTATCTTTTTGCAAATAAATACCATCAATATCATTTGAGATTACTCCATTTTCATTCCATTCTGAGATAAAGTTCACAAATGAATAATCTCCTTCGCCTGAGCAAATTGCATCGATAAAAGAAAATTGTTTAAGAAGCTCCATACCCATTGTTTCTTCACAATTTGCCCCACCAAACATAATAAATTTATCAGGATATTTTACCTTTAATCTCTTAGCAAAGCTCAGTGAAGCTACATTCTGTTCAAACACACTAGTAAAACCTATGATATTGTATTCATCCCAATCTAGTTCTTCTAAACAAGAAAGAAGAAAACCTTCTACATAGGATCTAACAGTTCTAATTAATTCAAAATCTTCATTTTTATTTTGCTTAAATTTAACTTTTGCTTCTTCAATATATAAGTCTAAAGTATCCTCACCAAATAATGACTCTGAAAAAACAATTTCTCCTGCTAATGCATTGCTAGAAAATACATTTCCTTCAGAAATAGAATTATATAATTCGGTAGAAATTAAATCTGCAAACTTCAAATTTAAGTAGTGTATATCACAATTAATGTTTTTTCTCTCTAATCCTGCTTTAAGCAAACTTAAACCGATTGATGGTCTATATAACGAAGCGAATGGCATGTTAATAAGCGCTACTTTCATAATATTCCTCCTTATATACATTGAATTTTACGGAATTTATACTATAAATTTTAATTTTCTTAATCCTGTGGGAAATAGTTCTACAAAGAAAAACTTTAATGAACTATATTAAATCCACAATAAAACCGCACTTAATTACCACTATAAATACATTTTATTCCACTATTGGTAAAAATATTATATATTCTGACTTTTTCTTTTGCAATACTTATTTTAAGAAAAAAGTATTTTAAATATTTTCTAAAGCCTGTATATCTAGTTCCTTTTAAATAAGCTTTTTATTTCTCTAACAGTAAAAATAATAAACTATGTAAATCAAAACCTACTATATACCATAATATGTAATTCAATTGGTAAATATTCACGACTGATTACTCTCTAGTAATTATTTTTTTATCACTGCAATCAAATCAACACGTCATGCTGTACACTTAATTCCTTCTTTATTCTTTTTTTCAAGAAAACCAATTGATAACAAACGGTATCTATTGTTCTGATAGCTGATTATCGAATGTTGATTGAATACTTGAAGACTCTATCAGAACCAATATGATAATGTTTTATAGATCAGCAATAGAACTAGCATCCGAAATATTACATTATGGAATGGTAATTCGCGAAAAATATAAGAGATGATGTTTATGATTTACATAATTATTTTGACGATAAAAACTGAGTTTTCCGGCTCCTTTAGTATTTAATTCCGATGCTATCAAGCGGAGAAAGCTGTTCGTACACAGGATAGACAGTAGATCGTAAAATTTAGAAAAAAATCAAAAGGCTATTTCGCAGTAAATTCCCTCTGCAAAATAGCCTTTTTAAAATTTCTTTCAATACATACTATTATCCACTAAATCTCTGTGTAAGCTTTTGTAAATCTTCTGCTTGTACACATAGGTCTTGTGACACTACTGTGTTGATTGCTTGCATTGAGGCACTTTGTTCATCAACGGAGTGTAAAATAACTTCTGTGGAATTAGTTAAACTATCCATTCCATTTGCGATTGTCGAAACTAATTTTGTAACTTCATTCGCACTACTTGAAAGCTCTTCAGCTGTTGCGGAAATATCCTCTAGCTGATTCGTCATTTTGCTAACATGCTGAGAGATCGTACCAAATGACTTTGTAGCCTCATCAATGACGTGAACGCCCTGCTGAACGTTTTTCAAGTCTTCTTCTACAGAGGTTGCTACTTGTTTTGTATCGCTTTCAATGCCAACTACTAGATCGACAATTTGAATAGCCGAATGCTTAGATTGCTCCGCTAATTTTCGAACTTCTTCCGCTACTACTGCAAAGCCTTTACCATGCTCTCCCGCACGCGCCGCTTCTATCGCTGCATTTAATGCAAGTAAATTCGTTTGATCTGTAATGGCCGTAATCATGTCTGTCATAGATTTTATATCTGTCATTTTTCCTGATAATTGTTGCATTAAGTTACTTGTTTTTTCAGTAGAATCTGAAATGAATTCCATTTGATTTTTAGCTACATGTAAAATTTCCGCACCATTGCCTGCAATGTCATTTGCTTCTTTCGCATGATCAAATACATCTTGTGTAGCCACGGTAATACGTTCAATGCCATCAGCAGTTTCTTGCATTGCTATAGCGCTTTCATTTGCAGACTGTGCTGCTTTTTTAAGACCCTCAGTCGTATTCTCCATTTGTGAATCTACTTCGTTTACTGCATCTGCAATTTCATTTGTACTTGCTGATAGCTCCTCTATACTCGCAGATAAATCGGTAGAACTACTAGCAATTTTTTGTGTCATCATATGTAATTGTTCTTTCATCTCAATAAACGCTTTACCTAACGCCGCAACCTCATCATTGGATTTTATCTCGATAGGAGAAGTGTTCAAATTTCCTTCAGCTATAGCTTGAGCGGATACTGCTAATTGTTTAATTGGATTAATAATTTTGAATTTCACATAGAAAATACACGATATAGTCGTAGTAAATCCTAATATCGTTAATAAAGTGGACATCCCCTCTAATGACTTTAAATTTGCTAAGTCAATAATCAAAATAAGACCCATGATTACATTTAAAAAAGAAAAGCCAATAATACTTTTTTGTCGTAAGCTCATACAAATTTCCCCTAACTATAATATTATTCCCATAAATAATTATAGTTTAAAATCCCTAAAATTGATAGAAAAAAACACCAACTTTTGTAAGAAAATAGAATTATAAAACAGGAAATTTTTTCGTATTGTTCGAAACTTTTGTGTCGAAGTTGTGATATAAAAGTTCGACTCTTCGTTTAGGGTGATTCCGTAAAGATCGGCGTTTTCTAGAGGGGGTGTCGGGCGAAAAATATATTTTGCGCGAAAGTGAAGCGCCAACAAACACTCGCAAACAGGCATGTAAACGAAACGGTAATCATCACTATTAACCCGCACAACATTCATAAAGATTTCTCTTGACCATTAGTTTTTAAAAAAGCACTTTGCCCTAGGCAAAGTGCTTTCAAACATAAATTATTTTAATTTCATAATACTTGATCCGGCAATACCTGGATGAGTCATCTCATATGGATCTAGAATTAAATCTAATTGTTCTTTCGTTAGTACACCCTCTTCAAGGCAAAGCTCACGAATTGAACGACCAGATAGAATTGCTTCGCGTGCAAGACGTGCAGCTACTTCATAGCCAATATGAGGGTTCACTGCTGTTAATACGCCAACACTTTTCTCCACATATTCTTTCATGCGGTCTTCGTTTGCTTCAATATCCTTCAAGCAATTTTGTGTAAATGCTCGGAACACGTTATTCATAATACTAATAGATTGAATTAAGTTAAAGACAAGTACAGGCTCCATTACGTTTAATTCTAATTGTCCTGCTTCAGATGCTAAAGAAATCGTATGGTCATTACCAATTACTTGGAATGCTACTTGGTTAAGTACCTCTGGCATAACAGGATTTACTTTACCTGGCATAATAGACGATCCAGGTTGACGCGCTGGTAAAATGATTTCCCCTAATCCAGCACGTGGACCAGAAGCCATTAAACGAAGGTCATTAGCAATTTTCGACATATTAATCATACAGATTTTTAATGCGCCTGATACTTCTGTATAAGCATCAGTATTTTGTGTTGCATCTACCAAATGTGTAGCGCCTTTAAGCGGTAATCCTGAAATTTCAGCAAGGTGAAGATCAACTGCTTGAATATAGTCAGGGAATGCATTTAAGCCTGTTCCAACAGCTGTTGCTCCCATATTTACATCATATAAATTTGGGCGAGTTTGGCGAATGCGCGCAATATCACGAGTGATTACACGGCAATATGCTTCAAATTCTTGCCCTAATCGAATCGGTACAGCGTCTTGTAAATGCGTACGACCCATTTTAATTACATGTGCAAATTGCTCCGCTTTTTGGTGGAACACTGCTTGCATGTTTTCCATTGTAAGAAGTAGTTCATCTATCAAATTCAACACAGCAATATGAATAGCTGTAGGGAAAGCATCATTTGTTGATTGAGACATATTTACATGGCTGTTAGGGCTAATTGTATGATAATCCCCTTTTTCTTTGCCTAAAATCTCTAAAGCACGGTTAGCAATAACTTCGTTGGCATTCATATTAATCGATGTGCCAGCACCACCTTGGATTGGGTCTACGATAAACTCAGCATCCCACTCACCATCAATAACTTCTTGTGAAGCTTCGACAATTGCATCTCCGATTTCTTTTGAAAGTAGGTGTACCTCCATATTACTCAAAGCAGCTGCTTTTTTAACAATACCCATTGCTTTAATAAGTGCAGAATGAATTGTATACCCTGTAATCGGGAAATTTTCAGTTGCACGAAGCGTTTGGATTCCGTAATAAGCATTGCTTGGTAAGGCGCGTTCACCTAAAAAGTCTTTTTCTATACGTTGTGTGGACATAATTGTCGTCTCCTTTTATGTAATCCTCACACTTGATAGTAGCTAATAACTGTCGTATTGTAAACAGCCAATTGTCTGTAAAGTGAAAAATAATCATTTTTAGCTTTACGTTATTGTTTCCAGAGGCTTTATTTTCATTCATTCCATCACCTTTAGCTGCTTCGCTTTCGCACAAAGATAAAAACCGAGCGCATTTTTTACGCTCGGTTTATCATTATTTATTTGAAGTCACTGTAAAACGACTGTTTACATGCTTTGGATTTTCAATTTCATCCAACACCGCAACGGCAAAATCTGCATAGCTAACATAACTTTCGCCAGAAGCATTCACTAATAAATGATCTTCCCCAGCAGTATAGCTACCTGTACGTGGCCCTTCTGGATCAAAGAAAGCAGATGGACTTAAAAATGTCCAAGTAATAGTAGATTGTTGTAAGTCGTGTAAATTTTCACCTTGATTTTTAGCTGTTGCATAAAACATTTCTGGAAAATCAGGTGTATCCATTACGCGTACGTTTTTCTCTGGGTCTACAAACAGACTACCTGCTCCACCGACAACAAATAATTTTGTATCAATACCCTTGAATATATCTATTAAATGACGACCAGCTTTCACATGCAATTCTTCCTGACCAGCAGGAGCACCAAACGCATTTACGACTACGTCAAACCCTTTCACATCTTCTTGAGATAATGCAAAAACATCCTTTTCAATTACCGAAATATTTCCTGTTACTTTGGAAGCTGAACGTACAATCGCAGTTACATCATGACCACGTTGCAGTCCCTCCTCTACTATCTTTTGTCCTGCTTTCCCTGTTGCACCAATTACTGCGATTTTCATCATTATAATTCCTCCTATGTTTTGATTGTAACCTTTTTAGTTACAGGTTAGATACAAAAGATCGACTTCGTTTATTTACGAAGTTGATCTAGCACATCCTGTAAAGTTTGTGCTTGTAGTTGTTCTTCCATTGCATGCCAAACAGATGTATAAACACCTTCCAATGTCCGTTGAATTTTTTGACCAACTGAACATGCTGGATTTGGCTCATCATGAATCGCAAATAGCTGCTCTGGCCCATCAATCGCATGGTAAATAGCTAAAAGCGTTAAATCTTTTGGCTCTACTAAAAGGTCATAGCCTGCAATACCTGATTGCGAGGTAAGCAAACCCGCTTTCTTTAGCACACCAATCATACGTCGCACAACAACTGGATTTGTATTCACACTTCCAGCAATGTACTCAGACGTCAACTGACTTTTATCAGATGTTGTAGCAATAAGCGAAAGAATATGGATCGCTACCGAAAACCGACTGTTCACCATATGTATCACCACCTGTTGTAACTATTATAGTTACAGGATTGAATAAAAGCAAATAAATTGCTTTAATTGTACCTGCATTTATTTTTTTCATATTACGGAGTATTATACTTTCTTAACGTAAATGACTAATTCTTGTCGTATTTCTCCATCTTCCTCATAAAAATCTAAGTTATGAAATTCATACTTAAAATGGCCAACTGGAAACGTCACACTTTCCCCCTGTGCCGCAGCTAATGTCCCCGCCACATCATGTGACACCATATGCAAAAGCTCTGTACCTAAAACTGAATCTACAAATACCACGTTCATAATAAAACACCTCCTCAGCTATTATAGCTTAGAAGGCGCTTACAATTACAGTCTTTCTTTATATCGTTTCAAGCGAATTTCCTCAACGACTTCCATCATTATTTGTATTTGCTCCAATGTTAATTTTGTAGAGATGTGTGGTAGCTCAGATTCCACTGTTCCATGAGGAGTATTCGTCAGCAATTTTGTCCTTAAACGCTGCTCACGCTCTCTTCCATCTATTTGAAAAACCAATGATCTCCTCACACCACTCACCTCTAAATTGTTATTTTAACTTCCATATTAAAACTTATATCGGAAAAAATTTCAAAAAATTAAATGTCCTTTATATTTTTTAGAAAGTTTTGGTTCTTTTATATGTACTAAAGGGTTTCTCTCTTATGGTGTTTTATTCGTCGGTTGGGTGGTTCTTGCTGTCTATTCGGAAGTTATTTCCATTATTTTGGTGGTTCTATCCATCATTTTGACCACTCTATCCACGCTTTGGCGGTTCTATCCATCATTTTGACCATTCTATCCACGATTTTGATGGTTCTATCCATTATTTTGACTTCTTTCCGTCACTTTGGCTGTTTCATCCGTCGCTCTGCCTGTTCTTTCCGTCGCTTTGACACTACCATCCGTCACTTTGCCTTCTTTCCGTCGCTTTGGCTCTTTCTTCCGTCGCTTTGGCGGTTCTATCCATCATTTTGACCACTTCTTCCACGATTTTGATGGTTCTATCCATTATTTTGACTTCTTTCCGTCACTTTGGCTGTTTCATCCGTCGCTCTGCCGGTTCTTTCCGTCACTTCGGCTCTTTCTTCCGTCTCGCTCTGCCTCTTCTTCCGTCGCTTTGGCGGTCCTATCCGTCGCTCTGCCTTCTTTCCGTCGCTTTGGCACTACCATCCGTCGCTCTGCCTCTTCTTTCCGTCGCTTTGGCACTACCATCCGTCGCTCTGCCTCTTCTTTCCGTCGCTCTGCCTGTTCTTTCCGCCGCTTTGGCACTACCATCCGTCGCTCTGCCGGTTCTTTCCGTCACTTCGGCTCTTCTATCCGTCGCTCCGATCTATATATCACCCGCTTCAATGTTTGTTTCCATAAAAAAACAGCAGCCAATACGGCTGCTGCTTTAGGTTAAACGGCAATTGGTGCTTTAATTGTTGGGTGTGGATCGTAGCCTTCAATTGAAAGATCTTCGAGCTCGATGTCGAAAATTGACGTTTTATTTGGATTGATTTTTAAGGATGGTAGGTCCTTAGGCTCGCGTGAAAGTTGTTCTTTTACTTGTTCCACGTGATTTGAATATATATGAGCATCCCCAATGCTGTGAATAAATTCGCCTACTTCTAAACCGCATTCGTGTGCAATTAAATGTGTCAGTAATGCATATGAGGCAATGTTAAATGGACAGCCGAGTAATGTATCGAGGCTTCTTTGCATTAGCTGGCAGCTCAATTTTCCATTTGCAACATAAAATTGGAACATTACGTGACATGGAGGTAGTGCAGCTTTACTGCCCTTTGCTCCTGCATTGATAACGTCTTCAGGATTCCAAGCATTGACAATAATGCGTCGTGAATCTGGATTGTGCTTGATTTGATGAATGACATCTTGTAATTGATCAATACTTTCCCCTGTTGATGTTGTCCAATTACGCCATTGCTTACCGTAAACATTTCCAAGCTCGCCGTATTTATTTGCAAATTCATCATCTGTTAATATGCGCTCACAAAATGAGGCTAACTCTTTTTGATAGTCAGCGTTGAATGATTCGTCCACTAAGCAGCGACGACCAAAATCTGTCATATCGGGACCTGAATATTCATCAGACTCAACCCATTTTTTAAAAGCCCATTCATCCCAAATATGATTGTTGTTTTGCAGTAGATAGCGAATATTTGTATCCCCTTTAATAAACCAAAGTAGCTCACTTGCTACAAGTTTGAATGGTACACGCTTCGTCGTTAATAGAGGAAAACCTTTGCTTAAATCAAATCGCATTTGATAGCCAAACACACTATATGTACCAGTCCCTGTACGATCTTCCTTTTTAACACCATTCTCTAATATATGTTGTAGTAAATTTAAGTACGCGATTTCTGGATGCGCCATGTTCATCAACAGCTCCTTCAAGTATGCTGTTGACCATTATATCATCTAATAACTACATGTGAATGCCCAAAAATAAAAACAATATTTACCTGTCTGAGCCAAAGGAATCGTATTCTAGCTCCCTTGCTATTTCACTCTCCATCGTGACAAAAAACATTGGCATCAAAATAATATTAAATAAAACTGGGACGATAACAAACAAAAGGTCAACCCCTGGGTCAAAATAAATACCAAACGCGGTCAATAAGCCTGAACTGATTAGAAAAACAATTTGCATACCAATAATTATTATCGGTATGATTTGATACAAGTAATTTAGCTTTCGGAACTGATGCATATTTTCAGGATCTTTAATAATTCTCTTTTTTAAGCGCCTCGATAAAATGAAACAGGCAATAAGCTGCGCCAAAATAAAACTAAAATATATAACAATATGTAGTAGCATTTGCCCTTTCATAACAGAGCCATTAAAATGTCCTACCCGCTGATGTAGTAGCTCGTTAACCTCTCCCTCAAAAACATATTCCTGTTCACTAAAATAAGTAAGCGGTTCTACAAAGCCGAGGGTTGCCAAATCGTTTGAGTTCGTTTGCCAGTCGATTAGTTTGCTAGCCAAAATTTTTAATTGAATGGGATCATTTTCACCAAGCATTCCTATTAAATAAGAATATGGAATCGCTATCTTTATTTTCCCATCTTGTTTTTCATGAATTAAATCTTTAATCGAAAAAGTATACGCTACATCTGTCTGGAGGATTTCATAACGAGGATCCTCGACCTTCCAATGACTTGCTAAGGAGGATTCTATGTTATTCTTCATTTCAACATACGGCGTATCATTATGTAAACTCTTTGGAATCTTATAGACAAAACGATTATCACTCCCAATAATGCAAATATCTACTTTCACCGCATCATTTTCAACGTTTTTAGCGATTGTTGTCATCGGGTACGACATTATGACGACTAGAAAAAGGACTATTAACAATCCTTTCTTTGTCATGCAACGCTCCCCCTTTTCGTCACACATGATAGTTTTACACTATCATAGGCTACACCGAAAAAACTACTTCGTTATTCCGAAAAAGCAATGGTGGTTTTCCGAAACAACTTTTTCGGTATTCCAAAATTACCAAAAATTATGGATAATATAATGGTACTTAAGATTGAAATGGGGCATTATTATCATGGAAATAAATGAGAGAAAACAATGAGTAAATGGACATATAGTATTTTCATAACCTACTTACTCCTCGGTATTTATGTACTTGTAGTTGCATCACAAACTCCTTTTATTGGTATTTTACTAGACACAACTAGCAAACAACCAGTCATGACCGAGTTCTATTATCCAAATTGGGCACAGCAAAATAATATAGAAAAAGGCGATCTACTTCTGACAATTGATGACAAACCCGTTCGTTCTAATCAACTCGATGCTTTTGTACGTTGTGCAAAAAAACTCACAATTATGAAGCCTAATGGGGATGTTCATGCTGTTTCAATTAAGCATAAAGATATCCCGGAAGAATTTTATTTGCAAATAATTTTCCCACTTTTTTATTTCGTTCTATCATTTGGTGTTGCTATCTATTTATGGCGAAGAAATACTGATAATCTACTAACTATTCTACTAACTTTATTTTTATTAACCTGTTCTTTAGCTTATATAAGTACAGGAGCCTCAGCTAGAGGAAATCTAATTGGCGGATTTGTAATAAGTATTGGTATAATTTTATGCATAGTGCTTTTTATTCACTTCTTACAATTTTATTACCGTTACCTATGTATAGAATGGCCATACCTCAATACAAAATGGCTTTATCTAACACTACTATTTATACCTTGCTTGGATTTCATAACAATAGTTAATTCTGACTTTAAGACGATCACAACCTTAATTAAATTAGGAATGTTTGCTGTACTTGTTCTCTATGCGATTTATATTTTACTAACGAGTTATTTACGGACGAAACTGGAAAAAATCCGTTTAATCACTATTGCATTTATTACGCCTTTCTTGCCGTTTTTACTGTTTTTTGTCATTCCTGAATTGTTAGGGCGGAACCCTATTTTACATAGTGAGGTAGCTGCATTATTTTTATTGTTTATTCCTTTTTCTTTTATTTTCATTCAAGTGAATGAACGATTATTCGATATTGAATATCAATTATCTCGTTTACGTTATTATTCAACACTTGCTTTTTTATGTGCATTACTATTATCTACGGGTATTACCCTCCTATTTATTGACAAATTATCGATTGTTAAAATTATAGGTGTTTTTACACTAGTATTCTTTGTCATCATTGCTAGTTTCTATATAAAAGAGCAGCTTGATTTTAAATATCGAAAGATTATATTTTCATCCACCGGCGATTATGTCCATAATTTATATGCTGCGGTTAATCGAATGGGGAAAGCAAAAAACCAGCAAGAATTACTGGATCAATTCAAGTATGAAATAACAGAAAGGCTTGGTACTACAGCCTTTACAATTACAACAATAACGGAAAGCACTCGTGATGAAGTTAATATGGGGAATCACCTACTATTACATGATACAGGTGAAGAAAAAATCGTGTTACACATTAGACATGTATTACAAAAAGAAGAGCTTCTTTGGCTAGAGTTACTAGCCCTCTATGTCTCTATGTTTATTGATAATTTAAAGCTCATTAAAGATTTAGTGTATGAAATAAAGCTTATGAAGGATCACAATGATACACAGCTTCCTTGGTTCGACAAATTATTATGGAATATCATTGAGAAGGAGAAAAGTATTTTAGCACAGGAATTACATGACACTATTTTGCAAGAGCAACTTCATTTAGCGAGAGAGTTAGATGTACTTACAAGCTCTCCTATTATTAATAAAGAAAAGGTATTAGATATCCGTGAGCAGTTGCTGAATGCATCGAAGGACTTACGCGAGTATTGTGAGAATTTAAGCCCTCCTTTACTGGACACATTTGGGCTACAAATCGCCTTAAAAAAATTAATTCAAAAGGTGAAAATTCGAGCAGACTTTTTGTTTAAAGCACAAATAGAACGTGTACAATTTCAAGATGCCACTTTACATTTAGTCGTCTATCGCCTTGTGCAAGAGCTCTTAAATAATGCCATTAAGCATGCTGAGGCAACCGAAGTTTCACTAAGACTACAAGCGATAAATAGCGGTTTCATTCTCCAATACGATGATAATGGTATTGGCTGTAATATTGAAAGTTTAATGCAATCTTCAAATTCTATGGGCATTAATGGTATTCGAGAACGAGTCCGTGCTTTTAATGGGGACATCACGATAACCTCCAATTTAAATGAAGGAATGCATATAGTTATTCAAATACAAGAGGACGTGGATTCAGATGATTAATATTCTTATTATAGATGACCATCCTGTCGTTTTAGATGGTACGAAAACATTATTACAGGATTTAGCAAATGCTCATATAGATACGGAACAAGATAGCTCCGTTGTTCTGTCGAGAATGGATGCTCAATCTTTTCAATTATTTTTGATTGATATTAATATGAAGCCAATCAATGGCATCCAGCTTTCAGAAATGATTAAGAAAAAGCAACCAGAAGCACTTATTTTACTCTATACAGGATATGAACTTTCCGATTATTACGAACTACTTATTGAGAAGAAGGTCGATGGACTATTATCAAAGCTCGCTACGAAACAGCAAGTGATTCAAACCATTGAAGCCGCACTTAGGGGCGAAATCTTACTAGCAGCTGATTTTTTAGATTTTGTACAGCAACGTACCAATCTTCCAAACGCACAGCAAGATGTTTTATTAAGTCAAAAGGAGCAAGAAATTTTACAGCTTGTCTCACAAGGATGTACAAATAAAGCAATTGCTTCAGCCATCGGGGTCACCCAACGCACTGTTGAAAATTATTTATCCAAGCTTTTTGTCAAACTAAACGTAGAATCTCGTGCAGAGGCCGTAATTGTCGCTAAAGAGAAAGAATGGTTAAAATAATGGAAATGTAAATTTTACATGACAAAATCGGAATATACTGGATAAATATTCGGAATTGTTATATAATCAGAACAATAATTACATTACTTCATCTTATCCGCTAAAATCACGTATTCAAAAGTAATACGAGCTTTTGAAAATGTGATATTTTCGCAAGCGATCGAAGCAATATGATTGTTTAATTTTTTTGGGAGGTTGTTCACATGACACAAGGTACAGTAAAATGGTTTAACGCAGAAAAAGGTTTTGGATTTATCGAGGTAGAAGGTGGAAATGATGTATTTGTACATTTCTCTGCTATTCAATCAGATGGCTTTAAAACTTTAGAAGAAGGCCAAAAAGTAGAGTTCGGCGTTGAAGAAGGTAACCGCGGACCTCAGGCTACTAATGTTGTAAAGCTTTAATTTATAGCTTTAACATGTAGATGCAAAATACAAGAGACATCCAAATTAATGGATGTCTCTTTTTTACGGTTATTTAATTTGTACAGCTTCAGATTTTGAATGATAGCATATAATATTCAAAGTTCCTATATAAAACGGATAGAACAAGAGCATCGCAAAAAGAATGAACCCTTGAGCTGACCTGGTATATCCCCCCGATAAGTGATTGGATACACATTTACACATATAAAAATAAAGAACGCTGTATAAGGCATCCAAAAAATTGTTGTCCAATATACTAATCGACGATGCGCTATCCATTTATATGTAAGCATGTATAGCGCAATAGTTGCTACAACAAAACCAACCGCATGCATAACTGATACTAAGGTATCGAAATATTGTCCTTCCCACCCAGTGAGTCTCACAATGCGATAATAATTTACTTGCATTTCAAGAGAAATAAAGAATATTAACCCATATAACATACTCACTACATTCAGTTTAAAAAAATAATTCATTCACAACATCCTTATGCGTATGAATGTAAACCTGCAATAACTAAATTTACAAATACTTGATTAAACACAATAATTCCAAATCCAATAATCGCTAACCAAGCTGTCTTTTCCCCTTCCCAGCCTTTTGAAAGGCGGAAATGAAGGAAAGCGGCATAAAATAAAAATGTGATTAGTGCCCACACTTCCTTAGGGTCCCAACCCCAATACCTACTCCAAGCAATCTGTGCCCAAATCATGGCAAACAACAGACCTCCTAGGGCAAACAATGGGAAACCTATGACAACTGCTCGATATGTAATTTCATCTATTAATACTGGCTGTACACGGTTTGTTAATGGCTTTAATAACACAATTAATCGTCTTCTCGTAATGAGTACAATCACCCCATATAAAATCGTTCCAACGATAAATGACCATACAATCGTATTCAATTTCTTCGCATCTAGCTTATTCGTAATCTGTAAAACACCAACCCGATCCCCACTAGCTGTTACTGCACCTTTATTAACAATCAATGGCGTCATCGTATATTCGGCTGTTTCTTTTTTCTCTAGCTTATTTTCAAATTGAACCTCGATTTTATCTCCTGCTAAGTTAAAGTAAGTTGCCACTCCAATAAAGCCAATCACGACAATTAAGCAATACATAACAAATTCCAAAGCAACTGTACTCATCGAAAATTTAGAAACATCTAATGTTCGTAACAAATAAATAATACCCGTTGCAAATGAAACCGATAAAACAGCACTTGAAAAGGCAACAGTCATAACATGAATCGTTAACCAATTACTTTGTAGTGATGGAACAAGTGGTGACACTGTTTTTGTAAAAACGCTTCCATAACCGAGAATAATTAATGACACAGGGATAGTAAACAAACCTACAACGATTTGCTTATATAAAAAATGAATGATCAAATAACTACCAGTAAGCATAATGCCAAAGAACGTCATAAACTCATACATATTACTTACAGGTGCATGATCAACAGCTATCCACCTTAAAATGAAATAAACTAACTGTAAAGCAAATGCAATATATGTAAGTAGAAGCCCGATTTTTCCAAATATCTTTCCTTTTGATTTCACGGCAAGTCCAATCGGTATAATGGCGATCAGAAGTAAAATAAATGACACGAAAAATGAATTACTACTTAAACTTAATAATGTTTCGTTACTCAATATAACATCCTCCAAAATATTTTTTTGCTCATCTCCATATGGTGAGGTTGATTTTCGTTCCTACTGGGCACTTTGTTATTGCTGTCGCTATGCTTTCGCACAGTTAAAACATTTGTTGTTGCTGTCGCTATGCTTTCGCACAGTTAAAACATTTGTTGCTGTCGCTTCTCCTTTCGCACAGATAAAAAATTTGCTGTCGCTTCGCTTTCTCACAGAGCAACGCTTCCTGAGAATTTCCAGCCTCCACTCCAACTTATATCAATGGTATTACCCTACCCTCCCTGTTGTGATGAACCATTTTTTGTGGAAACTTTATAGCAGCTTCCATTAAAATCAACGTCATTCATCAAAGTAAGTGCCATCATTTCCCTTTAAATAGTTTTGTTTTTTCAGAATTGTTACAATTCTGTGGCGTAAAGTATAGAACAAGTCTCTAAAAATGCCCTCATATCAAAAAAATAAACCATCTATAAAGGCAAATAGATGGCATGACCCCAACTACATCCTACTAAAATATGAAATAAAAGTCTATTTTTAAAATTATTTCTATACTAAATCTTGAGGGACAAATTAAAAGACCTAAACCCGGTGAGTTCCGGAATCAGGTCTTAAAAGTGACTTTATTATATATGTCTAACTTTTTTGGGCCAGGTTATAAGTTGAAGCATTCCAAAAGACGCCCTCTTATTCAAGAAAAGCGCCCGTTTATTGAAGGTCAGTATTTGCAAAGATGGCTCGCACTTATTAACTCTAGCACCTGTTTGTCGAATAAGTAAAAGTTATTAATAAACCTTTTGATTATTTTCCGATTTCCACAGCAAAATTTCATTAGCAACAGTTTCAGGATAGTCCCAATGAATGTTATGCATGGTATTATCAATACCTACTACCTTTATATTCTTAATATCTTTTTTAATTTTTTGTATTCCTTTATTTCGGGATGCATCAGCCGCTGGAATTGTTGCATGAAACAGTAGGACAGGGCATTCAAGACTATCATAAGTAGTTGAACAAGGTTCTTTATAAAACGTTTTAATGGTTGATAAAATGCTAAACCTGTCAGCCTTTAATACATAGTTATCGTTAACCTTTTTAAAGTTAGAAATTATTGTCAAATCAAGCTGTGTGTCCCATTGCTTCGTTGTGTAATTTTGGTACTCTTTAACGACTTCATCCCATGAACTATATTTACTTGAATCCATATATTCCCTCCATCCTACTAATGCTTTTACTTCCGTCATCCCATCAACTTGTTCAGGAAATACATATCCTCCATCTATTAAAATGACTCCTCTTATTTTGTTTGGACATATTTTTGTGAAATGTAAGGCAAGATCAGCTCCCCAAGAATGTCCCAACAAATAAATAGAATCATTAGTAATCTTCTGTATCACTCTATAAATACGCCTTGCTAAAGAGGAAAACATATAATCCTGCTCTACATCTAATAATTGAGAATCTCCATGACCTGGACTATCTAAAAGAATAAGGTGAAAGTCATTTATCAAGTATTTATTTAACCCAAGAAAACTTTTTGAATCTCCTGTCAATCCGTGAAAGCAAACCAGTGAAGGAAGACTGGTATCACCAAATTCATATCCGTGAAAAGTATAGTTATCTACTGTTTTTTTAAATTCCTTCATTACTATCCCCCTATAAAGGGAATGAGGTTATTCCTAAAATAAAAACTATTTCAGTTCTTAGACTAAACTTCCCCATTAGTTTGAGTACAACCTCTCACAAACACCATACATTACCATTAGTATTCTATTTTTTTGATATCTTTTAGCCCGTTTGTTGAATAAAGAATCCTATTTATAGTTAAGATTTCATTTACAATTCTTTTAAATAAGCTCTTCATTTCGATAAGCTAAAGTAACCTTTCTGCTAATTCCACATCAAATGAGATAACAGCGATTTTCTTTTAAGGAGCTAGGACGAAAATTTGCAACTCTCGCAGCAGAAATCTTATCACGAGATATGCCTTTCCCCTATTTATATTTCACATAAATAATTTCCGGATCTCCTTCATCTAAGTTTTCTATACACCCGCTTTTTATAAAGCCTGCCGTTTCAAATACCTTATGCATACTAGTATTGGATTGGTTAGTAGAAGAAAAGATTTTTGGAGTTGCTGCCATTTCTACATAAAAAGCTAGTAACGCTGTGGCAATGCCCATTCTTCTCTCAGAGGGCTTCACAATAACTAATGAGATGAAGCAGTTCTCAAAGAAATCATTCGTAAAAATAAGAAAACCGCCAATCCCTTTTTCTGTTTGTTGAATGATACAACGTTTTTCGTTAATGGCTGTACGCAAATTTCCGCTTCTTGAATAATCTCCAATTACTTCTTGATCAATCGCACATATTTCATCGAGATGCTCCATACGTGCTTCCACCAATTGCGTCATTTTGTTCACCTCATTCTTTAGATGCGAGAAGACTTTTGTTCAAAATTAATTAGGTTCATCAATGTTTTTCTATCAAGCATTTAGCTGTTAATTTTTCTTATGTAATAACTCATCACTTTAATCTCAACCCTAAACCCTTTTGCTATCTTTCCTTCATCGACAAATCCGCATTTTTTATAAAGTGGCTGTGCGGCAGTATTCGGTAGATTAACCCCTAACACAAGCTCATTAATAGTTGGAAAATGCTCTAAAACAAAGTTCGGCAAAAGCTGTAATGCTGCTTTCGCATAGCCTTTCCCCTGTTCATAAAAGTCTGTTGAAAAGGCACGGATTAAAATAGCCTGTTCATTTGAGGAATATGGCGTAACGCCCTCTTTTTCATGTAACACAAAGAATGTCACGAGCTTATCTTCATCAAAAACAAGAACGGCATGGCGATTTTTGTCCTTCTTTACTAGTTCAATACTCTCTTTCGGAGACATCGTATAGCGAAGTTGCTCCTCTGTGATCGTATATCGTTCAATTAAGAAATCATCCTTTTTTCATAAAATTTCAATCTCATCAAAGCTCCCCTTCCATCTTAAGTCGTCGTTCTACCTTGGCGTAATTGTAACTGTCCCATTACTTTTGCCACACAAAATAATCGCCACAGACGAATCAAAAGTACACATTTCATATCTTATATTTCTATTATAATATATTGAAAAAAACAGAAAATATAATGTATTCTAACATAATTTAGAAAATTATTTTAGAGAAGGTGTTCAAATTGAAACTATTAGAGAGAGCTCAAAAACGAAAAGAAACTGCCATGCTCATTTTAGAAGAATTGAAGCTGCTAGAAAAATGGAATACCATTGGACAAGCTTATGTGGTCGGCGCTACAGCATATGATTTACTAGTGGATCACGATATCGATATCGAAACATTTTGTACTCACCCTAATGCAGCAGAAGCTATGGCGATATTAGCTGATTTAACTAGCAATCCGAAAGTTTTGGAATTAAAGTATCGTAATTATTTGAAAACACCATTTAATGGTATCTATTTTAAAATACAATATGAGCAAATGCCATCAGAAATTTGGAATATTGATATGTGGCTGTTTTCTGAAACACGAGAGGGCCCTCTATCAAGAGATTTAGTATCGTTAATGAGCGATTCCTTAACAAATGAAAGTCGAAAGTATATTTTAACGAATAAAGAAGAACTTCTTAAGAAATCCATAGTACTTCCTTCAATTTATGTGTATGAAGCAGTGTTAGACTACGATATTCAATGTACAGAGGAATTTCTTAACTGGATGGAGCAACAAGATGTAGACATTCAGACAAATTGGCGCCCTTCAAAATAATAAATAAAATCAAGTGTTTCCTTAAACATTATTAAAACGATCACCATATCGTCTAGCTGATAATATCAACAAATATCATTCTTCCAGTCACAGATAACCTTTTATTTCCCTATTCAACAGACTTGAACAAAAATATCATTTCCACTAATAACCAAAAATGCTACTATAAAGTTATCTATACATAAGGAGTTGAGTGAATGAGTGCGAAAAGTGCAGTAGATGTTTTGTTTAAACAACAAATAATCCAAGGGTTGTAAACTCTAACTGCAGCTCTTGAACAAGGGAGAAAACAAATGGAAAACTATTTTAAAGAATTTCTTACAGGTCAAGCTATTACATTACAGCAAATGACTTCCTCTGACCAAGAAGCATTTGTAAAAATTGAAAGTGAACTGAAGACGTTGTTACTGGCTAATGACGACATTCCCTTTCCAAATACCTTTGAGGATCATTCCTCATTCTTTCAAAGTATTAGTGGAAAAAAAGAGGAGTTTTTCTTCGGCATATTCGAAAAGTCGTCAAATGAGCTTATCGGTTCCTGTGCTGTCTATGGAATCAACTGGAAGAACAGTACTTGCTCTGTAGGCATTTCAATTGGAGAACAATGGCATGGTAAAGGGCTTGGAACGGATGCAATGAAAACTCTTATTCACTTTATTTTTAATTATATTTCCATTAATAAAATCAAGCTTCAGGTTTTCAGCTTTAATAAAGGAGCTATTCGTTCTTATGAAAAATGTGGCTTTACAAAAGAAGGTATTTTACGAAATGAACTTTTCCGTTTCGGTCAATTTCATGATGTAGTTTTATTTGGCCTTTTACGAGAAGAATGGAATCAAATAAAATAAACTTTTTCCTCCGTGTAGAAATATTTCAGCATTCTCGATAAACCCTCGAGCTACAATTTTTTGTCGATAAATTGTAGCTCGTGGGTAAAACAAATGATCATCAGCAGTTGAGTGATGATAATTCGTTTTATTCACTATGATTGTTCGTGGCATGTAAAGCTCCTCAACATCAAAGAAAAAATATTCTTCCATCTCATTCTTAAAAAAGTGTTGTTTATACGTTCTATTCCCCTACAAAAGACATTTAGCCTCCCATCGCCTTCCTGAGTGCCATCTGGTCTAATTATGCCAATACGAAAAGGATGGCCCAATAGTAATTATTTCCATTTCATAACTTAGAATATGATGTAACCACCAAGGTAAAATGAACACTTTCTTACCTGAAAACGCTGAATAAGACTGAACATTATTTTTTTGTAAAGTGTTCAAAGTTATCTGATGGTTATATTTGTTTTTAAAAAAATAAAAGGAAGTGACTTTGATGACTTGGCAATATGGTTCTTTTCCTGATGATATAGGCCCATGTCAACAAGAAGGGTCCAGAACTTGTGTTGGTGATATGTATTTTGTATGTAGAGATGGTCGTTGGAGACCTACCTACGAATATTGTCAGAGTGATAATACACCAACATGGCCACAATATCGTTATGGTCCACAGCTTTCGCCACAATATCGTTCTATTGAAGATATGGGACCATGTCAACAAGAAGGGTCCACAGCTTGTATTGGTGATATAAGGTATTATTGTAGAAATGGTCGTTGGAAACCTACCTACGAATATTGTCAGAGTGATAATACACCAACATGGCCACAATATCGTTATGGTCCACAGCCTTCGCCACAATATCGTTCTATTGAAGATATGGGTCCATGTCAACAAGAGGGGTCCGCAGCTTGTATTGGAGATATGAGGTATTATTGTAGAAATGGTCGTTGGAGACCTACCTATCAATATTGTCAGAGTGATATGTATCCCTATGACTAAATGTTTATACTATAAGTTAACAACAGACATTGCATTCATAGCCTCAATGATTTCCTAGGTGTCGTCAGGCAGATATTTCTTCTCGATAAAATGAACTAAGGGGCTGCCAGTAGACAGTCCCTTCTCTTATTCTTCCCAAACTCTTCGAACATCACTTAACACGAAATGCTGAAATGTAAGTTGATAAACATCAGGCATTGAAAGTCCGTTCCAAAATGAGTAATCATATTGCGCATCAAAATATTGTATCATTAAGACCATTATATTGCCGTGTGTACCAATCACTATATTGTCATTTGGATGTGCAAGGATAATTTTTTTCAACGTAGTAATAGCTCTTTCCTTGGCGGCTTCATTTGATTCTCCACCTTCGAATGCGAAATTTGGATGACTCCATACGTGTTGCATAGCAGAGTCAAAATCAATACTATTTCCATTAGATAGTGTTCTTTCTTTTAAAGAATCTACCTTACTTATTTCTAACTTATGCCCTTGTGCTATGCCTTCTACCGTCTGTACGGCTCTTTTATATGGACTTGAATATATAGCATGGATTATTTTATTAGTAAATAATCTAGTAACACGATCCCGATCCTTCAATCCTTTATCAGAAAGCGGACGATTGTACTCATCAGCTGTATAGTGAGAATGCGCGTGTCTTACAAAGTATAGTACGGTCATAATCGTTTCCTCTACTTTTCTTCAGATTTTGCCTTTTTTTCTTTCACATAATTATATATATCTACCTTCCACATATCATCCTCTTTTAGTAAAGAAAATACCTTAAGGTAGTGAGAGCTTCCGAAAATTATATCCAATTGTACAACTGCTATACTTTCTGTGCTTGTTTCTTTATCCAATGAAATACTATCGTAGTATCTGTACATTAAATAATTTTGTTTATCCTCATCTAATAAATAATCTATATACTCTGCTATAAAGGTTTCTTTATCTGGAAGTTCCTTGTTGTTGTAGGTAATTGCATATAATTTATCGAACTTATTTTCAAATATTAAATTCATCATAATTAACACCATTTCCTCTGGTGTAAAAGTCTTTATACTATTCATATTCCCATTGCTTAAAAATTCATCATATAAAACTCTTTTTTCCTCTGGCAATTCCTCTAAATATGTAAAATCATAGTCCCTATCAATAATAGGAGGTTTCTGTTTAGATTCTTCTTCATGTTGAATGGAATGGTTAGGTACTACCGTTGATTTTGGAGACTCTTCTGTTTTTGTTTTCACTTCTGAACATGCGATTAACATTAAACAAGAAACGATCATAACACTTAATAATAGTGACCCTAACTTCAACAATGTATCCCCCCTATTATTCAATAGATTCAAAGCCCACATTTCCACCATTCAATATATTTCGAAAATTCTCAACATTTTCAACCAAAGTAAAATCCCCTCAATTACAAACAACAAAGAAGTTTATTTGATAAATTGTGACAAGATATGAAGCCTATGAAATTTTCAGTCTATGACACCAAATATTTTTATAGTAAAAAAGATGCAAATCTATTAAACATTACCCTGCCCCTTTTCTAAAATATAGCCAAAAAAAAACACTAATATTTTAGTATAAAGGGTAATAAATTATATAAATAATACAATAAAAGTAATTTTAGTAGTCAAAAATATTCATCATCACTATTTTTCATTTACTTCCCAATATAAGAATAAAAAAATTTTTCTATGACTAAATTACGAATTTCTCAACCTATACACAATGTGACATATTTTTCATTTTAGGTGAGATACAATGAAAAAGTTGAATCGAGGTCAATGTATTTCAAGAATATATGGAGAAAAAATAATAGGGGGAAAAGATTTTGGTTAATTATTTAACGCATAAACAATTCTTGAAGATAAAGATTGAAATTAAAAGAAAAATTATGTATAGAAAGGCAATGGATTTAGGTTTCACCCATCCAAGTGTGGTAGATTGTAGCCAAGAATTAGATGTCCTACTAAATAAATATTCAAAAACGATCAATAAAGCTAGCTAAAACTATTTTCGATGAGTCGTCTAGTTTTACCCTGTATTAGTTTTTGGTTATAAAACCTATTGTTGTTGTTAAAATACGTATAAATAACATAGAAATGGGCTATCTTCTTTATGACAGGAAAAGGAGGCCAAATAATGCAGGTATTTATTTTATCACTGGTCGCTTCAAGCTTTTTACTACAGCAACCTCAAGATTCAGTAGAAAACACAACACCGGTTCTTTGCATACCTTCTAGAACTACATCTTATAAATACCCAAATAATCAATATCAAGCATTTCGTACTGAGAATGATTTTTATCATATATTAAATAGGACAATCTATGAGGAATATAACAATGCTACCTTGAACATTCGTCAAAGAATAGCCTTTAAGGACGTATCGAAGGCTGAGGAAACATTTAATCTAAAAACAAATTTTATACGTAAAAAGACAGACCTCTCTCAACATACTTTTATTCATCCCAATCGACAAGTTTATTTTTTAGCATCCTTTAAGCAATTGGATCAGGAGACTTATCATAAATACCTGGTCATTGACGCTGAGACACAAACTATCCTTTTAGGAAATAGTAATTACCAAAGTAATACCATTAAATAATTGTATTTCGTTTGTTGTTTAATTTATTGTATGCTTGAAAATTGATTAATAGTAGCAAATTCAAAGAAAAAATTAACATTTTTAAGCAAATTCTGAAATCACCATTTATTTCATCGCTGTTATAGCTCGACTCTTGGGAGTAACCTCCCCTAGAGTCGAGCTAAATTAATTTATAGGATTCATTTAATAGTTAGAGCTTTTTGCTGTATTTCTTGCTTTATTTCCTCAATAAACTGCTGTAATGTTTTTTCTATTAATGCTTGCTCGCCATATTTACGAACAGTAACATGTTGAGTATCCATTTCCTGATCACCAAGCACTACAATATAAGGTATTTTTTTCATTTGTGCTTCTCGAATTTTTTTACCTAGCTTTTCTTGTCGATCGTCAATGCTTACACGGATTTGTTCGTTTTTTAAAGCATCAACAACTTGCTGTACATATGCTCGATGCTTATTTGCCACCCCAATAACTTTTACTTGTTGAGGTGCAAGCCACGTTGGGAATGCCCCTCCAAAATGCTCAATCAATATGCCTAAGAAGCGATCAATTGAACCGAATACCGCTCGATGAATAACGACAGGTCTTATTTTTTCATTCTGTTCATTGACATATGTTAAGTCGAATTTCTCAGGTAGTTGGAAATCAAGCTGCACTGTTGCGCATTGATGACTGCGATGAATAGCATCTTTAATATGAATATCAATTTTTGGACCATAAAACGCTCCGTCACCTTCATTTATTGTATAAGGGAATCCTAGATTCGTTAGTACGTTTTCTAACGCTGCTTCGGCTTGGTTCCAAAGTTCAAGTTCACCCATATAATCAGCAGGACGTGTTGATAATTCAATATCGTATTGGAAGCCAAAAACCTGGTAAACCTCATCAATAATCTTTAGTGCAAGCGCAATCTCATCTTCAATTTGCTGTGGCGTAACAAAAATATGTGCATCATCCTGGCAAAAAGTACGAACTCGTAAAAGACCATTTAATGCGCCACTAAATTCATGTCGATGAACTTGCCCAAATTCAGCCATACGAATCGGTAAATCTCTATATGAATGTAAATCATTTTTAAAAATCAGCATATGTCCAGGGCAATTCATAGGTTTTAATGCAAAGCTTTGGTCGTCTACATGAGTAAAGTACATGTTTTCTTTATAGTGGTCCCAATGTCCTGACTGCTCCCATAAATGCTGGTTCATCATCGATGGTGTCCGTACTTCTTGGTAATCAAATTTTGCTTGTAATTGACGTAAATAAGACTCTAATTCGTTGCGAATAATTTGACCATTTGCTAAATAAAACGGCATCCCCGGTGCTTCCTCTGAAAACATAAATAACTCTAGTTCTTTTCCTAGCTTCCGGTGATTGCGTTTCTCCGCCTCTTCTAGGAAAACAAAATGTTCCTCAAGCTCTTTTTTTGAGGTAAACGCTACACCGTATATACGCTGAAGCATTTGATTATTGCTATCTCCTCGCCAGTAAGCACCTGACATATTCATTAATTTAAAGTGTTGTAATTTTCCTGTGGAAGGTACATGAGGTCCACGACAAAGATCATAAAAATCTCCTTGCTCATAAACCGTCACCACTTCATGCTCATATATATCCTGTAATAACTCTAGCTTTAGCGCATCATGAGCAAATAACTGTTGTGCCTCTGCCCTCGTTACTTCTTTGCGCTGTATTAGTATATTTTCTTGAACAATTTGCTTCATCATTTTTTCAATTTGTTGTAAATCACTAGGCGCTAAGGAATGCGCAATGTCGATATCATAATAAAACCCATTTTCTATAACTGGCCCGACCCCAAATTGAGCATCAGGATATAAACGCTTAATAGATTGCGCTAATAAATGGGCTGTTGAATGACGAATCACCTGAATTCCTTCTTTTGTGCAAGCATCGTACAGGGAAATTTGTGAATCCTCCACTATCGGGCGCGTCAAATCAATGATGGTTCCGTTCACACTCCCTACAATTGCCTTTTTACGTAAAGCGGGACTAATCGCTTGTGCAATGTCGGTTAATGTAACACCTTTTGAAAATACTTGTTGTTTACCATCTGGAAATTGAATGTTAATAACTTGATTTGACATGTTCTCTACTCCTTTATTATAAATTCTGCCTCTGCATAATTACGTCCGGAATCGGCTTTGTGCTAGCACAAAGAACTCCTTACCGATTCCGTGACATCCGCCGGAGGCTGTAACTTCTATCAGTTGATGTTTGGACAGACGCTGAAAAGTGACTTAAAACCGCACTCATCTCTAACCTATAAAGGCGGGTGTCCTCTACTGAAAGAAGTGACAAATAAAAAAACACATGCTCGCGCCCCATAAAGGGACGAGCATGTGTTGATTACCCGTGGTTCCACCCAAATTCCCACTAGATGCTCTAGTGGCTCATTGTTATGCAGTAACGTTGCAAGTACGGTGCAAGTTTCCAAGCACTGCTCAAAGGTAGTAAGTTTCGCTAGCTGCATTAAGAAGCTTTCAGCGCATGCCTCCCTCTCTGTAAATCGCTTTTCAAAACTCGTGTCCTTCTCATCGCCATTCATTGCTTTGTGAAATTGTTATTTACTGTAACAAATGCTCCAATACTTGTCAATGTTCGAATATTAGTTTTTATGAAACAATTTTGATTCCTCATCGAAATATGTCCTTACCTACACATTCCACTTTTTGCAGGAAAGTTGCGATATAATCGTAATCCCTAAGCTAAGTTTTCCTCCACTTCGTACTTCTAAAGTCTCATTGTCAGAATGCCACTGTATATGAATAATTGGGTCACGATCCGTGTAAACCCTCCTTATGTCATATATTGTGTAAACCAGGCAATATATTTTGCCCCTGGAATAAATAAAAGCTGTGCTAAACATGTACCTAGTAGCCTTGAACCCATCATCATCACAGATGCTTGTTTCAGACTTAAATAACTACCTCTTTGATTAATAACATCGTCTGCAAGAACGGAAATTTTAGGGTCAATAAATATAATTAGTAACATCGTTGCTACCCCATTAATAAGTCCTGATGCCATCACAGCAGTTGTCCCTCTTTCTGGAACTAATAAAGATGCGTAAAGTGCAGACAGGACACCAATTGTATAGATGGCCGTTATCAAGATATTCACGATAAATAATTTAACGGGGATATCACGCCAGTTAATTCCTTTTAAGTATGAAAAGCTTGGCAAATGGATATGTTTTATTCCACGTTTAACATACTCTAAACTAAAACCTTTTTTGAATAATGCTGGAATAGAACCTTTTTCCTCAGATAAATGGATAATGGCTCTTGAAAATATCGCTATAAAAGTCGGCAATAGTAGAATGCCGACTAAAGTACCTATGGAAGCGGCCCCAATAAGCACTCGGAATTGCTGCTCCACAAACGCTAATGTGTTTTCTTTCGGTGCTGTGTCAGCTAAACTCCCAGTAAAAGGCTGCTGCATCATATTTGCCAACCTTGAAACCATAACCATCACATTGAACAAGGATAGTGCAGAGGCTAGTAATTTCACTCGTGCGCCTGATAATCGAACTGCATACGCAAGTGTTTCTATCGAATGAATGATGAGAATAAATAAAGCAATCATGATCAATTTATTTGTTAAAATATCCAACGTCTTGTACCTTCTTTTCGCTTATTGATTTAACATCGTTTGATCCAAGGTTGATCTCCTATCGTAATGAATACGACCGAGACACCTCTTCCCTTTAATATTTTACGAAATTCCCTTTAATAGGTTCCGTTATTTCCTACCAAATAGAAAAGCTATTCATCAGGCTTTTCCTCCTAACGAATAGCTTGCTCTGTATTTATTGATTTACTGCAAAGTCATTATTCCAGCTTGTTGAATCCGATAGCTGATAGGTCACCATATTAGCAGTAACAGCGAGAATCACACCTGCTCTAGACTTATCAGTAGCAATTGGGTCCTCTAGCACTAACACAACATATCCCTCACCCCGTCCCAGATGATCAATATCATTTGTAGCGTTTATTTCGAAGGTTGTATAGGTTGTCTCATTTACAGCACGGAGTAATCTTTGCTCCTGATAGACCCCATTTTCCTTTAAATTATAGCAAACAGGCATCCATCCTTCTGACCAATCAATACTGCCTGTTATTTCTTTTTTACGATGTGCTAGTTTGCCAATTGAAAATGTAAAATATATTTTCATAATAGCTTGACCTAATTCATTTACCCCTTCACATACAGCTGTTACTTCTAACTTAATATCCTCCTTCGAATGCTTCTGAATAACCACTAAAGTCACAGTGAAAAAACAGATAACAAGTACTATACTAACGATTATAACTCCCATTTAGTCCCTCCCGACATCGCAATAGTTATTACTATTAGATTACCATGTTTTAGGAGTCTCAGTATTTTTTCACCAAACAATCTTATGAAATGACATAGGCATAAAGGATAAGACAAATAACGAGTATATCCAGACTTAGCCATTGATGAGACAAAAAAATCAGTGGGTAAGAAAACCCCACTGATGATAATTTCATTTCACTTTTTCTCTTGTAACTCGGCTGTTAAAGTAAATGGTATTTTTAAATATTTGTACTTTATCGTTATTTTTTTAATAGAAGGCGCTTCAACCTTTACTGCATAATGCTGAGGCTGCTTTCCAACGGCCTCGCGATCTATGTATTGACTAGGAAAAATGGTGATTTGCCTTAATTTATGATAAGTAATATTCGGATTACCAACCAGCTTCGTCTCCGCTTCGAACGGTTCAGACTTACTCACGACAAGCTCGGCACTTTCAGGCACTTTATCATTGACAAGTATTTGTTGAAGCTCTATCTCATGCAGTCCTTTATTTTCTATTTCTACGATTCTATTAGTAGAATCATCTGTAGGATTCGTATAGCTGTTCATGACGAGTGGTGGATTGCTTTTCAAATAAATGATAAAGGCAGCTACCACTACTAGAACACTAAACAATAAAACAAATAGTAATTTTTTCATGTCATTCCTCACTTTCTTGCTACCTATCAAGTATAGCGAGAAATCGTAGGTGATGAAACCTCGAAAAATAGAATCAGGATTTTTCTTCATCTCCTCCTAACTTCTTTAAATCAACTAAAAACAACCTGACTCATTATAAGCCAGATTGCTTTGCTAATCGTATTTCATCACGTATTGGAATTCCATCATTGCCGATTAAAGGGATTTCAGGTTTATATGCTCTCGCTTGTTCGACCGCGTTTTGTATAATTTCAACTAAGTGATAACCTCTTTTTTGATAAAATTTTAATGCGTATAAATTATCATTTGTCGTTAGAAGAGTAATTATCGTACACCCTTGTTCGAAAGCAATTTCTTCAACTGCTTGTACTAGCAATGAACCTATCCCTCTTCCTTCTTCAATACTATCAAGGGATATAATTTCACATTCTTCCTCACGCATAATATACGTTACAAGACCTAAAATCGTGCTGTGTTCATCTACATAGACGAACCCCTCTAATTTACTACAGTCATAAATCCCACTGGAAATGACCATTTCTGTACTTCCCCAATGCTCCTTAAAAAACTGCAACACATCATTTTGGGCTAATTGTTGAATAGGAATTATTGTCATCTTTTATTCTCCTAAATTGATAGATTAAACATACTAGTAATAGCTTTTTGAACACCTAGAAATACTGCCCACGAAACAACGCCTAGTCCAATGGCAAAAACGATATGGATCGATGATTTCATCGCCATATAAATAACAAATAGCATCACCATAGTTGCTGGTAGTCCAACAATTACACCAATCGTAAATCGCTGAATATGCTCACTCGGTTCACTTTGCACAGTAAGCCAAATGATGCTTAAAATACTGACAAGTGGCAGCGCTGCGATAATGCCACCATAGCTAGGAAATCTTCTAGCAATCTCCGTCACAATACCAATTACGGCAGCCGAGCATAAAATCTTTAAAAAGGTGTACATTATTTAGCCACCTCGCTTAATAAACGAAATGCCTGTAAAATCATTTGTTGATCTTCTTCTGAAAGCTGATTTAGTGCATGTTTCAGTTTCTGATCATCTAATTCTGTGTTTTTTTTTAAAACATGAAGCCCTTCAGTTGTTAAATGAATATGTACTTTACGTTGATCATCGATGTCCCGCTCCTTTTTCACCCAACCATTACGCTCCAGCTTTTTGATATGCTCAGACGCTGTATTATGGGAAATATTCAGTAACTCTGCAATATCACGCACTGCTACTTCATCTTCCTTTTGAATCATCTGTAAAATACGCACGCTCTGATGTGAAATTGAATCTTCATGCGTTGAATGTAGATGGTAATAAATCGATGTAAAATAGTTATTTATATCTTTAATCATAAAATTTGCTCCTTTATTATATCGTCGAAACCGATTATATCGTAACTGTCGATATAATTAAAGAGGTATTTAAATAAAGGGGCTGGGACAAAACCCACCTCTAAACTAAAAAGCCGGTGAAATTTTACGATCAGTAAAATTTCACCGGCTTTAAATTTTTTCATAAAAAATAAGGACCACTTCTGATAAAATTAAGTCACCACAACCAAATTATACAGAAAG
>NZ_JBEGDG010000070.1:0-536 GCF_040183165.1 Lysinibacillus zambalensis
GATTAATTGGAGAGATTGGTGACATCCGCCGCTTTCAAAATGCGAAACAACTGAACGCTTACACAGGCATTGATATTATGCGGTACCAGTCTGGGAATACGCAATATCGAGACAGGATTAATAAACGAGGGAACAAACATTTACGGAAGATTTTATATTTTATGGTGTGCGCCATGCTTATGGCTAAAGGAAAACCGAATCATTTTGTGGACTATTACTACAAATTAAAAAAGCAACCTCAGAGGAAGCCTCATAAGGTTGCGATCATCGCCTGCATCAATAAGTTTCTGAAAGTGACATTTCAGTTACTGACGCGTGGCATTCTTTACGATTATGAGTCCGCACTACCAGCTCAGAAATCGTAATCACCTACATAGAACTATAGCATAATGACCTTTCGAAAAAAATAAAAATCGTCAGGTCTTTTTGGTGTTTCTAAAAATGAGTGTTAGTGGTGAGGGATATCCCTCACCACTAACACTCATAAAAATATAAATTAAATTATTCTTTAAATAAGGTTGACTAATCGTAAGAAA
>NZ_JBEGDG010000071.1:0-454 GCF_040183165.1 Lysinibacillus zambalensis
GAGCGATTACACGAACGAATGGAAGAAATGACAAAGCAAGATGGACAAGCGCCAGATATCGTATTTGAAGCAACAGGCATCTATTCAAAACCTGTCGAAGCGTTTTTCAAAGATTACGGCTATGCATACTGCCGCATGAATCCACTTGAAGCGAATTTACAGATGGCAACGATGCGTCGCAATAAAACCGATATCAGTGATGCCCATGAACTCGCGAAGACACATTTCAAAATGGAACGCGAAACAACGTACATACAAGACGATTATTATGAACAGATGCGTGCACTGACTCGTTATTACGATGAAATTGACGAAGAAATCATTTTACTCAAAAGTAGAATGCATGCCATTTTACAGCTGAGTTTTCCAGAATTAGAAAAGCTGATTACACCGAGTTCAGCACTATTTTTAAATATTGTACAACTATATCCGCATCCCGCACTTTTACAGGCCC
>NZ_JBEGDG010000072.1:0-445 GCF_040183165.1 Lysinibacillus zambalensis
AAAGCTGATTACACCGAGTTCAGCACTATTTTTAAATATTGTACAACTATATCCGCATCCCGCACTTTTACAGGCCCATTCAAAAACGATTATTAAAAATCGTTTAAAGGTCAATACGCGAAAAAACCTATCGCTAATGCGTGCGGAGGCTAAAGCTATTACATTATTAGAAGCAGCTGAAAATAGTTACCCAGCGATTAAACCCACAGATATTCGTTGTGATCAAGCACGAGATTACGCAGCTCGCATTGCGGATTTACTAGAGAAGAAAGATACGCTTGTGAAACAGATGGTGGAATTGTCAGAAGGACGAAAAGAATATCTAGTATTTCGTTCGATTCCCGGGATTGGCGATTCAACGGCGTGCAGATTAATTGGAGAGATTGGTGACATCCGCCGCTTTCAAAATGCGAAACAACTGAACGCTTACACAGGCATTGATATT
>NZ_JBEGDG010000073.1:0-445 GCF_040183165.1 Lysinibacillus zambalensis
AATATCAATGCCTGTGTAAGCGTTCAGTTGTTTCGCATTTTGAAAGCGGCGGATGTCACCAATCTCTCCAATTAATCGGCACGCCGTTGAATCGCCAATCCCGGGAATCGAACGAAATACTAGATATTCTTTTCGTCCTTCCGACAATTCCACCATCTGTTTCAAAAGCGTATCTTTCTTCTCTAGTAAATCCGTAATGCGAGCTGCGTAATCTCGTACTTGATCACAACGAATATCTGTGGGTTTAATCGCCGGGTAACTATTTTCAGCTGCTTCTAATAATGTAATAGCTTTAGCCTCTGCACGCATTAGCGATAGGTTTTTTCGCGTATTGACCTTTAAACGATTTTTAATAATCGTTTTTGAAGGGGCCTGTAAAAGTGCGGGATGCGGATATAGTTGTACAATATTTAAAAATAGTGCTGAACTCGGTGTAATCAGCTTT
>NZ_JBEGDG010000074.1:0-432 GCF_040183165.1 Lysinibacillus zambalensis
TTATAGTTGTATATGTCTTTCTTGTTCACATGAAGGCGCAACCCTTCATGCAGTCTTTCTCTCACGAGTAGACCTCTTATGCTTTCACATAAGCGCAGACTATATCTTCATCTTATCCTCTGATAAGAGCCACATTTTTCTTCCGCCATTCGCTTGCGGTTTTACTCTCCCTCAAGGAGATAGTCGTTGAACGTCTTCCTTGTCTCATGAGAGATTTAGGAGTTTCGCTGCTAAACATCCATTTCCAAAGCACTTAGCGCCACCGTTTTCCGTTGTCACGATGATCCTTTACGGACACTGAGTGATTTTTTTCAGCTTATGCCATCCTTGTTGTTTTTTCTGCTTTCGCACCGTTACGTCTGCCGTTTCCAGCTCCGCTTTGGTCACAAGGCTTTAGGAGTTAAAAGCAATTAACGTGGAGTTCGCACCAAT
>NZ_JBEGDG010000075.1:0-420 GCF_040183165.1 Lysinibacillus zambalensis
AATTAATCGACTATATTGAACGCAAACTAAAATATCAAAGAGACTTCGAAATCTTTGACGAACGAAATAGTTATTCGAAAACAGACCCGGATGCGACATTTATGCGTATGAAAGATGACTATATGAAAAATGGTCAATTGAAGGCAGGTTATAACATACAAGTGGCAACAGAAGGTCAGTATGCGCTTGCCTACAGCATTTTTCCGAACCCAACAGATACACGTACATTAATCCCATTTTTAGATGAAATCGAACAACGTTATTTTAAGTTACCCAAACACATTGTCGCAGATGCCGGATATGGCAGTGAACAAAATTATGATGATATCCTTTCGAATCGTAAGAGAGAAGCCTTAATCACGTACAATATGTATTTAAAAGAACAGAAGAAAAAGCATAAGCAAAACGAATTCAATACAG
>NZ_JBEGDG010000076.1:0-404 GCF_040183165.1 Lysinibacillus zambalensis
CCTGTTGCTTCAAATACGATATCTGGCGCTTGTCCATCTTGCTTTGTCATTTCTTCCATTCGTTCGTGTAATCGCTCAAAATCACCCCGTGTATGATGTAGCACACCTTCAAACTCGCATTGGCGGTGACCATCATAAATCGCAACGGTACTTTTTCCTTTACTGACATCTAACGCAATGACATGTTTCATCTCATTCTTCTCCTTTTGACCAATCATAGAAGCCTTCACAGTACCTTATCGATTCCACTTTCTTATACACGATCTCTTAGGACCCAACATACTAAACTGATTCATATAAGGGCATGAAGTTAGCCGGTTTTATATACGGACTCACAAATGGTCCCAGAGGCTAGTCGGCTTTTCTTCACTTCTACTATAAAAAAATAGTAGCACAAACCATGG
>NZ_JBEGDG010000077.1:0-401 GCF_040183165.1 Lysinibacillus zambalensis
TCCTTCGCTGATATCGCAATCCATTCTTCCGCTTCTACGGCAAGCTCTTTCATGCCACTAATTTCGAGTGTTTCATCGGCCGCTAGCATGATGGTACTGTTACTTTGAAATGTTACGCCATCTCCATCATCCATCTTTAAGTCCAAGACACCATCTACTGCACTAAAGGTAATATCACCAACACCTAATGTCACATCTTTCCCAACATTAGTCGCCAATGATTTAACGGTAGTGTCCGCCATTTTCTTCGTCTGCTTTTGCCCGCCCTCTGGTGTGGCTGGATTAACACGCACCGAGCTGATAACGATGGCATCTTCTTCAACTGCACTTGGAAAATGCAATTGAGCACGTGCACCTTTTTGAGGCATTAAATACATAACACCATTGGCATCTGCTGAATA
>NZ_JBEGDG010000078.1:0-381 GCF_040183165.1 Lysinibacillus zambalensis
GATTGCAGCTTTACTATCAGAAGATTCGAAGCAAGTCTTTTATTACCGTCGTGTACTTTGGCAATATTTGAAGGATAATCATGGCTTAGAGTGTGGTAGTTCTACATTTCGTCGCTATATTGCAAAAACGCTTGAGTTCGCAGCTTATTTTACAGATCAAGTACGTATCCCTTCACCAAAAGGAACGACAAGATTTGAAACTCCACCAGGTCAACAGGCTCAATTTGACTGGAAAGGAAGTATTCCGTTTGAAACAAGTGATGGTGAAAAAGTAGAAGTAAACGTAGGTGTACTTGTACTTGGATATTCACGATTCCGTGTCTTTACGCTAACATTGCGCAAAACACAAGATATTTTATTTTCATTTTTAACAGAAGCTTT
>NZ_JBEGDG010000008.1:0-205090 GCF_040183165.1 Lysinibacillus zambalensis
GTTTTGGTTTTGTTTGTGCGAAAGCGCAGCGACAGCAACAGCACGATGTTGGTCACGAAGGCGTTATCACAGGATGTGATGCTCTTAGTTTTCGTTCCTCTATCGCTAATCCCCAAGGAGTCGCCCAGTCGTAACGAAGATCAACGTATTTACATATTAGATGTTTTAACAAAAGTCACAGCTTTTGGTGATGAACCCTTTATCTGTAAAGGCTTATACTTATGTGCCCGTTAGAATGTATGAATCGTTACCGCTTGAGAAAATTTTTATTAAAATTATAACTTTCAGCATAGCCAAATTGTAGGCGAAATCGTATATAATAGAGCTATTCGTAAAAGAAAGTAGTGAATTGATATGGCAACTGGCACACATATGGTCGAAGTACCTGTAGGAATTGAAAATGTATGGGATTTCGTCAGTGATATGGAAAAATGGGCAAAGCTTGTCCCAGGTTATAATGCACATGAAATGATTGATGAAAAACATTCAACATGGACGTTTAAAGGCAATGTTGGTGTTCTGAAAAAAACAGTACAAGTAGAGATTGCTATTTTAGAATGGACAGCACCTTCTAAAGTAACATTCGAATTAAAAGGAATTTCTGATAACTTTTCAGGAAACGGTTATTTCCTAGCGGAAAGTATTGATGCAGAAAATACAAAAATGACAGGCTTCTTGGAAGTAACAGCAGGAGGATTAGCTGGTCCTGTTTTAAATCCAATCTTTAAGCCAATCGTACCAAAAGCAACACAAATGTTAACAGACCGTGTAGCAAACAAAATTAAATTGGTGAATGTATAATAACGATTGCACACCATTAAAAGGCATGCTAGAGAATTTTTTCTAGCATGCCCTTTTTTTCTGTTACGGCAGGCGCTTTCTTAGGGGACGCCCGATGTGCCGCTTCTCTTTGGCACTATACAAAATCCGATTGCATTGTTTATTTGCGCGAGATCAAAGAGACAGCTACATAATATACACCAAGACGAAATTGATTAATCATCCTATAGCATACTATCCTTCGGAGCTTCATATGATGCAAGAGGAGGGATTATTATCGAACACAAAACATGGAATATGAGTGAAACTTTTAGTTTTCCTGGTTATGGCTGCCCAATAGAAATAGCAGCTGTACAAATTAAGCCACGGTGGCAGACAACACAGTTAGAAGACTCTCTACGATTAATGGGTATTTATCATATCACAGCACATGTTCGCTTTGATTTTCAAGACATGCAAGCTTACATGGATGATGATGAATTAGTACAAATCGATACACTAGATATTCAAGGAGATACTGGTTATTTTGAGTATGCAGTTCCTTTAAATGTAGATTTACCAAAGGATGCAGCTATTGAAGATTTAATGGTAAAGGATATTCGACCTGTTTTGAGGAATCAGATGTGTCAGCTCGAGTGGACGGTTACAAGTGTTTTTAATGAGCCTGAGCTTGCGTTAGAAAAAGCGCACGTTTTTGAAAAACAGTCTGTCAATGCCTCAGCACAAATTGAGAAGGGGGACCTTACAAAAGAAACGGCACAAGTAAAACAACCTACAACTGCAGTAGCTTCGAATCAAGAAGAAAAAACTGTAGCTGTAGCAGCTTCAGCACAAGAGGAAAAATCAAAGACTGTTTCATTTGCAGTTCAAAAGGAAAAGTCTGAAGCAATAATAGCTTCAGACAAAAAAGAAAAGCCTGCATCAAAAACAATGTTGAGGGAGTCCTCAAGTAATATTGTAGTCCGTGAATCTAGTTCCTGGCATGAAGTGCCATCGATGATCTGGGATTTAACCGAAGACTATACACCGCTAAAGGTTCGTGTTTCAAATGATTTCATTCAAAAGTAAATAGCATATAAGTAAAAGGAGCAATAAGATGATGAAATCCCCAGATGTTGGAATGATGATGACACGTATAAACTGAAAAGCACAAATTGGAACAATTATCGTTTTGCAATAAAAACGAAATTGTCGTAGCCATGGTGGTAAAAGCCAAGGATTATACTTACGTCGTCGCATTTGAATTTTCACTTCCTTTTCTAGTAGTGCTTCCTAAAAAATGACTAAATCACTTGAAAAATTGCACGATTTTGGGGTACAATGTGAAAAAGTTGAATATAAATGCAAATGCTATGACAGGGAAGAGTAAATTATTCGTACATTTTAAGAGAGGAAACGGTAGCTGAAAAGTTTCTATTTGTACCTAGTTGAATGTAGCCCTCGAGCAGCTTTAGTGAACTAACAGTAGTTAAAGCCGGTTAAACACCGTTACTGAATTGAGAGCCAGTAGTAAAGGCTTAAGCAAGTAGTACATTTTTTTCTGATGAAACGTATGATAGCTTAACTCGCCTCTGCTGGAATTAAAGGTGGTACCGCGAACTTAAACTCCTTCGTCCTTTTTGACGTTAGGAGTTTTTTTTATTTTTATTAATCTTCTTGTTAATGTCTTTTTACTAAGACTTAAAAAAGAATGATTGGTACTATCTCACACTAAAAAAATTATTAAGTTAACAGGAGGAGTCAAAATGACAGAAAACATTTCAATGCCAACAAAATATGATCCACAGTCCATTGAAGCAGGTCGTTATGAATGGTGGTTACAAGGGAAATTTTTTGAGGCGCAGCCTACAAGTGAAAAGGAACCTTATTCTATCGTTATTCCACCACCGAATGTAACAGGTAGACTACACCTTGGCCATGCTTGGGATACAACATTGCAAGATATTTTAATTCGTATGAAGCGCATGCAAGGTTATGATGCACTTTGGTTACCAGGAATGGACCATGCAGGTATTGCGACACAAGCAAAAGTAGAAGCAAAATTACGAGAAGAAAATATTACACGTTATGATTTAGGTCGTGAAAAATTCCTCGAAAAAACATGGGAATGGAAAGAAGAATATGCTGGGCATATTCGTGATCAATGGGCGAAGCTTGGTCTTGGATTAGATTACTCTCGCGAGCGTTTCACACTTGATGAAGGTCTTTCTGATGCAGTTAAAACTGTTTTCGTGCAATTATATGAAAAAGGCCTAATCTATCGTGGCGAACGTATTATTAACTGGGACCCTGCTGCAAAAACAGCATTATCAGATATTGAAGTTATCTATAAAGATGTTCAAGGTGCATTCTATCATATGAAATACCCATTAGCTGATGGCTCAGGATATGTGGAAGTAGCAACTACACGTCCTGAAACAATGCTAGGTGACTCTGGGGTAGCTGTTCACCCGAATGATGAGCGCTATCAACACTTAATCGGTAAAACAGTTATTTTACCAATCGTAGGTCGTGAAATTCCAATCGTAGCAGATGACTACGTAGATTTGGAATTCGGTACTGGAGTTGTAAAAATGACACCAGCACACGATCCTAATGACTTTGAGGTTGGTAACCGCCACAACCTAGAACGCATTCTTATTATGAATGAAGATGGTACTATGAACGAGCTTGCTGGCAAGTATAACGGTATGGATCGTTTTGAATGTCGTAAGCAAATCGTTGCTGATTTACAAGAAGCTGGCGTGCTTATCCGTATTGAAGAGCATACACATTCAGTAGGGCACTCTGAGCGTTCTGGTGCTGTTGTAGAGCCCTATCTTTCTGCACAATGGTTCGTAAAAATGCAACCACTTGCTGATGCTTCACTTACTCTTCAAAAAGATGAAGAAGGGCAAGTAAACTTCGTACCATCTCGTTTTGAAAACACATATTCTCGCTGGATGGAAAACATTCGTGACTGGTGTATCTCTCGTCAATTATGGTGGGGTCATCAAATTCCTGCTTGGTATCACAATGAAACAGGTGAAGTTTACGTAGGTAAAGAAGCACCAGCAGATGCAGAAAATTGGACGCAAGATGAAGACGTATTAGATACTTGGTTCTCGTCTGCACTATGGCCATTTTCTACAATGGGTTGGCCAGATGAGACGAACGAAGAATATAAACGTTACTATCCAACAAGCACACTTGTAACTGGTTATGATATTATTTTCTTCTGGGTTTCTCGCATGATCTTCCAAGGTCTTGAATTTACAGGTCAGCGCCCATTCAAAGATGTATTAATTCACGGTTTAGTACGTGATGGAGAAGGACGCAAGATGAGTAAATCACTTGGCAATGGTGTAGACCCTATGGACGTTATTGATCAGTATGGTGCTGATTCATTACGTTACTTCTTAGCTACTGGATCTTCTCCTGGTCAAGATTTACGCTATACAACTGAAAAAGTAGAGTCAGTATGGAACTTTGCAAATAAAATTTGGAATGCCTCTCGTTTCGCTTTAATGAATATGGAAGGTATGACATATGATGAAATCGACTTAACTGGTGAAAAATCAGTTGCCGACAAATGGATTCTTACTCGCTTAAATGAAACAATTGAACGTGTAACATCTCTTGCAGAACGTTATGAATTTGGTGAAGTTGGCCGTGAGCTGTATAACTTCATTTGGGATGATTTCTGTTCTTGGTATATTGAAATGGCTAAATTACCGTTATATGGTGATGACGAAGTAGCTAAGAAAACGACTCGTTCTATTTTAGCTTACGTTTTAGACCAAACTATGCGTCTATTACATCCATTCATGCCATTCATTACAGAAGAAATCTGGCAGCACTTACCTCATGAAGGTGAATCAATTACAGTGGCAGCATGGCCAACTGTTCGTGAGGATCTTCATTTTGCAGAGGAAGCAGACAATATGAAGCTCCTAATGGATATTATACGTTCAGTACGTAATATTCGTGCGGAAGTAAATACACCAATGAGCAAAAAAGTGCCACTATATATTTCAGCGAAGGATGCTACAACGGTTACAGTACTAGAGGCAAATAAAGCGTATTTAGAAAAATTCTGTAATCCAGAATCACTAACAATCGGAGAAAGCTTAGAAGCACCTGGTCAGTCAATGACAGCAGTAGTAACTGGAGCTGAACTATTCCTACCACTTGTTGGACTTATTAATCTAGAAGAAGAAATTGCTCGTCTTGAAAAAGAATTAGAAAAATGGGCAAAAGAAGTAAAGCTTGTGAATGGTAAGTTATCGAATGAAAAATTCGTTTCTAAAGCGCCGGAAGCATTAGTTAATGCGGAGCGTGAGAAATTAGCCGATTACGAAAGTAAACATGCGGTTGTATTAAAACGTTTAGAAGAACTAAAAAATATGTAAGATTAAGACAGCGGATGGCAATCGTCATCCGCTGTTTTTTTCTTTCATTCAAATGTAAGTTTTTACGAAAAGTATGTGTATTAGGCGCTACTTATACTAAAATAGAGATAATTGTAGTAAGAGGGAGTGTTTCTTTTGTTTAAAACAATGAAAGAATGTACAGATTTTATTTTTACGTTAAAGGCAGTTGATCATAAACGTGCTCCGCTCGTCTTGATGCGAGAGGTATTAGCTTTTCTTAATAACCCACAGGACAAGCTACGTGTTATCCATTTAGCAGGCTCAAATGGGAAGGGGTCAACAGTGAATGCGCTAAGAGAAATGTTGCAACTTACTGGCTACAAAGTAGGCGCCTTTACTTCACCTCATCTAGAGTGTGTTAATGAACGTATGACTATTAATGGTATGCAAATTAATGATGCACAATTTTTACACTATATGAACAAAGTTGTTGAGATTATTGAGACACATTATGAAGGTGAATTTCCGAGCTTTTTTGAAGTGGTAACACTTATTATGTACCAATATTTTGCGGATGAAGAAGTGGATTTTGCGTTGATTGAAACGGGACTTGGTGGACGTTTAGATGCTACGAATGTCGTTACGCCTCTAATTTCAATTATTACAACGATTTCATTAGAACATACTGCGTTTTTAGGAGATACGTTAGCTAAAGTAGCGTTTGAGAAAGCGGGAATTATTAAAGAAAGTGTACCTGTTGTAGTGGGTGTTAAAAGTGAAGAGGCACTTTCTGTAATTCGTGAGGTAGCAAATAAGCGTCATGCCCCATGCTTTGTTTTAGGGGAGGATTTTACGGTTGATAATATTGAACAAGGAACTGATATGCAACATTTTAATTACCGTAAAGCAAATGTGGAGATGGAAGCTATCCCATTAAAAATGGCTGGTCAGCATCAAATAAATAATGCAAGCGTTGCGATTTCGGCAATTTTAACGTTAAGAGAGAATGGAGCCGTTGATATTTCGGATGCATCAATCCGTCAAGCTTTGGCAAAAGCTCAGTGGGCAGGCCGTTTTGAGCAATTACCTGGCGCTATTATATTAGATGGCGCACATAATTCTGAAGGAACTGCGGCGTTAATTCAAACTCTAAAAACGGTTTATCCGCAACAAAACTATCGATTTATATATGCAGCATTATCAGATAAAGATCATGCGAAAAGTATTGCTTTAATGGATAGTATTGCTACATCAATTGCATTTACACAAATCGAGCTTCCGAATGCTATGCCTGCTGATCAATTAGCTGCATTATCTACAAATACGAAAAAAATATATAATGCGAATTGGTGTGAAATGGTTCAAACGATGCTACATCAAAGAAATGATGAGGATGTTATCGTCATTACAGGCTCCTTATATTTTATAGCTGAAGTTCGACAATGGCTACAGGGGGAACAAAGATGATCCCGAAATGGAATAGCTATAAGGAAAAATGGAATGTTCAGAGTGATGATGTTATTAAACCTGGTCTAACTGCGATTGAAGAAGCATTGGTACGAGTAGGTAATCCAGAAAATAAATTGCAAACCGTACATTTAGCAGGGACTAACGGTAAAGGCTCGACACTTACTTTTTTAGAATCAATTGCTAAGGAACATGGCTTACGTGTTGGTAAATTTATGTCTCCTTGTATTTTGGACGTGCATGACCAAATTCAAGTAGAAGGTCAAGCTATTTCAGAAGCTGAAATGAACCTTGTATTCCAACAAATGCAGGTAGCCGGACTTAGTGGCAAACTAACAGATTTTGAACTTTTAACAGTTGCAACATTTTTACATTTTGTTGCTAGTAATGTAGATATCGCCCTTATTGAAGCTGGTATGGGTGGCTTACTTGATAGTACGAATGTGGTCACACCAATTGCTTCTATCATACCGAGTATCGCATTAGAGCATACGAATTTTTTAGGAGATACGATTGAAAGTATTGCCTATCATAAAGCCGGAATTATTAAGCCGTATCAACCAGTTATTATTGGCGATTTACCGTTAGAAGCGAAAAATATTGTCTACGAGGAAGCCAGTAAAAAACATGCCTCCGTTTTTGAGCTAAATCATCAGTTTTATGTGGAACAAGAGAAAGATGGAGAGAGCTATGTGCATAATGACAATGGCCTCCGTATTACAAAGCTTACACGCACTATAAAGGGAGCACATCAGGCGAATAATATGGCACTTGCTATTACAGCCTTTTTCGAAGTAGCAATCTCATTGGAGTTACAAGTTAGTGAAGAAGCTATTCAAAAAGCTGTAAAAAACGCAACCATTTTAGGACGTTTTGAAGAAATTATGCCTTATGTTGTTTTAGACGGTGCGCATAATCCAGCGAGTGCTGAGAAATTAATAGAAACGATTAAGCAGGAGTTCCCAGATGAGCAGATTACTTTTGTAATTGGAATTCTTGCAGATAAGGCTGTAAAAGAGATTTTGCAACTATTTGAGCAAGTAAGTGATTGTTTTTACTTTGTTGATTTTGATAATCCCCGTGCGATGGCTGCTCACAACATGCTTGAGCTGTCCAACGCCTCTTATAAGGCAGTTTTAGAAGATTATGTGCAATTTTTAAAACGACAGTCAGCAAGAAAATCAAGGACGATTGTATCGGGTTCATTGTATTTATTAACAGAAGTGCGTAGTAGATTAAAAAACAATTAACATGAGTTAGTATATTTCCAGTAAAAATCAGGTACTCATTAAAAAATGAGTACCTGATTTTTTCATTTGGTTATTCTCTCTTTGAGTTCCGTAAGTACTTTTTCCCAATATTTTTTCATCTCTTCTCTTACATTTTGATCAGAAAGTTTTTCTTGATGAAAGCTAATTGTAGTTTTATTACTTGCCCCCGGAATAATACGAACTTGTACGGTTGATGCTTTTTCCCATCCTACCTTTTGCCAAGTTAGGCGAAGTTGTTGTAAAGGTTTGACTACGCGTATTTCTCCTGACCCTAATTTCGTAATATAGTTCTGTCCTGGTTCAAGGATAATGAACATACTCTCTCCTAACCATACGTTTAATCCATCTTGTGAAGTAACTAGGTTCCAAGCTTCCTCTTGGGAAATCGGGAACATCCTTCTAACACCTACTTGAAACCCTACTGTCTTTGTTTGTCCAATAATTTTGGGATTTTCCACCTCGTTACCTCCATTATTAATATTTGTCTGTAAATAATAGTATTTCTAGTTCTACTTTCTATTTCCTTGCACATCCTCAAATTTTTTGGATGAAATTTCTTTGTTAAAAGCAGGCTCCTTTGATAGCGATACAAAAGAGTAGAATAAAAAACCCATCTTTTTTTAGTAAATCTTTTGTTACAAAAATATTTAATTTTGCAGTAAAACCTCGAAAATAACTAGTAAATCAAAATGTAGTAAATTCGCATTTACACATCCTTTTGTACATATACTTATATATCAAATTGGTCTTTTCTAAATTTACTTTGATACGTTAAAGAAAGAGGTGATGGTTGAATGAAAATTGTCAGTCAAGTGATGAGAAAACAAATATTTCGAGCGATGATTATTGGAGGAGTAGTAGGGCTTTTTGGTGTAGGCATTTTTTTAGGTATTCTTCAAGCAAGCAATCAATTTTCTATAAAAAATGATAGTAATGAGGTAGCTAATAAAAGTAATAGTAATACCAAAGGGGAAACCATTACGACAGCAGGAGGAGCAACGAAAGGACCCATGCTTTTTGCTAGTCAAGCAGGGGTCTATTCAAATTATGAAAGTGCAAGCGCATTTGTATCTGAACACCCTTCATTAAAAGAAAGTGCCATTGTCGAGGTCGATGGAAAATTTCACGTTTGGACAAGTGTGGTAACAGATGAAAGTCAACTTGTTTTCTTAAAAGATCCTGCAACATTTAAAAAAGCATTTACTTTGAGTGGCGACAGTTGTAAGGAGGCAACGCTTGCAGAGCTTCCGTCTGTGCTAACTGACAAAAATGCAACAAAATTAAATTTTAAGGATAATTCCAAAGATTCTACGCTACCTGCTGATTGGCAATCTATTGGAGCAGCAGCCACGTCTATTTCAAGCGATACCAGCATCATTCGATTACAAGTTTTGGCCCATTACAAATCGAAAAATGCTTGTCTTCAGGTGAAATTTTAAGCATAAAAGATAGTGAAATAAGCATTATCTTGATTTTTAGAAAATTTTCAAATGCCAAATTCTCCGTTATGATAACTAATAAGGAGGAATGGTCAGACAATGTTTAAAACAAATCACAAGATAGTGCTTGCTTCTGCTTCACCACGACGAAAGGAATTATTAACTATGCTATCCCTTCCGTTCGACATAATAACTAGTGAAGTAGAAGAGACAAGCGTTCAGGCAACTACAATGCAAGATTATGTAAAAGGCGTAGCTCTATTAAAAACACGTGATGTAGCAAAAAAAGCTCCAGATACAACGATTATTGGAGCGGATACGATTGTTGTTTATGATGATGAGCTACTCCATAAACCAAAAAATCGTGAGGAGGCAATTTCTCACTTATTGCGCTTATCAGGTAAGTGTCATGCGGTCATGACAGCTGTTGCCATTATTGAGCCTGACGGTCATGAAACAACATTTGTGGAAGAGACAAATGTTGTCTTTCATCAGTTATCGCAGGATCTCATCGAAGCATACGTAGATTCAGGAGATCCATTTGATAAAGCAGGCGGTTATGGCATTCAAACTGCTGGAACCCTCCTAGTGAAACGAATTGAAGGAGATTATAACAATGTTGTCGGTTTACCACTTGCAGCGTTGTTTACGCAATTGGTAGCACGCAATATTATCCAATTTGCGAAGGAGTGAGACTTTTTTGACGAATGATGTTTTACAAGGGACGATGATACGAGACGTTCATATAGAAGATCGCCCTCGTGAAAGACTACGTAGACAAGGAGCTATGAGTTTATCGAATCAGGAGCTACTGGCTATTTTACTAAGGACAGGCACTAAAGAAGAGTCTGTCCTAGTACTGGCAAATCGCGTACTTAACGTTTTTGAGCGTTTACATCATTTGAAACATGCAACAATAGAAGAAATGGTTGCTATTAGAGGGATTGGTGAGGTTAAAGCCATTCAGTTATTAGCGGCAATTGAACTCGGTAGACGTCTTGCGCAGAAACATAGCGATGAAAAATATACGATTCGTTCCCCACAAGATGCCGCTACCTATTTAATGCCTGATATGACCTCACTGAATCAGGAGCATTTCGTCGTTCTTTTTTTGAATGTGAAAAATCAAATTATTCATAGAAAGACAATTTTTATAGGCAGTCTAAATGCTTCGATTGTCCATCCTCGCGAGATTTTTCGCGAGGCTGTAAAGAGATCTGCGGCTTCTATAATTTGTGCACATAATCATCCTAGTGGCGTACCAACACCTAGTGATGAGGATATTGAAGTGACGAGAAGAATTATAGAGGCTGGTTATATTATTGGCATTGATTTAATCGATCATCTCATCATCGGTGATCATCAGTTTATTAGTTTGAAAGAAAAAGGATATTTTTAATTTCATTCAGCGGATGCCAAACATCCGCTGAATGAAATTAAAGCCTCCGGCGGATGTCATGGAATCGGAAATGAGTTCTTAGGGGATGTTAGCCTAAAATCATCGCATCCATGCGATAACGGCTAACTGACCTGCATCGTGCAGGCCTGAGCACAAAGCCGATTCCGGACGCAATTATGCCGAGGCATAATGGATCTCTGCAATATATTTTGCAGAGTTTTTTTGTGGGAATTTTTAGAGTTTGTTGAAGTATCAGGTTCATCACCAAAAGTTGTAGAAGATTTTATTAAAACGATGTAAATAAGTTGATCTTCTTACGACTGGGCGACTCCTTGGGGATGACAATCGAAGAACGAAGTCTAATAGCATCACATCCTGTGATAACGCCTTCGTGACCAACATCGTGCTGTGTTGCTGTCGCTTCGCTTTCGCACAGACAAAAACACGTTGCTGTCGCTACGTTAGCACTACGCTTTCGCGCATAAAACATCCTGTTGGCCCGAGACCCTGGAGCGAAGCGGATGTTTTCTGCCTCAAAAATCAAATCGTTTTATTATTTTATAAAAAAATTTTTGTATTTTTTTGCGAAAAGCTAATAAAGAAAACGAACCTTTTCTTATAGAAAACGTTATTGTATTCGTAGAAATGTCTATAATATTCACAAAAATTGGTAGCCTATTACACGTTGTCTTACAAGAATAAAAATTATATGCTAATCTATACGTACTGTTTTTGTTTGGGAGGGAATTAAAATAGTATCTTTTCAGCGAGATGAGGTATGTGGCACTACAAATTCTTGCGTTTTTCCGTTATAATGAACGGTATGATTTTATTTTTATTCAGAAAAAGACTCTCATTCCAACAGGTGTGAGATAATTGAGTGTGTAGTTTTTTTCAGTAGGTGTCTATCACCGAGTGAATGAAGATAAAACCTCGGGGTGTAAACGCGCCGGGGTGTAAGTTGATGTCAACGAAAGTATGGCTTAAATAGAAAGGGAGTACACAAATTGTTTGGATTAGGAAGTAAAGATGTCGGGATTGACCTTGGCACAGCGAATACATTAGTGTTTATTAAAGGGAAGGGAATCGTTTTACGCGAACCTTCAGTCGTAGCGAAAAATACAAAAACTGGAGATATCGTTGCAGTAGGTAACGATGCAAAAAATATGATTGGTCGTACACCTGGCTCAATCGTAGCAATCCGTCCTATGAAAGATGGCGTTATTGCTGATTTTGATATTACTACAGCAATGATAGAATACTATTTAAAAGAAGCTTGCAAAAATTCTGGTGGTAATTGGAAAAAGCCGAATGTTATGATTTGTGTGCCATACGGTATTACATCGGTTGAACAACGTGCGGTTATTGATGCTGCTCGCCAAGCAGGTGCTAAAGAAGCATTTACAATTGAAGAGCCATTTGCAGCAGCAATCGGTTCAAACTTACCGGTATGGGATCCAACAGGGTCAATGGTCGTTGATATCGGTGGTGGTACAACAGAGGTAGCGGTTATTTCATTAGGTGGTATTGTAACAAGTGAATCCGTGCGTGTCGGCGGGGATGCAATGGACCAATCCATCATTTCGTATATTCGTAAAACATATAACTTAACAATCGGTGAACGTACTGCGGAAGCAGTGAAAATGGAAATTGGTACAGCGTTGGCTGAAGGTCCAGAAGAAAAAATGGAAATTAGAGGACGCGACCTTTTAACAGGTTTACCGAAAACGATTGAAATTTCATCACAGGAAATTTCTGAATCTTTACGTGAAGCGGTAGCATCTATTATTGATGGAGTTCGAAAAACGCTTGAGCAAACACCTCCTGAATTATCTGCAGACGTAATGGAACGCGGAATTGTTCTAACAGGTGGCGGTGCGCTATTAACAAACTTAGACAAAGTTATTAGCCAAGAAACGAATATGCCAGTATTTATCGCAGAAGATCCACTAGACTGTGTTGCTATTGGTACAGGTAAAGCTCTAGAACATATTGACTTAATTCGTCAACAACAAGTTAAAGGGTAAGGAGGTTTAGGCAATGCCACACTTTTTTTTCAATAAGAAATTAATTTTGCTGCTTGTGGGCATGGTTTTTCTTGTGGCATTGATTAGCTTCTCATTACGTGAGCGGACGAATGCAACTTTACCAGAGCAAATTATTAAAGACACTGTCGGCGTCGCACAATCTATTGTTGCGAAGCCGGCGAATTATATTGCGGGTGTTTTTGATAGTATTGATTCCCTCTTAAACACGTACGAAGAAAATAAACGTTTAAAAGCACGCTTAGATGAATTTGTTGCTGTACAAGCTGAGGCATCGGATTTGAAATCTGATATTAAAAAGTTTCAAGAGCTTATGGACAAATCGGAAAGCTTAAAAGCATATGATCCGATTCATGCCACAGTTATTGCTAGAAACCCTGACCAGTGGGAAGAAAAAATTATTTTAGATAAAGGATCTTCACACGGTGTAGAAAAAAATATGGCAGTTATGACAGCGAAAGGTTTAATCGGTAAAGTTACTTTAGTGACGCCTTTTACCTCTGAGGTAGAGCTTTTATATACAAATAATCCAAATTATCGTGTTTCTGCGATGGTTCCAGGAGATAAACAAGCATACGGTTTAATCGAGGGCTATGATAAAGAGCGTAATAAACTCATCATGAAGCGAATCGATTCTAATTTAACAGTTAAAAAAGGTCAACAAGTAGTTTCATCGGGACTTGGCGGTGTTTTCCCAAAAAATGTGCCAATCGGAGAAATAACTGAAGTAAGTACAGATGATTATGGTTTAACGAAAATGGCTTATGTAGAACCATCTGCTGATTTTTCAATTTTAGATTATGTTGTTATTGCTAAACGTTCCTCTACGGTGATAGATGGATCTGATGGTAATTCATCGAACGGAGATTTAACACATCCACAACAGGGTAACGAGGAGGTTGAATAATGATTCGATTTCTTATTCCCTCTGTGGCAGTTTTACTATTTTTACTAGAACCAGAATTTGCTATGCTTTCACCGATTGAAGTAAAAGGGCATATCTATTATTTGGTCCCTAGATTTTTAATCTTATATTTAATATTTATATCCATCTATTACAGCCGTCAACGAGCGGTAATGTATGGACTTTTTTTTGGTGTCTTGTATGATGTGTTTTACATTGATATTATTGGATTATATTCAGTACTGTTTCCGCTAGTATGTTTTTTAGCAGGGTCAATTGTGAAAGTTATTCATCAGCACTTAGTTGTGACAACGACGATTTCAGTTGTGTTAGTAGCAATTTTAGAATTTATACTTTATCAATTCTTCTATCTTATCGACTTTACAACGATTCCATTTTCGGATTTCTTACGTTCACGACTACTGCCAACGATCATTGCTAATGCACTATTTTTAATGATTCTTGGTTGGGCCTTCAAGTATCTGATTAATGCGCGTGTCTTACAGAGAGCACGTGAAGTTTCTTAATAAAGAGCAACGTGGGGTGAGGCATTCATGAAAAAACAGTTAGTTAATATGAAGGGAACAAAGGATGGATTTGTTCTTCATTTAGACGATCAATGTGCGTATGTCGATTTAGTAGAAGAGCTTAAAAAGAAAGTTTCAGAGAGCGGTATCGATAGTAAAGTAGATGTACAATTATATTTGGGCTATCGATACTGTTCTGATGAACAAATCAAAGAGCTTATTAAAATTGTTCAGGAAACAGAGCAACTAATCGTTTCAAAGGTGCAAAGTGAAGTACTGACTGTCCATGAGAGCAACCAGAAAAGGATTGAAAGTCAACAAGATACATATTTAGGTGTGGTCAGATCGGGTCAAGTTCTACGTTCGCCAGGCGATATAATTATCGTAGGGAATGTCAATCCGAATGGACGTGTAGAAGCAGCTGGCAATGTGTATGTCCTAGGTAAACTTAAAGGAATTGCACATGCTGGTGTTCATGGTAATAAGGAAGCAATCATTGCAGCATCTTGTTTCGAAGCCACACATATCATGATTGCTGATCAGGTTCAGGCAATGTCAGACGAACATGTAAAAACGATTAATCAAGAAGAGATGACTTGTGCATTTATTGGCTATGATGGGCGCATTACGTACGATCAAATTCACGCGTTAAAAAATATTCGACCATTGTTAAATGTGTCTAAAGGAGGAAGCTAGTGTGGGAGAAGCGATCGTCATAACTTCAGGTAAAGGCGGCGTCGGAAAAACGACGACAACGGCTAACCTTGGGACTGCATTGGCTCTACAAGGTAAAAAAGTATGTTTAGTAGATACAGATATTGGCTTACGTAATTTGGACGTGATTTTAGGTCTTGAGAATCGAATTATTTATGACTTAGTAGATGTTGTTGAAGGGCGCTGTAAGATTCATCAAGCGCTAATAAAAGATAAACGTGTAGATGAAAAACTATTTTTATTACCTGCTGCTCAAACGACAGATAAAAATGCTGTTAAGCCTGAGCAAATGAAGAGCTTAGTAGAAGAATTAAAAAGAGATTATGATTATGTTTTAATAGATTGTCCAGCGGGAATTGAACAAGGCTATCGCAATGCGGTTGCTGGTGCTGATCATGCAATTGTAGTAACAACGCCAGAGATTTCTGCTGTGCGTGATGCAGATCGAATTATTGGCTTACTTGAACAGGAAGAAATTACGGCACCTAAACTAATTATTAACCGTATTCGCCAGCATATGATGAAAAGTGGTGATACTTTGGATGTGAATGAAATTACAACACATTTGTCTATAGATTTATTAGGAATCATTGTAGATAATGAAGGGGTTATTTCATCGTCCAATAAAGGTGAACCGGTAGTAATGGACCCTGCAAATAAAGCATCTCTTGGCTACCGTAATATTGCTCGAAGAATACTTGGAGAGTCTGTACCACTTATGGCCATTGAAGATGAACATAAAGGTGTATTTTCAAAACTAAAAGCGTTATTTTCAAAATAATCATCAACCTTTTCGTGCATTTGTACGAGGAGGTTTTTTCTTTGTGCATGAATGGACATGCAAGCTCATATAGTGTGAAAAAAGGATGAGGGCTTGTTTAAAAAATGGAAATGGTTGGTCGCGATATTGCTCGTGGCTGCAACTATGCTAGTCATTCGTTTAGAGGATCAAGGTGTATTGGAAACACCGGTGAGAAAACTTGTTACAACATCAGCTGATTTGACTTATTTAAGCGAGCTCGGACAAAGCTGGCTAAATAAAGATGATGCAACAATTTTAGTATCGAGTGATGTTGGACAAACTGAATTATTAACATTTGCCAATGCGGAAGTTTTTAAGGAAGGCTTTTTATTGCAATATGACATGGGCTTACCAGTTTATGCTGGAAAGAATGGTCTTGTCGTTTTTACCGGTCATACAAAATATACTGGTAAAACAATGACAATCAGCTATGACGATGGTACAACTGTATCCTATGGTATGCTAGATAGTTTAGCACAACTTCCATACACAACAGTGCAGGCAAACGATTTAATCGGCATGAAAGAGACGGGGCAACTCTATATCTCAATTGAGAAAGACAAGGCACAATATAATTTGGAGCAGATTGTACAGTGGCTTGAAACAGCGGAGTCCAATGAAAATTAAACTGCATCTTCTATGTATCCCTCTCGTATTTTTAATGATTTTCACCGGTCAAATTGCTTATTACGCTATTATTTTAACTTCGTTATTATGGCATGAAGCAGGTCATTTGTTAATGGCGATGCTTTGTGGCGTTAGCGTAAAATCATGCGTTATTACACCTTACGGAGGGGAAATAGAATTTGAAAATCCAGCGGCTGTGCCAGCAACGTCACTCCTTTGGATTGCCTTAGGAGGACCAATCGCTACAATATTAGGGATTGGCCTCGCTTTTTTTATGCCAGAGCTGCTTGCGACCAAGCTTATTAATGTGCAACTTGTGCTATTAGTAATCAATGTTATACCGATTATCCCGTTGGACGGTGGCAGAATATTTTTAGCGTGCCTATATCTATTCAATCCAAGTGTTCGTGCGTTTGAATATTACTACTGGCTTTCTCTTATAATTGCATTTATACTATTCATGATAACTTTATGTTACCTCCCACAATCTATTTTTATAGCAATTTTATGTTTATTTATATGGCTTCAAGTGTTAAAGGAATGGAATTATCGAAAGTATCGTTTAGCATTTGAGAAATATGTAATGAAAAGATTGACATGATAGAAATCACGTGGTAATATTTTAATGTTATTGTTTGTAGCACCTGTGCTACTACAACCGCTCTGGAAAGGTTAAAGTATCGCAATGATCACCTTTATAAACAGGCGAGTCTGAGTCTATGAGGAGGTGCAGTAAAATGTACGCAATTATTGAAACTGGTGGTAAACAAATCAAAGTAGAAGCTGGTCAAGAAATCTATGTTGAAAAATTAGGTGTAGAAGCTGACGAGGTTGTAACTTTTGATAAAGTTTTATTCGTAGGTGGCGAAAACGTTAAAGTTGGAGCTCCATTCGTAGAAGGCGCTACTGTAACAGCGAAAGTTGTGAAAGAAGGCCGTGCGAAAAAAATCGTTGTTTTCAAATTGAAAGCTAAAAAGAACTACCGTCGTAAACAAGGTCACCGTCAACCTTACACAAAATTAGTTGTTGAAGCTATCAACGCTTAATTATGAGGTGTAGCGAATGATACAAGTTACGATTCATCACAATGAAAATAGACATGTGTCAGCATTTGAATTTTCAGGACATGCGGAATACGATGAATCTGGTAAGGATTTAGTATGTGCAGGAGCATCTACCATTGCCATAGGTACGGTGAATGCTATTTATGCACTATTACAAATACAGCCAGAAGTCGAACAAGCTGCTGAAGGTGGAGGCTATCTTAAGGTAGACTTACCATCAGATTTAGAGCCTGAGATTGATGCAAAACTACAGTTAATTGTCCAAGTAATGACAGCCCAAGTGTATTCTATGGTGCAAAATTACGGACAATATATCCAAATCAACTACAACCAAGTAGGAGGTGGAACACAATGAAATTATTATTAACTTTAGACTTACAATTTTTCGCATCTAAAAAAGGTGTAGGTTCTACTAAAAACGGACGTGACTCTGAGTCTAAACGACTTGGTGCTAAACGTGCTGATGGCCAATTCGTAACTGGTGGTTCAATTCTTTACCGTCAACGCGGTACAAAAATTTACCCAGGTACAAACGTAGGTCGTGGTGGTGACGATACACTATTTGCTAAAGTTGACGGCGTTGTAAAATTTGAACGTTTAGGTCGCGATCGCAAACAAGTATCTGTATACCCAGCAACACAAGAAGCTTAATCTTTTATAAGATAACATAAAGCGGAGGACTGCATTTATTGCAGTCCTTTTTTTGGCTAAATTTCAATGAAGATTTAAGGGAAAAATACAGCAAAACTTGTTATACTAGTAAGGATAACTTTATTGGAGTGAATGGGATGAACAATCAATCACTAACCATTAGTGAAGTAATACGTTTTGCAAATCATGATTATGTGAATCAGCTTCAGCTTATTCGCATGAATCTAGATTTAGGTAGAATTGATGAATCAAAAAAACTTATTAAAGAGTATTCAGAGCAATTACAAGTATTTTCTATCCTTAATCGTCTACAATTACCCCAAACAATAGAATGGCTGCAAACAGCAGGCTGGCGCTACCCTTCATTACCAATGAAGCTAAGCAATGATATAAAAAAGCCTGTCACAAATACTATTGATTCGGAAGTTGTAGATTACTTAAACAAAACAGTTATGCATGTTTATGATACATTAGATCCATTTACAGAGCAGAGCTTAGTGCTCGATGTACGTGTTGACGATCATACATTTGCCGTGACATTCACGTTAAATGGGCTATGGAGTGCTGATGCATTCACCGAAAAAGGTTTGAAACAATTAGACATTCAAACAGTGGAAGAGACAAATACGTCTTGGATATATGTATTGAGTGCAAGCAGGGAGTGAATTAAATGTTTGTCGATCACGTCAAGATTTATGTAAAAGGTGGCGACGGTGGGGATGGAATGGTAGCCTTCCGTCGTGAAAAATTTGTACCGAATGGTGGTCCAGCTGGTGGCGATGGTGGTCACGGTGGGAATGTTGTCTTTCAAGTTGAAGAAGGTCTGCGAACGTTAATGGATTTCCGCTACAAACGCCACTTCAAGGCTGACCGTGGTGAACATGGTATGAGTAAAGGGATGCATGGTAGACGTGCAGATGATTTAATCGTTAAAGTACCACCGGGCACAGTTGTAATGAACGAAGAAACAGGCGTTGTTATTGCGGATCTAGTCGAGCATGGTCAACAAGCGATTATCGCAAAAGCTGGTCGCGGTGGCCGCGGGAATTCCCGCTTTGCAACACCAGCCAATCCTGCTCCAGAACTTTCAGAAAAAGGTGAGCCAGGACAAGAATTAAATGTTATATTAGAGTTGAAAGTACTAGCAGATGTAGGATTAGTTGGCTTCCCAAGTGTAGGTAAATCAACATTATTATCTGTTGTTTCTGCGGCAAAGCCAAAAATAGGTGCTTATCATTTCACTACAATCGTACCGAACTTAGGAATGGTTGAAACGGATGATCATCGTAGCTTTGCAATGGCCGATTTACCAGGTTTAATCGAAGGTGCGCACGAAGGTGTTGGTCTAGGTCACCAATTCCTCCGTCATATTGAACGTACACGTGTTATCGTACATGTAATTGATATGTCGGGTATGGAAGGGCGCGATCCTTATGAAGATTACTTAACAATCAATGATGAGCTAAAACAATATAATCTTCGTTTAACAGAACGTCCACAAATTATTGTGGCAAATAAAATGGACATGCCAGATGCAGAGGAAAACTTAGAAATTTTCCGTGAAAAAGTGGGCGAAGATGCGAAAATCTTCCCAGTATCAGCGGTTTCTCGCCAAGGTTTAAAGCCGGTATTATTTGAAATTGCCGACTTACTGGAAGTGACTCCTGAATTCCCATTATTCGACGATCTAGATGAAGAATCAGATGCAACGGTACTTTACAAACACCAATCTGAAGCAGATTCAATCGAAATCTCTCGTGATCCTGATGGTACATTCATTCTTGGTGGATATGCGATTGAGCGTATCTTCAAAATGACAGACTTCAGCCGCGAGGACGGTGTACGTCGTTTTGCACGTCAATTACGTGGTATGGGCGTCGATGAAGCATTACGTGAACGTGGTGCTCAAAATGGAGATATTGTACGCTTATTGGAATTCGAATTTGAATTTGTCGACTAAGAATAGGTTTTAGGGGGAAGCGTATGAAGAATGTTGCGAATCAGCGATATTATTTAGTTCGTGAAGATGTTTTAACGGATGCTATGCAAAAAACTTTGGAGGCGAAACACTTACTTTCAAGTGGTACGGTAACTTCCATTTGGGATGCGGTAAAGCAGGTGGATTTATCGCGTAGTGCGTTTTACAAATATCGTGATGCTGTATTTCCTTTTCACTCAATTGTGCAGGAACGCATTTTAACAGTCTTTGTACAGCTTCAGGACCGCAAAGGAACACTTGCAAAGCTTTTAGAAACAGTGACAATTACGCATTGCAATGTGCTGACTATCCATCAAACGATACCGATTCAAGGACGTGCTAATGTTACGTTGTCGCTAGATGTCACTAGTATGACATGTGAACTTGATGATTTAATACAGCAACTTAAACGGTTAGATTTTGTAGAGTCAGCGGAAGTAATTAGTTCGGGTGCATTGTAATGACTGACAGCATGTTTGAATTTTTGACAAAATGTAAATAAGCTCAAAAGGAGCAGTCCCATGTGATGTAATGAATCATCATGGGACAGCTCCTTATTCTATATCGATAGAGAAAATTCATAGGAAGAGTAATGGATAGACCATAGAGGCTCCGGAGCGTTTGGGAAGCTTCATATTATGCCTTACCTAATATTTGATGTAGAATAAAAGGAGTTTTTCAGGAATTAAAAATTCCGAATTTTTACATTAGTGAAATTAAAGAGGCTTGTCGCTAAAAGTTAGGGATGACATTTGTTAAAACGTATGTCAGTTATATAAGTTGATCTTCGTTAAGGCAAGACGCCCCCAGGAAGCTCTGCTCTGTGCGAAGCGACAGCAACAACAAATGTTTTAACTGCGCGAAAGCGAAGCGACAGCAGCAAATGTTTTAACTGCGCGAAAGCGAAGCGACAGCAGCAAATGTTTTATCTGTGCGAAAGCGAAGCGACAGCAACAAATGTTTTATCTGTGCGAAAGCGAAGCGACAGCAACAAATGTTTTAACTGCGCGAAAGCGAAGCGACAGCAACAACAACAAAGCGCCCAGTCGGAACGGAAATCAACCATACGTTTTGGTGGTGAGCCAATTAAATAAAACCATGAACAGGAGGAAATGTAATGACAGAGCAACAATGGGAAAAACGAATAGGATATTTAGGACCTGAGGCATCATTTACATACTTAGCAACAAAGGCAACTTTTCCGAATGAGTGGCTTGTCCCTTGTTCTACAATTCCAGAATGTATTGAGGCGGTAGCAAAGGGAAAGGTAGATTTAGCAGTTGTACCACTGGAAAATGCTTTAGAAGGATCGGTATCGTTAACGCTTGATTATTTATTTCATGAGGCGACCTTATATGTTACAGGTGAGCTTCAGTTAAAAATACAGCAGCATTTAATGGTCAATAAAGCGCAGAAGGACAACTGGGAATCAATCATAGGAGTTTATTCACATCCACATGCTCTAGCCCAATGTCATAAATATTTATTTTATCGTTTCAGCCATGCTCCGTTACATCAAACGACATCAACGGCAGCAGCGGCAAAATTTGTATCCGAAAATCCTAACGAGTGCATTGCCGCAGTAGGAAATGCAGCGGCAGCAGAAAAATATGGCTTAGAAATCGTTCAATCTAATATTCATGATTTCCATTTTAACCATACACGCTTCTTCGTATTATCTAAGCAAAATAAACGATTACCCCAAGAATTATCAGATGGACAGGCAAAGACAACGTTCATGATTACATTACCAATAGATCGTTCAGGGGCGTTACATCAAGTATTATCAGTTTTCGCATGGCGACAACTAAATTTAAGTAAAATCGAATCACGCCCATTAAAAACGGGCTTAGGCGATTATTTCTTTATGATTGATGTTTTAGCAGATGAAAAGGAGCCTATGATGCGTGGGGCTATGGAAGAACTAGCTGCACTTGGTTGCAAAGTGAAGTCACTTGGTACATACTTTACTTATCGAACATCAGACGAGTAATCAATGTTGTCTTCGCTAGGAGGAAATTGTATGGGCGGCATTATTTTATTTGACGGAGTATGCAATTTTTGTGATAGCAGTGTGCAATTTATTATCAAATATGATCATGCAGCATATTTTCAATTTGCATCCATCCAGAGTGATGCAGGGCAGGCGTTACGTGCTCAATACGAAATACCAGAAAATATAGATAGTGTCATATTAATTGAGCATGGGAAGGTCTATTTTGAATCTACTGCAGCACTTAAAATTTGTAGGAGATTAAATAGTTTTTGGCCTGTCTGCTATGTTTTCATTCTTATTCCACCATTTATACGAAATATAATGTACCGACTATTTGCTAAAAATAGATATCGTCTTTTTGGACGAAAAGAAAGTTGTTTATTGCCAACACCTTCACAACGAAAAAGATTTCTTTAACTATGAAGCTATCCAATTTATGTGGATGAAAGCTAGATAAAGTATGGCTCTTCTGCAAAACGAGGGGTTGATTTCCATTCCGACTGAGCGCTTTCCTGGGGGCGTCGGGGCAACAGGATGTTGGTCACGAAGGCGTTATCACAGGACGTGATGCTTTTAGCCTTCGTTCCTCTACCCGCTTCACTCGCAAGGCACGCTGCAGGGTCTCATCTGTGACGCTAATCCCCAAGGAGTCGCTCAGTCTCCACTCAACCATTTCATATAGCATGTATATTCTAGCATGTCACTTAAAACATACAACAAACTTCTGCAAAGTTTATTGTGCGAAAGCGTATTCGAGAATACAGTAACAGCAGTCTTACAGTCGCGTCACTGTTATACGTTTATTCCGTTTGATTAAGTACTATAGCATTCATTTTTGAAATGCATTGACATATAGTTTTCAACAACATGTGCTATCCAATTAATGTGGATAGCTCTTTTTTTGAAATTGCAATAGTATTTTCCATATGATTATGTAACTAATGAAATAAGCTTCAAAAAAATAAGTAATAATATTATCAGGTTGTCGATAGAGAAAAAATAGGATTATATTTGAGCGATATATAAGGATTTTTTTGTTGCTATTTTGCTAATATACCCCCATTTTAACTGATTGTAGCGTAGGGCTACTCGACTCCCGCGGGAAAGCGAAGCGTCAGCGACAAATGTTTTATCTGTGGGAAAGCAGAACTTCAGCAACAAAGCGAGTAGCCCGTAGCGGAAATCAGCCTTTCGAATTAATTAGAATGTATAAAAATGGTTAATTAATACACCTGATAGTAAATCATATAAATTCATTTAAATAGAAAGCTGCTAGTCTCTGTGAAGGCTAGCAGCTTTGAATCGATTATTTGATTTTATACATTATGGAAGGGAAAATTGTTGACTTATTGATCGACAACTAAATAGCCTTTTTTTTGTAAAGTAAGCTCAATTAAATCTAAAATTTCAACAGAAGGTGCGGAAATAACATGAAGGTGCGTACCATCTGTTAGTTCGGATAAATAACTTGCTTGTGTTTCGTTGACACGTTGAATAAATTTTTTTACCTCATGACGGTTAGAGACCATAATGGATGCAGTAATTTCTCCATAAATAGGATGTTCAACAATAACATTTTTTACTGTACCACCGCAATCAACTATTGTTATTAGTTCATCTTCTGCATTCTCTGCAGTATGGAAGCAAGGAATTGTCCGTTCGACGGTCTGCTGTATTTGTTCCTGATGCATATAAAGATATCCTTGACTAGTAGCAATAATAGGCTCATTCCTAGCTTTTAATAATGTCATATCATTGACAATGACTTGTCTAGAAACATTAGCGAATTTAGCTAGGTCCGTCCCTGTGATAGGTGCTGTGCTGTTTTTTAGTTGTGCTAGAAGTTGCAGTCGGCGTTCTTCGCCTAACATTTTTTTCATAAGAGATCACCTCTGCTTGTAATAAAGGAAGCAGTTTTCCTTAAAAACTAGTGTACCATGAAGCCTTTCTAACATGGGTGAATTTTTTGTATCCAAATGGAACATTGAACATATGATACGAAGAGAGGAAGGGAGGAAAAAATTGCGTATTCATATTGTCCAAAAGGGAGACACGTTGTGGAAGATTGCGAAAGAGTACGGAGTTTCATTTGAAGATTTGAAGCGGCTTAATGCCCATCTCGCTAACCCAGACTATATTGTACCGGGCATGGAAATTATCCTACCTGAAAAAATAAACAAAGAACCACATAGAGAACATCATCGAGAAACAGATCGTGGAATGCATAGAGATGGACATAGAGAGGGGGGGCATAGGGAATCACATAAAGAGGGGCATAAGGAACATATGCACAAAGAACATATGCATAAGGAGTCACCTACAAAGCATTTTAAAGAAAAAGAAGTACAACGACCAATGCCACCACCAATTATTGCACCACCACCACCAATGCCTGAACCACAGATGATTCCAATTCCTTATCCGATGCCGATGCCGATGCCTCAAGTGCCAGTTGAGCTTAGCTGGAATCAACAAGTTGTCATGCCAAGTGTAGAGCAGACTGTATCACCAATACAAATTCAACCACCACCACAACCAGTAGCCCAACCGACGCCAGCACCAATGCCAATGCCGCAACCGATTTTTATCATGCCACAAATGCCAGCAGTACCACATTGTGCAAGCTGTCATCAGCCAGTGCATCATCATATGTATTGGCCAATGCCGATGCAGATGCCAATGCCAATGGAGCCGTATACAATGCCAGAGCAACCATCATGTGGAATGGGATGCGAAAAAGTTGCTGGGGTAGGGGATTTCTTAGAATCTAGTACATCTCCATTCTTCCCTATGAAACCAGAATTTGAAGCTATGCCGGAAATGGAACAGCCTTGTGGTTGTCATGCTCAGCCAGCCATGATGCCAAATTGGCACATGGACCCATGTTTCTGTCAACCACCATGTCCGCCACCATGCCCACCGCCATGTCCATCACATTGCCCAATGCCATATTCGTCAGTAGGACCGTGGATGTCACCGCACTTTTTCCCAGGCGGGATGACGCCTTATCGATGGTAAAAAAGCGTATATCATTGAAGAAGTAAAGCCGAATATTTGGAAGTATAAATATCAATCCAATAATTATTTTGTGAAACGGGCAAAGCAGATAGAAATAGCAGAAAAGGTAAGGGCTATTCATCGACAGCTTGGATATCTAGAACCCTCGTTGATTTTGCCTTTAATGAAAAGTGATGACGAGTATTTAATCGTGCAAGATTGGCAAGAGGGAAGTCATGGTGCTAATTTTGCTCGTAAAACAGATCGGAAAGAATCACTGAAGTTATTAAATATGTTACATGATACACATAAAAAAATTGCTTGGCAACGTGTGCCAGGCTTGCACACCTATTCACAGCTTTTAAAATGGCAAATGCGTTTTATGCGTTTTAAAAGCAGACGGAAAGAGTTTCGGCCATTTTTAACAAAAGAAGAAATCGATCAAATTTTACATTATAGTGAGAAATCATTACAGTTAATCGCGCAGGAAGATGTACCTGAAAAAGAAATAACGCTTTTACATGGAGATGTCGTACATCATAATTTTTTATGGTGCTCAGATGGCGAATTACGTTTAATCGATTTTGATCTGGCACACCTTGGAGAAGCGGATGATGAATATATTTTATGGTTGCATCGTGTACTGCCAGCTGTAAATTATGACCTTGGTAAAATATTTGCAGAGCTACCAGAGATGAAACGATTAGATAAAAAAAAGCTTCATCGTTTAAAATATCCAAATGAGTTATTACGTGAATGGCTTTTTGCAGTAGATTTACCATTAGATCAGCAGCTGGTATTTTTAGATTATTTAGTGCCATTTACAAAACGAGCTCTCACATATTGGCCAAAACTGTGGTACGATATTGATAAAATGATAAAGAAATGACCGTCTTTCGGCGGTCATTTTTGTCTGTGAACGACTACTTGTACTATTTCTTAATGATAAGGAAATTATAGATTTTTAACTGTGTATAACCAAGAGCATAGTTTTCGTCTAGGATAAAGCGCTACATCCTCGAGGTCGCTTCGATTCCTCGGGCAAAAGTGGTGGATCGTTTACTTTTGCTTCGAGCTCTCCAGCGCTTTAGCGCATTTGTTATAGTCGAGCATTCGTTCGCAATATGCTATAATCGAAGACGATGATTGTGAGGGATTATAGAATGTATGATTATTTAAACGGACAAATAAAGCGTATAACTCCTGAGTATATCGTCCTTGAACAACAAGGGATAGGCTGGCAGTTGAATACACCTAATCCATTTGCGTTCAGGACATCAGCACTCGAACAACAAATATATGTACATTTACATGTACGCGAGGACGCACAAGTGTTATATGGCTTTCCGAATTTAGACCAACGAGAGTTGTTTCGTAAACTTATTTTAGTGTCAGGGATTGGACCAAAGGGTGCGCTTGCTATTTTAGCTACTGGGAATCCACAACAGGTTATCAGTGCCATTGAACGAGAGGATGAATCGTTTTTAGTAAAGTTTCCTGGTGTGGGTAAGAAGACGGCACGTCAAATGATTCTAGATTTAAAAGGTAAACTTGGCGGATTGTTAGATACTATTGAACTACCAAGTACAGAAGATGAGCTACCATTATTTGGTGTGAATCCATATAAACATGAGCTTGAAGAAGCTATTCTTGCCTTAATGGCACTAGGTTACTCTGAAAAAGAACTAGAAAAAATACGTCCACAGCTCGAAGATAACGACAAGCTTGAAACAACAGATGCATTTATGAAACAAGCTTTACAATTGCTATTAAAGTTAAAATAGTGAAAGGGGGGAAAGTACATGTCTGAACGTATGATGGCTAGTGAGGCAGGTAGCTATGATGAACATTTTGAATTATCTTTACGCCCACAAAGATTAGCACAATATATTGGTCAACATAAGGTAAAGGAGAATTTACAAATTTTCATTGAAGCGGCAAAGCTTCGTCAGGAAAGTTTAGATCATGTGCTGTTATATGGACCACCCGGACTTGGGAAAACTACATTAGCTGCTGTCATTGCTAATGAAATGAATGTCAATGTGCGCATGACTAGCGGCCCTGCAATCGAACGTCCTGGCGATTTAGCAGCTATTTTAAGCTCACTGGAGCCAGGGGATGTGCTATTTATTGATGAAATACATCGCCTGCCTCGTGCAATTGAAGAGGTGCTTTATCCTGCTATGGAGGATTTTTGTTTAGATATTGTCGTTGGTAAAGGCCCTGAAGCGCGCTCTGTACGACTTGATTTACCGCCATTTACACTTGTGGGTGCAACAACAAGAGCAGGTGCACTATCAGCACCTTTAAGGGATCGCTTTGGCGTATTATTAAGATTGGAGTATTATGATAATACTTCACTTGCAGAAATTGTTGTACGTAGTGCGCATTTATTTGATGTTGATATTGAACAAATAGCAGCACTTGAAATGGCAACGCGCTCACGTGGTACACCTCGTATTGCTAACCGTCTGCTAAAACGAGTACGAGATTATGCACAGGTGCTTGGAGATGGTATGATAACGGAGGGACTTGCTAAGCAAGCGCTTGAGCTATTACAAGTCGATCCTAGAGGGCTTGACCATATTGACCATAAACTTGTGACCAATATGATTGAGCGCTTCCGAGGTGGCCCAGTAGGCTTGGATACGTTGGCAGCATCTATTGGTGAAGAACGCGTTACGATTGAGGATGTGTACGAGCCATATTTGATGCAAATCGGCTTTATACAACGGACGCCGCGTGGACGTGTGGCAACACATTTAGCCTACGAACATTTTGGATATGAATATCCCCAACAAACCTAGAAGAAGGAAGTATTTTCATGCGTGTAGAAGATTTTGATTTTGAATTGCCAGAAGAGCTTATTGCACAAACCCCACTTTTGGACCGTACAGCTAGTCGATTAATGGTAGTGACGCCAGGCTCAACAAATGTAGAGCACCACCATTTTGCTCATATTTTAGATGAGCTACAAACTGGAGACTGTCTTGTGTTAAATGATACAAGAGTCTTACCAGCACGTTTAATGGGTGTAAAAGAGGAAACAGGTGCTCATATAGAGGTACTGCTGTTAAAGCAAATGGCGGGTACGGATGAATGGGAAACACTTGTTAAACCAGCTAAGCGTGTTAAAGTTGGCACAGTTGTAACATTTGGAGATGGCTTACTGACAGCTACTTGTACAGGAGAGCTTGATCATGGTGGACGTACATTTGAGTTTAAATATAACGGCATTTTTTATGAAATTTTAGAGCAACTTGGTGAGATGCCACTACCTCCATATATTCGCGAAAAGTTAGAGGACAAGGATCGCTACCAAACTGTTTATGCAAAAGAGCGAGGTTCAGCAGCAGCACCAACAGCAGGCCTGCATTTTACAGAAGAATTACTAGAGCAGGTGAAAGCAAAAGGGGTCGAAGTTGTTTTTATCACTTTACATGTGGGACTTGGAACTTTCCGTCCTGTAAGTGTAGAGTCAATTGAAAATCACGAAATGCATTCTGAATTTTATAGTGTAACGGAAGAAACCGCATCTATCATTAACCGAGTTAAGAGTAATGGTGGTAAAGTGATTGCAGTTGGTACAACCTCTACACGTACTTTAGAAACGATCGGCTCTAAATATGGAGGCGAAGTACGGGCAGAACAAGGTTGGACGTCTATTTTCATTTATCCGGGATATGAATTTACTGTTGTGGATGGTTTAATTACAAACTTCCATTTACCAAAGTCTACCCTTGTTATGCTTGTTAGTACGCTTGCAACAAAAGAAACAATTTTAAGTGCATATCAACAAGCTGTAGAAGAAAAATATCGTTTCTTTAGCTTTGGAGATGCTATGTTTATTCGTCCAAAAGGCGAATAAAGAAAAAATCGGAGTACTGTTTTTACTTTAGATAAGAGAGGAATTTTTATAATATGACACAACCAGCAATTCGTTATGAGCTACTTCATACTTGTAAACAAACTGGAGCACGCCTTGGGATCGTGCATACACCGCATGGCTCTTTCGAAACGCCAGCATTTATGCCTGTTGGGACACAAGCAACTGTTAAAACAATGTCACCTGAGGAATTAAAGGAAATGAATGCAGGCATTATTCTGTCAAATACGTATCATTTATGGCTACGACCTGGTAATGATATTGTTAAGGAAGCAGGGGGCTTGCATAAATTTATGAACTGGGATCGCCCGATTTTAACAGATTCAGGTGGTTTCCAAGTGTTCTCACTAAGTCAATTCCGTAAAATCGAAGAAGAAGGGGTTCATTTCCGTAATCATTTAAATGGGGACAAATTGTTTTTAAGTCCAGAAAAGGCGATGGAAATTCAAAATGATTTAGGTTCGGATATTATGATGGCTTTTGATGAATGTCCACCTTTCCCTGCGACGTATGACTATATGCTGCAATCAGTAGACCGTACTACACGTTGGGCTAAACGTTGTAAAGAGGCACATAAACGTCCAGAAGACCAAGGTCTATTCGGTATTATTCAAGGGGGAGAATTCGAGGATTTACGTCGTCGTTCTGCAGAAGCATTGGTAGAGCTTGATTTCCCTGGTTATGCAATTGGAGGCTTATCTGTTGGTGAACCTAAGGACATTATGAACCGAGTATTGGAGTTTACAACACCATTAATGCCAGCAAATAAACCACGTTATTTAATGGGTGTAGGTTCACCTGACTCATTAATTGATGGTGCTATTCGAGGTATTGATATGTTTGACTGCGTATTACCAACACGTATTGCCCGTAACGGCACATTAATGACATCTGAAGGCCGTTTAGTTGTTAAAAATGCAAAATATGCACGTGACTTCGGACCAATTGATCCAAACTGCGATTGCTATACATGTAAAAACTATTCACGCGCTTATATTCGTCATCTAATTCGTACGGAAGAAACGTTTGGTATTCGTTTAACAACTTACCATAACTTACACTTCCTATTGAAACTAATGGAACAAGTACGTGAGGCAATCCGAGAAGACCGTCTTGGTGATTTCCGAGAAGAATTTTTCGAGAAATACGGCTTTAATGGGCCAAACGCAAAGAACTTCTAATATTTAGTAAAAAGGGCATGCGAATTTGTGTGAATTAAGAATGTTTTTAGCAAAAAAATGTCTATCGTAGAAAAAATATTAGTAATATAGAAAAAAATTGGGCTTGACCATCGCTTTTTTATGGTGGAATAGTCTATACTAAAGTAGAATTGGAAAGGGGGCAAGAATGATGGAACAATATTCTGGCTTAATCATGATTTTAATCATGTTCGTTGCAATGTGGTTTATTTTAATCCGCCCTGCTAAAAAGAGACAGCAGGAAACACAAAGTATGCAGAGTGGTTTGCAACGTGGAGATAAAGTTATTACAATCGGTGGCTTACATGGCGAGATTGACTCAATTGAGGACACAGCTGTGACATTAAAAATTGCAGACAATGTGCGCGTTAAATTTGACCGTCAAGCAATTGGACGAGTTGTAAATGGCGACCAATTAAAATAATAATGAGAAAAAGACTTACATTAGTTGTAAGTCTTTTTTTTGCGTTTTTGTAGCGATGGCGAAGAATAGATAAGTCTTCTCCAAGCCTTATGGCATCACCCGGAATATCCGTCATTGAATCAACCCTCATCCAGACCTAAGTGCAAAGCCGATTCAGGACGTAATAACGTCGGGACATAATCATGATGTTCTTTTTGCTAAGTGCCACCATTTTTTAATTTCTTAATTAATTTTGCTCCAGTGTCATTGCCATTTACCGTTATTCTGCTTAAAGCAAATACATTATCGCCAATAGTGACACCTTTATTTTTAATAACAAAAGCCATTTTAAATCCAGCATCTTTCGCCAATTTCATTGCATCTTCAGAATTAGTTCCGAAGGGATAGCTAAGGGCAATTGGTTCATATCCTAACTTTTCTTTAATAATTTTCCTAGAATGAATAAAATCTTTTTTAACCCGTTTTTCGTAGTCTTCTTGTTTTTCTAGTTTTCCATTAATGTAACTACGACCATATATGGCACCTTTCATTCCGCCGCTGAATGACTGTAATTTATTATGTGAATTCCAAGTGTGGCTTTGGATGGTTATATAATCCTTCATTTCTTTTAATTGATCCCAATTCATTTTGGAAATTTCGTTTGGATCCACATTCTTTCCGCTTTTTTCTAGAATGTGACTGGTGATTACAAAAATTTCTGCATGCATTTTGTATTTTTTCAAAATTGGATAAGCTTTTTCATAGTTACTTAAATAACCATCGTCAAAAGTTATTAACACAGGATTTTTAGGTAATTCTGTTTTACCGTACAAGTAATCATATAATTCTTGGGCTGTAATCGAGTTGTACCCATTTTCTTTAAGCGTTTTAATTTGTTTTTCAAAATTCTCTGGGGAAATGATTGTATTATTATTTATGTGTTTATCTAAATGGTGGTACATTAGAACAGGAATCTTCTTATTTTCATATCCATAAATAGGGAAAGGTTTAATGAGCAATATACTATAAGCAACAATAACTAGAAAAATTATTAACCTTTTCATTTTCTCACCTTGTTTTCATTTGTTAAAAAGAATAATGGTGGATCATTTACTAAATTCGAAAGTAAAAGAAGGACCTTATAAACAATACCTACATTATTGGGAGAGCTGTGAAACGTCCTGTTAACTATCCGAGAAAATTTAGTTTTTTCCACTTCAAAAGCAGGAATTATAGCTTCTTTTATTGTACACAAACAACTAAGGTTTATTCTTTTGATTTACGAAAGTTACACGATGTCATTTCCTAATTTAAGAGTTGTTGTTTTGTAATGTTAATCGTGCGTTTTTTAGGTTTTGTCTTAATTGAAAACACGATTTTCTTATAGGTTAGCATGCGAAAAAAAGAAAAATTTTAGGAGACGATAAGTGTTAAAAAATCAAAGCTAAGATATAACATCATCCTGTATAAAAAAAGATAAGTAAGGTCACCTTGAATAGTATGGGGGTGACAATATGGAAGAATATTTAGCGATTGTTTTAAGAACCTGCTTTTTATATGTGTTTATCCTAATAATTTTTCGTTTAATGGGTAAACGTGAGGTTGGCGAATTATCTGTAATCGATTTAGTTGTATCCATTTTAATGGCTGAGGTGGCTGCGTTTGCACTTGATGATTTCGAAAGTCCTTTATTTAATGTGATTTTACCAATCATCGTGTTGTTTTTAATTCAAATAACAACTGCATATTTGTCACTCAAAAATAAAAAATTCCGTGATCTAGTTGATGGTGATCCAGTATTACTTATAAAAGACGGTGTCATTTTAGAAAGTGAAATGCGCAAGCAACGCTATAACCTAGACGATTTGTGTCAACAATTACGAGAAAATGGAAATGCTTCCGTGACAGATATTGCATATGCTTATTTAGAGCCATCTGGCAATTTGTCCGTCTACCAAAAAGATGAAAAGGCATTTGTTTACCCATTGATTATCGATGGTGATATTCAGGAGAGGCATTTAAAAGTATTGCATAAAGATGCTGATTGGTTAATGGCAGAGCTTGCTAAAAATAATATTACGGATAGTAACACTGTATTTTTTTGTGTTTGGGAGGAAGATCGGCTGCATATTCAACTGAAAGAATCTTAAACTTTCTTGGCCAATTTACGAATGTAGCGCAAATCAGTTATACGTAATTGATTGGAAACTAGTAAGAATGTAAATAGCAAAAACAAAGTTACACAGCTACTTAAAATAAATGGTAGTGGCATTATTTGCATCAGAAAATACTGGGTAACACAAACAGCAATAAAACAGCCATAAGGAACAACAAACATTCTAAAACCAGCACGTAAATTTTTACGTTGCCTTACTGTTGCAATATGCAAAAACGAAGTTAGTAAAACGCCAAAGCCAATCGCCACAACGGCACCTTTTTCTTGTATACCCGGTTGAGAAGCAAGTACGAACATGACAAAGAGCTTACCAAGACCACCGTAAATGGAGTTCATCATTGCTGCGCGTGCTTCACCAATTGCTTGTAATATAGAGTGCAATGGACTTTGTATATAATAAAAATAAAAAATAGGAGCTAATATTTTCACATAACCACGATTTTCTTGTAAGTGAAAGAGCTTCACAGCTAATTCGTCTCCATGAACGAAAAAGTACGTAGCGGCAACACAGCCCACTAAGGAAGACAGTCGCAATGAAACAGAGATACGTTCCTGTAGGAGCGGTATATGCTGACGTGCAACCGCGTCACTAACAGCTGGTATAAGAACAATTGAAAGTGCTGCAGACACAAAAGCAGGGAATAATAATAGGGGGACTAGTACACCCGAAATAACCCCATATAAAATTGTTGCAGCGGAGGCTGTTAAACCAGCCATAGTTAACGCTTTTAAAAAAATGATAGGCTCTAAAAACCAAGTAAAAGATCCGAATAGCTTGCTTCCCGCAGAAGGAAGGGCAATTCGTAACATTGGGGAGGCAGGATAACCCTCGATTTTGTTTTTTCGTGTCAATAATTTTTTCTTTGAGACTATATAATGCATCCACAAATACAAGAAAGCAACGACTTCAGCTAGTAGCGTAATACCCATAGCAGCGGCAGCAGTAGCGGCAGCATTATTATAGGCAGCCACATAAGGCAGCGTCAAAGTGATAAAGCTAATACGGATAATTTGTTCAATCATTTGAGCCCAAGCTGTTGGTGTGATTTTCGCAATACCTTGTAAATAAGCGCGTAATAATCCTGAGCCAACTGACACTGGTACAGCAAAGAGTGCAATCCAAAGAGTAAAAGTTGTATGTTCATTATGTAAAAGTGTAGTCGATATATAAGGTATAGTTAGTGCAACGATTGGCATAAAGACGATCATTCCAATAAATGACCAAAAAATAGCCGTACGCATAACACCATAGATGCTTTCGCGTTTGTTTTTTGCTAATAACTCTGCTACAATTTTTGCCACAGCAATAGGTAGTCCAAGTTGAATGAGTGAGATGAAGAAAATGAACGCCGGATAGACGGTCATATAAATGCCGACTGCCTCTTCACCAGCGATCCGCATAAATTGCATTCTATAAAAGAAGCCAAAGAGTTTCGATAAAAAAATCACGAACATTAAAAATAGTGTTCCACGTACAAAAGAACTCATGCCATCCGTCCCTTCTCAAGCCACAAAAATTCATTTACACTATTTGTATGCAAACTTGTCTTACGATACGACTTTGATTGGAGATGATTCAAAATGAGTATGCAGCATGAGCAACTATTTGAAAAAATCCGTCCTGCAATTGATAGTAAGATGGAAGAGTTTAAATATTATCAATATAATGCGATTACAGCAGAAGAACTATGGCGCTATTGTGTAGAGAAAAAATGGCGCAGAAAAAATATTGAACAATTACGCATACATGAAGTTATCGCCACTATTTTTGCAGTATCACCGTCCGATATCGTATCTTTTAATCAAGTAGAATTCTTACAAAGTAATGATTGGTTTACAGAATTGAATACGGAAGAGTTAAAAATGCTGCTTGGCCCGGTTAAAACTTAAGAAGAATGTGTGAAATTTGTCAAATAATAATAGAATACTAAAAGTGTTGAATTGACACCAAGCGCAACGTGTTTCATAATGAGTGTGTTGCGCTTTTTTTTTATTTGTATAAGTATTTTTAACAAAACCCTCCCAATAGTTCTTTTCCAAATTTGGAGGCAAAACACCTATTCAAATACAGGGATAAATTTGCGCGTTATGAACGATCGAAATAAGTAGAGCAATCTTTTTTGAAGCACAGGCAACATTATTCTATAGGAAAAGGAGGAATAAACGCTTCAAAAGGACTTGCTATTATACTTGTTTGTAGTGTAAGGAATTGCCTTACACCAATTCGAGGAGGATTTATAAATGAAACTTAAAAGTCGTATAGTTGCATTCGTACTACTAATGGTTATTTTTGCAGCAACCATCGGTACGACTGTAGGCGGCGTCTTAAAGGACATTAAGCTAGGCCTTGACTTACAAGGCGGGTTTGAGGTTCTTTATGAGGTTAAAGAATTAAAAGAGGGACAAAAAATTACACCAGAAGTTGTATCGGCAACAGCGACAGCTCTTGGTGAGCGTGTAAATGCTATCGGGGTAAGTGAGCCGAGCATTCAGGTTGAAGACAAAAACCGCATTCGTGTGCAATTAGCGGGTGTCGAAGACCAAGAATCAGCACGTGAATTATTGTCTACTTCTGCAAATTTAACATTCCGTGATGTCGATGACAATTTATTGCTGGATGGTAATGACTTAAAGCCAGGTGGCGCTAAAGGGTCATTTGACCAGCAAAATCGACCTATAGTTTCGCTAACGTTAAAGGATGCGGAAAAATTTGCTGATATCACAAGTAAAATTGCTGCTAAACCAGCAGGCCAAAATTTACTAGTTGTATGGTTAGACTTTGAAGAAGGTGTTGATTCATATAAAACTGAATCACAAAAAGCGAAGCCTCGCTATGCATCTGCTGCAACAGTTAGCCAAAGATTAGATACAACAGATGTTATGATTAGCGGGAACTTCACAGTTGAAGAAACGAAAAATCTAGCGGGTATTTTAGATGCTGGGGCACTTCCTGTTAAGCTTAATGAAATTTATTCTACTTCAGTTGGTGCACAATTTGGTGACCAAGCACTGAAAAGTACAATTTTAGCCGGTATTGTGGGCGTAGTAATAATTTTCTTATTTATGCTATTCTACTATCGTTTACCTGGCTTTATTTCCATCATTACACTTGCTATTTTCACTTTCCTAGTACTCGTTGTATTCAGTTGGATTAATGCAGTGTTAACGCTTCCAGGTATCGCAGCTATCGTGCTTGGTATAGGGATGGCGGTAGATGCAAATATTCTTGCCGCAGAACGTATTCGTGAGGAATTACGTGTCGGTTATTCGGTTAAACAAGCATTCCAAATCGGCTCGAAGGAGTCTTTATCAGCCATTGTCGATGCACAGCTAACTACATTATTAGCAGCTGCTGTATTATTCCAATGGGGTACAAGCTCTGTTAAAGGGTTTGCAACAACATTAATTATTAGTATTTTACTAAGCTTCCTAACAGCTGTTTGGGGCTCTCGTGTATTACAAGGAATACTTGTAAATAGTGGCTACTTCAACAATCCAGCATGGTTTGGTATTCCAAAATCTAAACAGCATAGCCTGGATGAAAATATCGGAACATTAGATTTATCAACGAAATTTGATCGTTTTGACTTTGTACACAACCGTAAGAAATTTTATACATTCTCATTAGCTATTTTAGTGGCCGGTTTAGTGGTTCTTGGTATTTTCCGCTTAAACCTTGGTATTGATTTCTCTAGTGGTACACGTGTGCAAATTGAATCAGAGCAAACGTTGAATAAAGAAGAAGTATCCAAATATCTAGATAGTATTGGCTTCTCATCTGAAGATATCGTTTTGACAGGTGAAAAGAGTAACGGAGCGGTTATCCGTTATAAACATGACCTAACGCAAGCAGAAATTATAAAATTCAAAAAAGAAGCAGGCGAAAAATATGGTCATGAACCTGGTGTAAGTACAGTGTCTCCGACCGTTGGTAAAGAGCTTGTGAAAAATGCGATTAAAGCATTATCTCTTGCAGCTATCGGTATCATTATCTATGTAGCGGTTCGTTTTGAGTGGCGCATGGGTATTGGGGCAATTGTTTCGTTACTACATGACGTATTCTTAATTGTTGCCGTATTTAGTTTTATGCGCTTAGAAGTTGATATTACGTTTATTGCGGCTGTACTGACAATTGTCGGTTATTCTATTAATGATACGATCGTTACATTTGACCGTATGCGTGAAAATTTAGATCGATATGATACGATTAAAGACCGTGAAGTATTAGCGAATATCGTTAACAAATCACTACGTCAAACGATGGGTCGATCTGTTAACACAGTGTTAACGGTTATTATCGTGACAGTGGCACTTCTTATTTTAGGTGCACCATCGATTCAAAACTTCTCAATCGCGTTATTAGTTGGTTTAATCACAGGAATGTATTCTTCAATTTGTATAGCTGCACAAATCTGGTATTCACTTAAAGTTCGTGAAATGAAAAAATCAGATGGTCAAATACACAAAAAAGAGAAAAAACAATGGGGTACTGACGAACCTACTGTTTAACTTCTTTCAGAAGTTAAAGCCTCCGGCGGATGTCACGGAATCGGCTTTGTGCAGCACAAAGCCGATTCCGGACGCAATTATGCCAAGGCATAATTAATCATAAGCATTAAAATGAAGCAGGGAAGGAAATATTTCTTTCCCTGTTTTAAAAAAGAATCTATTTGCTTTCTTTGGAAAGCAAATAGATTCTTTTTTTCGTTCATTAAAGTTTAAATTGCAGTAGTAATGACTGCAGTTGCTGAGCGTTATTGTTTAATTCCTCTGCTACCTCATTCACCTGTTGCATGGTTGCAGCTTGCTCTTCTACTGCTTCAGCAATGATTTGTGAGTTGTTCGCTGAAATACTCGCACCATTTGCAATTTCAGTTACAGAGGCAGCGACTTCTTCCACACTTGCTGAAATTTGTTCAGAAGTGGCCGATATATCTTCAATTTGGTCAGTAAATGCTTGCACAGACTCAGTAATGGATTCAAATGCATCACCGGCCTCATATATTTTTGTTACACCATCCTGGACAGATGCTAAACCTTCATATACGGCAGCTTCTACATTTCTTGTATCCGTTTGAACTTCTTTTGTGAGGGCGATAATTTGGCTAGCAGATTGATTGGATTCTTCAGCAAGCTTTCGTACTTCATCTGCTACAACTGCGAAGCCTTTACCGTGCTCACCGGCTCGTGCCGCTTCGATAGCAGCATTGAGTGCCAGTAAATTTGTTTGTTCCGTAATAGCAGTAATTACTTTTGTAATTTGCCCGATTTCCTCAGATTGCTTACTTAGCTTTTGCATTAAATCAGCAATACGTGTAGTTGCCACAGAAATTGTATCCATCTGCTCTTTGGCAGTTGTAATAGTTTTCCCGCCCGTATTGGAAAGCTGTGTCATATTTATTGCATTGTGATGCAAATTTTGAGTAGCTTCAGCAATTCGTTGTACACCAGCAGCTGTTTCGTCCATTGCTAGAGCGCTTTGCTGAGAGGCACTAGCTGATGAAGCCAAATGATTTGACGTGTCTTGTACTCGCTGGGAAATGTCGCTTGAAGTAGTTGTCACTTCTACAGTGCTTGCGGAAAGCTCTTCAGAAGCAGCAGTTAAATGTGTAGCGTTTTCCTGAACATTTTTAAGTAGTACAGATAAGTTCTCTTTTAACGCATTCACTGCTGTGGCAAGCGTACCAATCTCATCTTTTGAGTTGTGTTCAAGCTGAGCAATCGTTAAGTCACCATGTGCTAATGTATCTGCTGCATCAATCACTTTACGAAGCGGTTGAGTGATATAGCGTTTTACAAAATACATAAAATAGAAACCAATAATTGCACTTAAAACAAGTAAGGCAATGGATATTATAATAGCTCTGGCAACTGTTTGGACAACATTGCTTTTAACCTTTTCCAGCTGTTCATCATGATATTTTAATAAATCATTTGTCAGTGTATATATTTCATTGTTGTTTTTAGTAACTTCTCCATTTATGTATGATAAAGCTAAATCTGTTTTGCCACTATTTAATGCTTGCACTGCTTGATTAGAACTTGTTAGTAAATCTTGTTGTAATTCGCTTACTTGCTTCACAATATTTTTTGTGTAATCGGAACGAACAATGCCTGAAAGCTCTTGAATCGTCTCTGGTAATAGTTTCTCATAACGCTCTAAGTTTGTTTTTGTAGTCTCATCCTTACTATTTAGAACATACGAGCGTAAAAATAGCCCTTGTGAGGCAAGCTCTTGTTGTATTTCCTCTGTTAATTGAATTTGTACGATTCTATGATCAAGTACCTCAACTATATCTCCTTCAACTGACTTAAACTGAAAAAATGCAATAATACTTGATATTAATAGCATACAAGTGAGTGAAATAAAACCAATATTTAGTTTTTTTCGAACGGACATATTCGTTCCTACCTTCTTTTTTATGTATTTGAGAATGAATGTTCTGGAATTACTATAACTTGATATTTTTACAAGGTCAATACATTATAAATACATAAAAACGAGTGATTTAACCCCCTTTTATTGGTATATTATGAGGCGATTTTCCCTTTTATATAATTTCAAAACTCTTTTCAACATTTTCCTTTTTCTCTGAATTGATTGACAATTATCGTAGTTTAGCATAGAATAAGGCTAACTTTTTTGTTCGGTACAAGGTAGTTGGTCTCGGGAGCGAGGCCAGCCTTAGAACAGATGAGCTGAGTTTAGTTTAGATGAGAATAGCTGAGAAATTGTTGAATAAGAGTAGTAGCATAAGTGTGCAATTTAGAGAGTCAGTGGATGGTGTGAACTGATTTGCAGCTTATGTGAATGGACTTATGAGAGTCGCTAATTATAATAGCGAACGGATTCCCCACGTTAAAGGGGGTGCTTTGACTTAGATAAGACAAATCTTTTTGACATAAATTCAAAAGATTTGTCAATTTAACTTCTTTCAGCAGATGTCCAATCATCCGCTGAAAGGTCACGGAATCGGGAGGGAGTTCTTTGTGCAAACACAAAGCCGATTCCGGACACAATTATGCCGAGGCATAATTGATCTGGCGAACTAAGCTGAGCATTTAAGGGAGAGCAAATATGCTCTAATATGAGGTGGCAACGCGGTCATGATCGTCCTCTGCAATTAGGAAAAATCCTTTTTGCAGAGGACTTTTTTTGTTGTTTTTAATTTGCAGGTGGATGAATGCTTCGCTTTCATGCCAAAAACATCTGCCGCTACGTTGCACTTCGCTTTCGCACAAAAAACATCTGTGGCTCCGATAAGCATCTTGTCGGAACGGAAATCAATACCAGACATTGGTAAATTACCATACAAAATGATTTCTAGTGAATTTTTTAAAATCATCAGAATTTAAGGGTGAAATTTTGTTAAACCATCTGCCCTGCATATAAGTTGATTGGAATGGAGGCTGGGCGACTCCTCGGGGATAAGCGTTAGAGGAACGGAGGCTAAAACCATCACGTCCTGTGATAACGCCTTTGTGACCAGCATCGTGCTGGCCCGAGACCCTGCAGCGTAGCGGGGGTTTTCTGTGGAAAGCGTAGTGGTAACGTAGCGGCAGCAAATGTTTTAACTGTGCGAAAGCGAAGCGACAGCAACACCAAAAGCGGCTCATCGAACGCCCCCAGGAAAGCGCCCAGCCGGAATGGAAATCAACCCTACGCTATGATGATCTTTTTTCAACAAGAATTGATTCAGTAACTAAACATTTGTAAGTCTAGAGGTAGTGGATTTTTAAGAAAAGGAGCTTGGTCATTATGCTATCAACGAGTTCAAGAACAAAAATGAAAACTATTAATGCTGATTCATTAACACCTATTTTAATTTTTAGACGACTTCAAGGAAAACATAAATTTTTGCTGGAAAGTTCAGCACAGCATGAAGGAGCGGGACGCTTTTCTTTTATCGGTGCTAATCCAAGAAAAACATATAAGGGATTTGGAGATGAGATTCAGGAATATTCATATAAGACTGGACACACCTATACACATAAGGGCGACATGTTTGTTTTATTGAAAAGATTAATGCCACGTATATCCAATACAACACAATTCCCATTTTCAGGAGGAGCTGTTGGCTATGTTGGCCAAGGTACAACGACAAGATTTTCGACTGCAAAGGGTAAAGCGGAGCTACCAGATGTGCATTTCCATGTGTATGAGACAGTTATTGTGTTTGATCATGTAACAGATGAAGTTACTTTAATTTATACGAATATTGATGCGGAAAAAAAAGAACCAAATTTAGAAGAGTTGGCAGAGCAGCTTTTAAAAGGTAGAGAGAATGAGGATACGGCTTGTAGCTTTGAACCTTTCGAATCAACTAAGAATGAACAGTTTGCAACATCCCTTGCATCAATCAAAGCTACTTTAGATGAAGATATTACTAGGGTTATGTTATCAAAGTGCATTTTAGCAAATTTACAAGGAGATGCTTTCGCTTTATATCGTCAATTGCGTAAAAAACATCCCGCTCCCTATATGTATTATGTAGAATTTGACGACCATATTGTCTTAGGGACGTCTCCTGAAAGTCTAATTCGAGTAAAAGGTGAGCGTGTGATTGCCACACCAACAGAGGGGGTATTTCCTAGAGGTTCCACAAAAGGTGAAGATTTAGAGCAGGAACGCAAGCTACATGAAAACACAAATATTAGGGAGTCGCATGCTGTACTTGTTTCTGCTGTGCAACAAGAGCTACAGTCTGTGTGCTTCCGAGATTCCATTCAAGTCATTGAGGCGATGAGAATTGAGCGTTCCAAGCATGCATTACACATGACATCGAGAGTCGAGGGACAACTACTACCAATGCTTCATGCACTTGATGTATTAGCTACGACATTACCATCCTTTGCATCAACAGGTGTTGCAAAGGGTCAGGTAAAGGATTATTTAGATCAAACTACAGGGATATTTAGAGGTGCTCTTGGATTTATTGGTTTTAACGGTCATCTTGATTTTGCCTTAACAGGGAAATCTATTGTCATAGAAAATGAAGCGATGCATATGCAATCGACTGTAATGGTGACCAAATATACAAATGTTGAAGAAGTTTTGAATCAAGTAGAAGGGGATGAACAGGAATTTTTACAGCTACTTGAAAAAGAAGGAGGTTCACACTAATGGAAGGTATTCGTGAAAAAGTACAACGCCGAGAGCATTTAATGTATGAGGAAATGCTACAGGCAGCAAAATGGATGTTTCAAGATGACACACCAAAGGATCAAATCGCAAGCTTTTTAACGGCATTATCTGTCAAAGGTGAAACTGCACATGAAGTAGCTGCATTAGCCACAACTATGCGTTCATTTGCATTAGACGTACGAGCAAACGAAGGGGTCTATATGGATAATTGCGGTACTGGTGGCGATGGACTTAATACATTCAATATTAGTACAACTTGCGCCTTTGTACTAGCGGGGGCCGGTGTCAAAATGGCGAAGCACGGCAATCGCAAAATATCTTCGGCATCAGGAAGCTCTGATGTTTTGGAAGCACTCGGTATTCATACGAATATTTCTATTGAACAAACTGTCGATCTGTTAGAGAAAGAAGGAATAGCCTTTTTATATGCTCCAAATGTTCATCCGAAATTAAAGCGAATTGGCGAGGTTCGTCGTGCACTTGGCAAGCCAACAATTTTTAATCTTGTAGGTCCTCTTACAAATCCAGTGCCTTTATCGACGCAATTTACAGGCATTAATCGTCCTAATTTTGTCATGGAATATGCATCCGTATTACAAATGCTCGGGCGAGAACGTGCAATGGTCGTTTCTGGGCCACTAGGTTTAGATGAGGCGTCATTAGCTGGTCAAAATACCTTTGTTTTAATAGATAAGGGTGACTTAATTCCATTTTCGTTAACTGCAGAGGAAGCGGGTCTCAGCTATGCACCAATAGAGGCTATTCGTGGAGGTAATGCAGATGAAAACGCGGCAATTATGCGTACATTATTAGCCGGTGAACAAAGTGCTTATTTTGACACTGTTTTATTGAATGCTGGTATTGGGTTGTTCAGCTATGGAATTGCTGAAACCGTTAAAGAAGGTGTAGAAATAGCGAAAGATAGTATTTTTAGCGGGCGAGCCCTTCAAAAATTAGAGGCAGTCGTTACTTATAGTGAGCATATTAAAGGAGTGGAGGTCGAACAATGAATATTTTAAATAAAATTCTCGAACAAAAAAAGATGGAAGTTGGTGCGTTACTTGAACAGCCCGACCCATTAGCGAATTTTTCAGAAAAACCGCGTCCATCGTTGTTTGAGCGATTGAGAAAAGCTGAAACATTACAAGTTATTTCTGAAATGAAGCGTGCTTCCCCCTCAAAAGGGCTAATCGCAGAAGGGACAGATCCAGTGGCACAAGCAAAAATTTATGCAGACGCAGGGGCAGCAGCCATTTCCGTTTTAACAGATAAGCAGTTTTTTAAAGGCTCCTTTGATGATTTAGCTGCAGTTGCAAATGCTGTCCAAACGCCACTTCTTTGTAAGGATTTTATGATCGATCGTGTGCAAATTCGATTTGCGAAGGCATCGGGTGCATCAATTATTTTATTAATTGTGGCCGCGTTAACCGATCAAGCATTACGTGATCTGTATAGCTATGCAACAGGTTTAAATTTAGAGGTATTGGTAGAGGTGCATGATCTCGAAGAGCTTGAGCGGGCAATTGCAGTTGGTGCCAAACTAATTGGCGTCAATAACCGAGACTTACGTACGTTTGAAGTGAGCTTAGAGCGAACACGTGAAATTGCTGAAGCTTTTCCGCTTGATGAAGAGAAAGTTTTAATAAGTGAAAGTGGGATAAGGACGCAAGAAGACGCTAAAGCGGTGGCGGCTATGGGAGCTAGTGGCGTTCTTGTAGGTGAGTCATTAATGCGCAGTGGTGATGTTGGTTCTGCACTAAAAAGTTTACTGGTCAATAAGGTGGGGGCATCTGTATGACGAGGGTGAAAATTTGTGGACTAAAGGAACAACAGCATGTACGGGCAGCAGTAGAGGCAGGGGCTGACGCTATTGGTTTTGTCTTTGCACCAAGTAAACGACGAGTGACGATTGAACAGGCACAACAATTAGCCAAACATGTGCCAGAGGGCGTTTTAAAAATCGGTGTTTTTGTCAATCCGAGGGCGGAGGAATTACGAACTGTGATGGAAAGTGTACCACTAGATTATGTGCAATACCATGGGGAGGAATCTCCTGATTTTATTCGTCAGCAAGGCTATCCGGCAATTAAAGCTTTGTCCGTCAGAGGTGCTGAAGATGTTCAGGTTGCTGCTAATTATGATGTGGACTATTACCTATTTGATGCGCCAGGAACCGATTTTAAAGGAGGTAGTGGTCATACGTTTGATTGGACCCTCTTAGAGAAAGTAGGGATTCCGCGAGAAAAGTTAATGTTAGCAGGTGGTTTGCAAGCTGAAAATATAGGAGAAGCAGTATCACTTGTGTCGCCATTTATGGTAGATGTATCAAGTGGTGTGGAGACAGACGGTGTAAAAGATATAGCTAAAATAACCGCATTTATACAGGTAGTAAAGAAGGGGAGAGTATAATGGCAAACTCAATTGCAAATAGTGTACCAACAAAGGAAGGGCGTTATGGGAAATTTGGTGGACAATTTGTTCCGGAAACATTAATGACAGCTTTGTTGGAATTAGAGACGGCCTATGACGAGGCAATGAATGATCAAGCGTTTACTGAGGAATTAGCTTATTATTTACAACAATATGTTGGCCGTGAGACGCCGTTGTATTACGCAGAAAATTTAACAAAAGAGCTAGGGGGTGCGAAAGTTTATTTAAAGCGTGAAGATTTGAATCATACGGGAGCACATAAGATTAATAATGCCATTGGTCAAGCGCTTCTTGCAAAACGAATGGGTAAAAAGAAAATAGTCGCAGAAACAGGTGCAGGGCAGCATGGAGTAGCAACGGCCACAGCATGCGCATTATTGAATCTTGAATGTGTTGTATTTATGGGCGCAGAGGATATCGAACGCCAACAGTTGAATGTGTTTCGCATGGAGTTACTCGGTACAAAAGTGGAATCTGTAGAAACAGGTTCAAAAACATTAAAGGATGCTGTCAATGCAGCACTGCGCTACTGGGTGACAAATGTTGAGGATACTCATTATATTTTAGGCTCGGCTTTAGGGCCACATCCATTCCCGAAAATAGTAAGGGATTTCCAGCGTGTAATTGGTGTTGAAACTAGAGAGCAGATTGTAAAAAAGGAAGGACGTTTACCCGATGCAGTCGTCGCTTGTATAGGTGGCGGTAGTAATGCAATTGGTATGTTCCACCCTTTTGTTGATGACGAGACTGTAGCGCTATACGGGGTAGAGGCAGCAGGCAGTGGTATTGAGACAGGTAAGCATGCAGCAGCAATTGCCGGTGGTCAGCTAGGCGTTTTACATGGTGCATACATGTATTTATTACAAGATGAAAATGGCTTTGTGCAGGAAGCTCATTCTATTTCAGCTGGTCTAGATTATCCAGGGAAAGGTCCAGAACATTGTTATTTACATGATATTGGGCGTGTTCAATTTGATTCGATTACAGATAGTGAAGCACTTGAGGGCTTGCAATTACTGAGTAAAACGGAAGGTATACTACCTGCACTAGAAAGTTCCCATGCCATTGCTTATACAGCAAAACTCGCGAAAACAATGTCTACAGATGACATCATTGTTGTGTGCCTATCTGGCCGAGGAGATAAGGATGTCCATACTGTCCGAAAAGCATTAGGAGGAGAAGTGGAATGACAACACTACAGCAGGCAATTGAACAAACGAAAATCGCTGGTAATAAAGCATTTGTACCTTATATTATGGCGGGGGATGGGGGTCTGGAAACTTTGAAGCCAACGATCCTGAAGCTACAGGAAATGGGTGTAACGGCAATTGAAGTGGGTATACCGTTTACGGATCCTGTAGCGGATGGACCGACGATCGAGCAAGCAGGTGAACGTGCTTTAGCCGAAGGTGTAACATTACGTAAAGTGCTTGCAGCATTAGCTTCATTTAGAGGAGAAATTCAAGTTCCGTTAGTTGTCATGACTTATTTTAATCCTGTTTTAGCTTTTGAGTTAGAGGCTTTTGCTAAAGCTTGTGTAGCAGGGGGGGTTAAAGGGTTAATCGTTCCTGATGTACCGCTTGAAGAAAGTGCGATCTTACGTGACACATTAAATCCTCATGGTATCGACATCGTTCAGCTTGTATCATTAACAAGTCCTCCTGAGCGAATTGCACGTATCGCGGCTGCTAGTCAAGGGTTTGTCTATGCTGTGACAGTCAATGGAATTACAGGGGCCCGTGCAAGTTTTGCAGATAATTTACATGATCATTTTGCACGCTTACGTGAAGTAAGCCAAATACCAGTACTAGCCGGCTTTGGAATTTCAACTCCTGAGCAGGTGGTAAGCATGGGGGCACTTAGTGATGGTGTAATCGTTGGTAGTGCGATCGTGACAGCATTGTATGAAGGTAATTTGGAGAAGGTTGAGGCATTAGTATCTGCTTCAAAAGATGCGTTTCAGAAGTCTACTCTTTAACGGAGTAGGCTTTTTTCTTTTGAGATTGTTAGAGATTAGTAGAACGACGACGGATTGCCACAACTTTACAGGTAAAACTATCATTCTAGCAGATAGTGCGGATAGTCTAGATTTTCGGTATAATAGCTTTCGTGAGGAAGTGAAAAGATGATTCTATCGAAAAAGAGATGGCAAGTAGAGCGTCCAGACGCGAAGCTTGTCCAAACATTACAAAATGACCTACAACTTTCTGCGATTGCAGCAAAAATTTTAGCAGCACGAGGCTGCGAAACAACTGCTGACGCAGAGAGCTTATTAAATATGACAGAAGCAAATATTCATGATCCGTTTTTAATGCATGGTATGGCAGAAGCTGTAGCGCGTATAGAGCAAGCGCTTGAAAACGGAGAGAAAATCTTAGTATTTGGCGATTATGACGCGGATGGTGTCACTAGTACGACAGTCATGCTGAATGTGTTACTTGATCTCGGTGCCGATGTTTCGTTTAAAATACCAAATCGTTTTATTCACGGTTATGGACCGCACGAAGCACTATTTCGTGAAGCACATGAAGAGGGTGTTCAATTAATTATTACAGTTGATAATGGTATTTCAGGGATGGAACCGATTCGTATCGCGAAGGAACTAGGTATGGATGTTATCGTTACAGATCACCATGAACCAGGCGATGAATTGCCACCAGCAGATATTATTTTACATCCTCGTATACCAGAAGGACATTATCCATTTGGTGAGCTAGCAGGTGTGGGTGTAGCGTTTAAGTTAGCTCATGCTCTATATGGGGAACTGCCAACGCATTTATTCGAATATGTAGCTGTTGGAACAGTAGCGGATTTAGTACCATTAGTTGATGAAAACCGCTACCTAGTTAAGCGAGGAATAGAAGAAATGCGTCGTTCACTCAGCCCTTGGGTACAAGCGATGTGTGAAGTTGCAAGTGCAGAGCAAGCTAAAATCAGTGAAGAAACAATCGGCTTTTACTTTGGACCGCGTTTAAATGCAGTTGGTCGACTTGGAGAAGCGGCACCAGGTGTACAGCTATTAATGGCTGAGGATAATGCTAAAGCAACAGCATTGGCGAAACAGCTTAATACATGTAATAGTGAGCGCAAAGATATTGTAAAGAGTATTACAGATGAGGCCATTGCTCTCATCGAATCAGATAAAAAAATCGGGGATTCACTCGTTTTAGTGATCGCTGGAGAAGGCTGGAATGCTGGGGTAGTAGGGATTGTCGCGTCTCGTCTTGTAGAGCTATATTATCGTCCAACCATTGTATTGTCACTAGACTACGAAAAAGGAACAGCTAAAGGTTCAGCTCGTAGTATTGAAGGATTCCATTTATTTAATGAACTAGCGAAAAATCGAGATATATTACCTCATTTTGGTGGGCATCCTATGGCAGCCGGGATGACGTTACCTATTGAGCATGTTGATGAATTAAGAGCACGCTTAGATACTCAAGCAAGAGCATGTTTATCAGAAGAGCAATTAACACCTGTTCTCAATATAGATATACCACTAAAAATGGATGAGATTTCAGCAGATGCTATTGAAGAAATTTCAACGCTCGGTCCATATGGTACGGATTTTCCGAAGCCTGTTTATGTGCTCGAGGATGTGGAAATATCCTCCATGCGGAAAATTGGAGCAGCAGAAAATCATATAAAAATGGAATTGACGAATGGCTATGAAAAATTGGATAGCGTCGGTTTCAATAAAGGACATTTACACGACGAGTTAACATATGGAATAAAAGTTTCATTTACTGGAGATTTACAAATAAATGAGTGGCAAGGGCGTAAAAAAGCACAATTTATGATAGAGGATGTTCAAACGACTGAATGGCAATTATTTGATATTCGTGGTATTCGACAAACATCACGCTGGTTAAATACGGTCCCAAAAGAGGAGGCTACGTTCATCGCCTTCCGTCCAGAGACGGTGACCTATTACCAGTCGTTAATTGGTGTGCCAATCCTAGCAGTGGATCCTACACTTTCAAATGTAGAACAAACCAATTATATCGTGCTACTAGATTTGCCGGAAAATGTTCAAATATTAGAAGATGTCTTACGAAAAACAGTACCTTCCCGTATTTATGCACATTTTTACATGCCTGATTCTCAGTATTTCAGTGGATTGCCTACGCGTGAGCAATTCTCCTGGTATTATAAGTTTTTAAAAAATCGACCTGCTTTTCCACTGAATATGCATTTGTCTGAACTAGCGAAGCATACAGGTTGGCCATTAGATGCATTAAAATTTATGACACAGGTGTTTTTTGAGCTTGATTTTGTTAAAATGGAGAGTGGACTGACGACTGTCAACGTGAATGCACCAAAACAGGCATTAACAGAGGCACCGTCTTACAAACAGCGTTCAGAACAGATTGAAATGGAGCAAAAGCTAGTATATGCCCCTTATATAGAATTAAAACAATGGTTTGATGAACGATTACATTAATATGCGAAAAAGTTTCGTAGGAGGAACAATAACATGGATTTAAAGCAATACGTAACAACGGTTGAGAACTGGCCGAAAGAAGGTATCAGCTTCAAAGATATTACGACAATTATGGATAACGGTACTGCATACAAATATGCAACAGATCAAATCGTAAGTTACGCAAAAGAATTAGGTGCTGAAATTGTGGTAGGTCCTGAGGCTCGTGGTTTCATTATCGGATGCCCAGTTGCTTATGCGCTTGAAATTGGATTTGCCCCTGTTCGTAAGCCAGGAAAATTACCACGTGAAGTGATCAGTGCTGACTACGGTCTTGAGTACGGTAAAGATACGTTAACGATGCACAATGATGCGATTAAACCAGGTCAAAAAGTATTAATCTGTGATGACTTACTTGCGACTGGTGGTACTGTTGAAGCAACAGTGCGTTTAGTAGAACAATTAGGTGGTCAAGTTGTTGGTTGTGCATTCCTTATTGAGTTAACAGAGCTAAACGGTCGTGCAAAACTTGGTGACCTAGACATTAAAACACTTATTCAATATTAATAAATAATTGGATACTAGCTAAATGAATTGGTTGTAATGGAGACACTGGATGCCCAGGAAATCTCTTGTCCAGAACAGAAATCAACAAATCATTTTGCAAAAAAAGCGATGAAAAGCGTCACATTTTTGTGGCGTTTTTTTATTTATAGGGCTGTTTTCGAAAAGGTTGTTGCTATTCTACTAATTAGCGTAATAAAGAAGGAAATAAGTTATAAAAGGAGAATATTTAGTGTAGTTTTGGGAAGGGGGTAGAGATATGAGTGAAATATCTTTTTTTGAGTTAGAAAAGAAACTTAAAAGTATTAGAATTGAAGCATTTGTCATTTATAAAGGGAATACACGGATATTCGAATACTTGAAGAATAAAAAGGTTATAGAAAAGCCGTCAAAGGTTTATTCCATTACCAAAAGCATCGTTTCTATATTAATTGGAATTATGGTAGATAAAGGTTTAATAAAAAATATTCACGAACCTATACAAAACTATTTTCCAGAAATATTAGAGTCTAATGATCCGCAAAATAAAGAAATTACAATATTTCATTTACTGACCATGACTTCGGGTTTAAAAGTAGGGAATTTCCAAGGATCGAAAAATTGGGTTAAATTCATACTAGGACAACCAATTATACATAAACCAGGTTCAACTTTTCAGTATAATTCAGGAGACTCTCATTTACTAAGTGCTATAATACAAAAAATTTCTGGAATTCCTACCGCTTCATTTGCTGAAAAATATCTATTCCGTCCATTAGGGATAAATAAATACACTTGGCAAAAGGACCCACAAGGAATTCACGGGGGTGGTTTCAGCATTTCGTTAAATCTAGAGGATATGGTGAAGATTGGATTATTATTTTTAAACGAAGGGCGATTTAATTCAAATCAGGTGATTTCATCCAACTGGCTCCTTCAGGTAAAAAGACCATATAAACAAGTTAATACTACAAAAGACGGAACATATGGATATGGTTATCAGCTATGGACTTATGAAGATACTAACACTAACACCCCGATTGATTATTACTATGCTAACGGTTTATTTGGACAATATATATTTATTGTTCCTACGTTAAATATTATGGCTGTGGCAAAAAGCCATATACAAAATGAAAAGCAATCTGCACCGAGATTTTTTTTCGAAGAGTTATTAGGTAGTTGGCAGGATGAGGGAGACATATGAGCATGCTAAATTTTGGTTCCTCCTCTTCTGATATCATACTAATTTCTTCTTTAACTGACGGTGGAGATTAGTTGAAGAAGATATATACTGAAAAAAGTCCCTTCAGATAAGTTTGAAGGGACTTGCCTATATTAGTGTATAATTCTAAATCCAAAATGATTATTTGTATTTTTTGGCTAGAGATTCGCTGCCAATTGCTCCAATGATAGTCATAAAAAACGGTCCAATTTGAAATAACAGAGAATCCTGTAAGAACACAATGTTTAAATCAAATAACTTATTACCTATTATAATGAATATCTTAGCCAGTATGATTAAAAATCCAATTATTAGAAGAATATCAAAAAACAATTTCCACCGTGGATAGACTAATTTTTGGCTATCTTTTATGAGTTTCTCTTTCAAAGAATTATCCTCCTTTACTAATTCATCAAGAGTAATATCAAATATGTCACTTAACTTAATTAACAATTCAATACTAGGGTAACTTTCTCCACGTTCCCATTTGGAAATAGATTGTCTACTAATATTTAGTTTTTCTCCAAGCTGTTGTTGTGACATATTATGCTTTAGACGTTCTTCTTTTATTTTTGAAGAAAAATACATATGATCAACTCCTATCCACAGTATATTTATTTGCACTAAAAAACTAAAGAACCGCATCGTTGCAAGGGTGTAAACTATTAGTTTCCCCTTGGAAATAGCGTTTATTATTGTTTAGAGTCCTTCATTTACCTATTAATTATTAAAAAATTAGGGATTTAATGGGCTTTCCTTAAACTGCTAAATTGGCAGTTTAGTCAGTGTATTTTATAGGGTTTTATTAATTATAAAAGTTCTTTTGTTATTTCGCTCAAGATGAAAGCAAATTATTGTTCATTCATAATTACATAAGAAACATCGTAAAAATATTTATATAAAACCAAAGTGGAGGTTTACAAATGAAACATACTACGAAAGTAACAGAATGCCCTAAATGTGGTGGAAAAGAATTGGGAAAAGGTCATCAACATAGTAGTTATTCAGTTATGTATCCATCTAATAAGTTAAGCTTTGGGTATGATGTTGAATATATTATTTGTACTGAATGTGGACTAATAATTGAAAGTTATGTAGAAAAACCAGAGAAATTTAAGGGGACACTTTAGATGTTCTTCAAGTAACGGGTGCTTCGTTGAATAATATAGGGGGGAATTACGCTAGGGGTGAATTCTTACCTTATAAGAGCCCAGCCGGAACGAAAATCACCCCCTCTTTATGCCGAAGGTAATTAAAAAAACATTTAGGTCTTCTTTATTCTTCATCATAAGATTGAATTATTTTTTGGATAGATTTCAATGTTTCGTAAAAATCCTCGTACTTCTCTAAGCCAATATCATTAATAATTTTTTCTTGAATTTCTTCCCAGATGGGAGCTGCCTCGTTTAATTTTTCACCCCCTTTTTCAGTTAGTGTAATGACCTTCGTTCGAGCATCTTGCGGATCTTTCGTTATATCTACATAGCCATTTTGCTTTAACAAGTTAATATTGCGTGTAATGGTTGTTTGATCGAGCAGCAAAATTTCACCAAGTCGACTAATGGAGACTGATTGTTGATGATCGATATTTGCTAGCATTGAATATTGTGTAATTTTTAAGCCAGTGGGCTGTAATAATTTATCATACAATTGTGTCACGACTCTTGTTTTTTTACGAAGGTTTGCACATACACATATTTGTGTGTAATCTATATTCTTCATTGCTCTGTACTCCTTTTTGAGTGAGTTCAATATTATAGTAGTCTTATTGATATATTTTGTTAAGCTAGAAAATATTTCTTGACGGTAATTAAAGCCGAACCTAAAATTAAATATATGTATATACATGCATTTTGAAAAGGTATTCTCGCAAGAAATATATGCATATACATAATGGCCGTAAATATAATTATATCTTTCTTATTAAAAAGCACATCTAAAATTTTTCAAGAAATGAAGGTGTTAAGATGAAGCGTATTCATTATAGCTGGTTTATTTTAATTATAACCTTTTTCTCGATTATTGTTGCAGGAATTACTATGTCATCATCAGGGGTGTTCGTAGACTCCTTTGAAAAAGAATTTAATTGGGATCGATCTTTAATTGCTTTAGCATTTGCAGTGAGTCTATTTTTATATGGATTTTCAGGCCCGTTTATGGCGGCATTACTAGAAATAACCGGTTTAAAGAAAATGATGCTAGGTGCGATGGCTACATTATTCATAGGCATGCTGCTTACACTTTTCATGACACAATCATGGCAGTTAATCATTATATGGGGCGGTATTATTGGCTTAGGAGCAAGTCTTTTTTTAACTGTGTTAAGTCCTTATGTAGCTAATAATTGGTTTGTGAAAAGTAGAGGGTTGGCAGTAGGAATTTTAACGGCGAGTACTGCAACAGGGCAGTTAATTCTTCTCCCTATATTGGCGATGATTATTGAACATTATTCTTGGCGATGGGCGATTGGACTAATTCTCATCCTAAGTTTTGTTATGTTCATCACTATTTCTATATTTATTAAAAATACACCACAGGATATTGGAATTCTTCCTTATGGAATGGAAGAAAATCTTGAAATCCAACAAGAGAATCATAAGAAAAATCCGATTAGTATTGCTTTTAATGGTTTATTTGAGGCTATAAAGAGGAAAGAATTTTGGTTATTAGCGGGAAGTTTTTTTATTTGTGGACTTTCAACTAGTGGGCTAGTTGGTACTCATTTCGTTTCTTATTGTATTAGTTTTGGTGTTCCTTTAGTAACCGCTGCAACTTTTCTTTCTTTTATGGGAGTGTTCAATCTTGTAGGTACTACTTTATCAGGGTGGTTGTCTGACCGTTTTGATAATCGATGGTTATTGTTTTGGTATTACCTTTTAAGAGGAGTGTCTCTGCTATTACTCCCATATGCATTAATGAAAGGATCGTTCACTTTACTGACAATCTTTACAATATTTTATGGATTAGATTGGATTGCCACAGTACCTCCAACGATCAGTATTTCTAGACAAATTTTTGGTACAAATAAAAGTGGCATTATTTATGGGTGGATTTTCGCTTCACATCAAGCGGGAGCTGCAGTTGCCGCTTTTGGTGGAGGCCTAATCTATAAGTTTTTCAATTCATATACTTGGGCCTTTTTCCTTGCTGGGATGTTCTGTGCATTGGCAAGTTTATTTGTTATCATCGTGAAAAAACAAACTCCTCATCAAGCACATACTTAATAATCAAATCAATAATCAATTTAAAAAGTTGAATCCAATTACTTAGTAGACAAGTATATGTATTATAAAACAGTAATATAATCGAAAGAGGAGGGATATGAGATTTTCCAAGTCACGGCACAAACAAATTAGGATCAAGATATGCTTATGACTTTTTACAAGTGGATTGGGAAAGAAAGGGCTGGCCCGCCTATCGCGTCAGTCTGGTGCAATATCTACTTTTCGGGGTTCACTTAGATGACTATTATTGTTGGGGGCAAGAAGTATATGCTCCTTGCGACGGCGTCATTGTCCAAGCGGAGGATGGCTATAAAGAACGGAAATTGCTTTCAGATATGTCAAAAAGCTTATAAAAATGCTCATTATTTCGACCCGAAGAAAGATGACATTCAATCAGTTGCTGGCAACTACATCATTATAGAATGTACTAACAATGTATACGCTGGTTTAGTTCATCTTCAAACAGGATCAATTCAAGTTTTAGTTGGTCAGCGTGTAAAAAAAGGTGAAGTTATTGGTAGAGTGGGTCATTCAGGTAACTCCTTTGCCCCGCATTTGCATGTTCAACTTATGGATAGTAGTGATATATTTTATATGGCTCACCTAGTTCAAACCTTAGACGTAATTCACTAGTTAGGTTAGGGAATTTGCTATCTATATACTTCAATATTTTTTTCTTCATCATAGTTACTCCATGATGGGAATTCTGAAAAATCCCATCATTAACACTCCTTATATTTAAGCTTTCAAACTTTTCTATTGCACCCTAATCCAATAATGTTACAAACCTCATATTCAACTAAACTTCACCATTAGTTGAAATTTAATAGGCTTTAACTTTTTTGTATAAATCTAAAATGGAAAAATTTTTTTGACAACATCCAAACAAAAGTTTATAATGTAAACAAATATAATAAAAGGTGATGCTATGAATGAAAGAGAACAGGCGGTCCTTGCTTTAATTCGCCAGAATCCGTTTATGGCTCAGCAAGAGATGGCAGATAAGATGAAACTATCTCGACCAGTCCTTGCTAATTTAGTGTCGAGCTTAACGAAGCAGGGGAAAATTGTAGGTCGTGCATATATTTTGCCTGAGGAAAATGAAGTTATTTGTATCGGTGGAGCCAATCTCGACCGAAAGTTTCATGTCAAAGGGAATGTCCAATTCGGTACGTCCAATCCTGCTAGCTCTTCATTTAGTGTAGGTGGTGTTGGACGAAACATTGCTGAAAACTTAGGCAGATTAAATCATCAGGTAACATTGCTAACTACCGCTGGCAAAGATGCTGATTGGCAAGTAATCCAAGAAGCGTCAGAGCCATTTATGAATTTACGTTATGTAGAGCAGTTACCTGACGCTTCGACGGGTTCCTATACTGCTGTTATGGATGAGCAGGGCGAGCTAGCATTAGCGGTAGCAAACATGGAAGTATATGATCTTTTATTGCCAAGTTTGCTAAAAAAACATGAGGCAATGCTAATGAATGCGGGTTGCTTTATTATGGACTTAAACTGTCCAAAGGAAACAGTGGCTTACATACAGCAGGTTGCGATTGCTCGTGACATTCCATTTGTCATCGTACCGGTATCTTCGCCAAAAATGAATCGATTACCGGATACGTTGCAAGGTGTAACATGGTTTATTTGCAACACAGATGAAGCAGAGACGATTGTAGGTCATAAAATCGAAAACTCTGCACACTACGAAAAGGCTTTACAGCAACTTCTTACATTAGGTGCTGAGCATGTCATTATTACAGCTGGTAGTAAGGGTGTGTATGCAGCTGCCACTACAACGAAGCCAAGTCATTTTGCAGCTAAAGCTATAGAAAAAATTGAAGATGTGACAGGTGCAGGAGATGCCTTTGTCAGTGCAGTAATCCATAGCTGGCTTACTGGCAAATCCTTTGCAACATGTATTGATGCAGGCTTAACAAATGCCAAAAATACACTCGCATCGCCATATACCGTAAGACCTGAGCTATCAGTTGATTTGTTAAACAGTGAAATGGAGGAATAACAACATGAAAGAATTCATCGTATTATCAGAAGAAGTAAAAGAAGGACAAGCGAAAGGTTTACCAATCGTAGCATTAGAATCAACAATTATTTCTCACGGAATGCCATATCCACAAAATGTAAAAACTGCACGGGAAGTAGAACAAATTATTCGTGATAATGGTGCAGTACCTGCAACTATTGCATTAATTGATGGGAAAATCAAAATCGGTTTATCAGATGAAGAACTTGAAATGTTCGGTAATTCACAAGGTGTAGCAAAAGCATCTCGTCGTGACTTAGGCTATCTTTTAGCAACAAAAAAATTAGGAGCGACAACTGTAGCTGCAACAATGATTTGTGCGGAGCTAGCTGATATCGAAATTTTTGTAACTGGCGGCATCGGTGGCGTACACCGTGGTGCTGAAACAACAATGGATATTTCAGCAGACTTAGAAGAGTTAGCACAAACAAATGTTGCTGTAATTTGTGCGGGTGCTAAGTCCATTTTAGATATTGGTTTAACTTTAGAATACCTTGAAACAAAAGGTGTGCCAGTCGTTGGATACGGTACTGATGAACTGCCAGCATTCTACACACGTCAAAGCGGATTTGATGTAAACTTCAAGATTGATACGCCAGAAGAAGTGGCAGAAATGCTACGTGCAAAATGGCAATTAGGCTTAAAAGGAGGAGCAGTCATTGCTAATCCAATTCCTGAGTCTGAAGCGCTTGAGCACTCATTCATTACAGAAATCATTGAAAAAGCTCTAGTAGAAGCGGAAGAAAACGGAATTCAAGGTAAAAACGTGACACCATTCTTACTTGGAAAAGTTAAAGAATTAACAGAAGGTAAAAGCCTTGATGCTAACATTGCATTAGTAAAAAATAATGCAGTAGTTGGATCGAAAATTGCTGTAGCGTATAATAAATTAAACTCATAAACTTTTGTACAGAAAAAGAGACTCTTTGCGAAATATAAAATTCGCAAAGGGTCTTTTTATTCATTTTAGGGTATATTTTTCCAATTTTCACATTGTTCACGAGAATAACTAAACAAAATGACACAGTTACTTTACAATAGCCCATTAAATTTTATACAATTAAGTTTATATCTAATCTGAAAAATTTGACGAGCAAGGTGGACATGTTATGGCGAAAGAGCAAATTTTGACTCCCGAGGACGTTTTTGAGTTAGTCAAATCCTACATGAATGTAGAAAATGTCGCATTCGTGAAAAAAGCATATGAATTAGCAAGGGATGCCCATATTGAGCAATTCCGAAGCTCAGGTGAACCGTATATTATTCACCCAGTGCAAGTAGCTGGTATTTTAGCTGAATTACAAATGGATCCAGAAACAGTTGCGGCTGGTTTTTTACATGATGTTGTCGAGGATACGGATTTTACGCGCGACGACTTAGTTCGCGAATTCGGCGAAGAGGTTGCAATACTTGTAGACGGTGTAACAAAGCTTGGGAAAATTAAATATTTATCTAAAGAAGCGCAACAAGCAGAAAATCATAGAAAAATGTTTGTAGCGATGGCGCAGGATATTCGTGTCATTTTAATTAAACTGGCAGACCGTCTACATAATATGCGCACATTAAAGCATTTACCTGCAGAAAAACAACGCCGTATTTCTAAAGAAACACTTGAAATTTTTGCACCACTTGCGCATCGTCTTGGGATTTCGACTGTTAAATGGGAGCTTGAGGATACAGCACTTCGTTATTTAAACCCCCAACAATATTATCGCATTGTCAGTCTTATGAAGAAAAAACGTGATGAGCGTGAAGCATATTTAGACAATGTCATGACTGAAATGAAGTCACAACTTACAGAGGTTGAAATTGAAGCGGATATTTATGGTCGCCCAAAACATATTTACAGTATTTATCGTAAAATGGTGTTACAAAAGAAACAATTCAACGAGATTTATGATTTATTAGCCATTCGTGTACTTGTCGATAGTATTAAAGATTGCTATGCCGTACTTGGGATTGTGCATACATTATGGAAGCCGATGCCTGGCCGTTTTAAAGATTATATTGCGATGCCAAAGCAAAACCTATACCAATCACTGCATACGACAGTAATTGGACCTTATGGTGATCCATTAGAAGTACAGATTCGTACGAAGGAAATGCATAAAATTGCAGAGTACGGTATTGCGGCGCATTGGGCATATAAAGAAGGTAAAAAAGTTGATAATGAAAAACAAAATGTCGACCAAAAATTAACATGGTTCCGAGAAATTTTAGAATTCCAAAACGAATCATCGAATGCTGAAGAATTTATGGAATCTTTAAAATTTGATTTATTCTCTGATATGGTCTATGTCTTCACACCTGAAGGAGATGTCATTGAATTACCGGCAGGCTCTGTACCTATCGACTTCGCATATCGTGTGCATTCAGAAGTCGGAAATCGTACAATTGGCGCGAAAATTAATGGTAAAATGGTGCCACTTGACACACCGTTAAAAACGGGAGATATTATTGAAATTTTAACTTCAAAGCAATCATTTGGTCCGAGCCGTGATTGGCTGAAAATAGCCCAATCCTCACAGGCCAAAAATAAAATAAAGCAGTTTTTCAAACGTCATCTTCGTGAAGAAAATATCATCAAGGGCAAAGAGATGATAGAAAAGGAAATCCGTGCACAAGATTTTGACGTGAAAGAAACAATGTCGGCGGAAAATTTGAAGCGTGTATGCGAAAAATTTAACTATACAAATGAAGAAGATTTATATGCTGCTGTTGGCATGAATGGAATTACAGCTCAGCAAGTTGCTAATCGTCTAGCGGAAAAGCGCCGCAAAGAGCGTGAACAAGAAGAAGCTCTTGAGAAAATTGAACAAAAAATGAAAAACCCTATTCCTCAAAAACGGACGGAATCGGGCGTTATCGTAAAAGATATTGACAATATGCTTATTCGACTTTCTCGTTGTTGTACGCCAGTTCCTGGAGATGAAATTGTAGGCTTCATTACAAAAGGAAGAGGTGTTTCAGTACACCGTGCAGACTGCCCAAATATCCAAGTAGAAGATGAGCAGGAGCGTTTAATAGAAGTAGAGTGGGAACACGGACTTACTCCAGAGAGAAAAGAATACCCTGTTGATATTGAAGTTTCAGCTTTCGATCGACCAGGCATTTTAAATGAAATCATGCAAATTGTTAGCGAAACGAAAACGAATATTTTAGCAGTAAGTGGTCGTGCAGATCGCGATAAAATGGCAACGATTCATTTAACGATTTCGATTTCAAATATTTCGCATTTGCATAAAGTAGTGGAACGTATTAAGCAAACACCTGATATATATTCAGTACAACGGGTTATTAACTAATTGATTTCTTTATTAAATGAATAGTTGGGCAGTAGCAACTTTGTTATGTACCGAAAATGATACTTCTGGTGCATATAATGAGGAATTGAGGTTTTAAAAAATGAAAGTAGTTTTACAACGTAGTAAAGCAGCCTCTGTTACGGTTGACGGAAAAGTAACGGGAGCTATTGATAGCGGCTATGTTCTTCTAGTGGGCATTACACACGAGGACACGCAAGAAAATGTTGAATATTTAGCAAAAAAAGTAGCTAACCTCCGCCTATGGGAAGATATTGATGGAAAAATGAATCATTCTATTTTAGAGCATGGAGGGGCTATTTTATCCGTCTCGCAATTTACATTGTATGGGGATGCAAAAAAGGGGAATCGTCCAAGTTTTACAAATGCAGCAAGACCAGAAGTTGCGGAACCGTTATGGGAGGCTTTTAATAATGCCTTACGCGAACACGGTTTACATGTGGAAACGGGAATATTTGGTGCAATGATGGACGTTGCACTTACAAATGATGGCCCAATTACGATACTTCTTGAGTCTAAATAAATGGTACATTTCCTATAATTCCTTCATACATTTAATAGTATGGTTAGTTTTGTAGGAGGGAAGTGTGTTAATGGTGACTCAGGGAGAACGCATATCAAATCCATATTTATACGAAACGCTAAATATGATGATTGGTCAGGCAATAGTAGTGCAAACAGAGAAAAATATCCATCAAGGAAAATTAATCTCTGTATTGCCTGACAATATCGTTGTAGAGATTAGTCGTACTCCGTTGTTCATTCGTATGAAGGAAATTGTGTGGGTTACGTTGGCAAAGAGGAAAAAATAAGCGCAGTAAGGTCTCTATACTCAGAAAATATGAGTTGGAGTCCCTTTTTATTTTAGTGTGTAACTAATAGTTAATGAATGTCGGTATTCATTTACAATACAGTGCCAAAACACCGTATTTTTAGTCGACTTCAGTTCCATCAGCGTATTTACATTTCTAAAAAGAAAACTTGTTTGAAAATCAAAAATAAGCTGCAAAGGAATGATAACTCTAGGTTCCTTTGCAGCTTATTTATATTGCCAAACGGACAGTAATTTAGTCGTACCGAAAGCGATACGTTATGCAGTCCCAATAATTCAAGTTTCACTTTATTGATGTTCGTTAAAGTAATCTAAAACGCCTTGGTAGATGCCGAGAGTAGCTTGTTCCCGGTATTTAGCGGTTGTAATAACACGTTCCTCACTACCATTACTTAAGTAGCCCAGCTCAATAAGGACAGCTTTTTGACGATTTTCTCGTAGAACTAAATAATTTCCTTGTTGGGTACCACGATTTTTTAAATCGATTTTATTTGAGAGTCCATTATTTATTGCCTCTGCAAGACCTTGTTGATTACTATTCATATAATATGAGGTGAAACCATTAATGGAGCTATCGTCAGTTGCGTCATAATGTATACTGATAAAAGCATCAGCCTCATATTGGTGTGCAATTGATACGCGTTTGCGGAGGTCGACATATTCATCTGATTCTCTTGTCATGACAACATTTGCTCCAGCAGCACTTAACTTTGAAGCAAGAAGAGATGCAGTTTTCAACGTAATTTCTTTTTCGTCGGTTCCACGTTGTCCCGTAGTACCGTGATCATTCCCACCATGTCCAGCATCTACAATAATCGTTAACCCATTTAAAGTACCTTTCTTGCGTGGTTTCGATTTTTCCTTTTTTGTAGGAGTAGCAGCTTTGCTCGACGAAGAAGTCGTAACGACCCAATTCGCTACAAAAGCAGTTTTGTCATCTATTTGTATTTCATAAAAATCATTTTTAGCGCCAATAATAGGGTAGGTTTCACCAGCGTCTACGCGTTCAACAACATCAGCAACTGTTGATGCATCTGTCCGTAAGTTTGTCCCATTATAAATGATTGTGACAGATTCAAGCTCTGAGGAAGCAGACGAAGATTTTGATGCCTTACTTTTTATATTTGAAAAAGTACCATAAAAGCTATAAACCCAGCCTGTTTTTTTATTGTTATATTGAATTTGTACCCAGTTATGTTCTTGAGCTAGCACCTTAAAGGCTTGGCCATTTGAAACAGTTCCTATTTTGCTAGCATTTAAGTCTGGCTTTTGGCGCACATTAAGAGCATCCACTAAAACTGTAAATGTTGTATCTTTGTTGACTTTTTTTGTGGATACTTCAACTTTAGGTTCGTCAGCTTCAGCTTTTACCTTTTTTTCAGGTAGATCATTGATTGTCACATAATCAGTGGATACCCAACCAACTAGCCCGTTCCAATCTATTTTCGCCCATTCGCCATTTTTTTCAATAAGGTTAGCTTGGTCGCCTGTTGATAATTGTCCAAGAACTGCTGAAGATATGTCAGGCTCAGTACGGATATTTAGACGATCGACTTGTGAAATCAACGTTTGATTAGCCACTTGCTTATCGTCTATCGAAGCGGTTAGCCAGGATGCTACCCAACCTTCGTACTTGCCTGCTTTTACTTGTATCCAATCGCCCTCACGACTAATAGAGGTTAATGGGTCACCCTCATCTAATGTCGTAATAATTGGATAAGACAGTCCAGGTCCCTCACGTAAATGAAGAATCGTTCCAGTTACTTTTAAATCACTGGAGTCGGCTAGTGCTCTTTGAACAGAGTGACTTGGAAATGCAAACGTTAGCACTAGTACGAAGATGATTAGAATATGTAAAAGTTTTGTCCTCATCAGATTCCTCCTATTCTTGTTCTATTTTACCATGCTTTTGTAATAGAATTCGTGGGAAAAAGGTAACGGAATTTGTTATTTTAACGAATGTAATGTAAAAAAAACAAAAACAGTTGACATTGCCTTTTGTAGTGACTAACATAAAGGGTAATCAAAAAATGATTAACCGCTTATGACCAAGCAAGTAGCGCATACCTCTATTGGAGAAGAGAGGGAAAGACCTAGGCTGAAATCTTTCCTACAAAAACGTATAACGTGAATAACACTTGAGAGGCTTTTTTCTGAAAAGTAATGCTTAGTAGGAAAAAACGGAATCGGCCGTTATCCGATCAGGAGGAGGACGCATGTATTTGATGCGTCAACTAGGGTGGAACCGCGGAAGCTTGTACAGCTCTCGTCCCTTGCATTACGCAAGGTGGCGAGGGCTTTTTTATTGGAAAAATTTTAAGGATTTCATACTTAAAATGATAAAAGTCCAGAAGACAGCTTGCTCATAAGCAATTTACAAAGGAGGTATTTCTATGAGTTTTAAAGTTCCACGAGGGACGCAAGATATTTTGCCAGGTCAATCTGAAAAATGGCAGAAGGTAGAAGCGGTTATCCGTGATATTTGCCGTGTCTATCGTTACAACGAAATTCGTACACCAATTTTTGAACAAACAGATTTATTTGCACGTGGTGTCGGTGAAACAACAGATGTTGTTCAAAAGGAAATGTATACATTTGAAGATCGCGGTGGCCGTTCGTTAACATTACGTCCGGAAAATACAGCTGGAGTAGTTCGTTCTTATGTTGAGCATAAAATGTTTGGTGCACCTGATCAACCAGTAAAGCTTTCATATTTAGGACCTATGTTCCGCTATGAACGTCAACAAGCAGGGCGCTACCGTCAATTTGTTCAATTTGGAGTAGAAGCCATTGGCTCAGCGGATCCAGCTATCGATGCGGAAGTAATCGCGCTAGCAATGGATGTCTATGGTTCAGCTGGTTTAAAAGATTTAAAATTAGTCATTAATTCACTTGGCGACAAAGAAACACGTGATTCACACCGTACAGCACTGCTACAACACTTCGAACCACAAATTCAAGAGTTTTGTTCGGATTGCCAAAATCGTTTGCAAAAAAATCCACTACGAATTTTGGACTGTAAGGTAGACCGTGAGCACCCATTAATGAAATCTGCACCAGCATTAACTGATTTCCTAACAGAAGAATCAGCAGCATATTTCGCACAAGTTAAAACGTATTTAGATACGTTGGGAATTTCATATGAGGTTGATCCAAACCTTGTAAGAGGTCTTGATTATTACAATCATACGACTTTTGAAATTATGTCAACGGCTGCTGGCTTTGGAGCGATTACTACACTTTGTGGTGGTGGGCGCTACAATGGCCTTGTACAAGAAATTGGTGGACCAGATGTACCAGGTATCGGGTTCGCATTAAGTATTGAACGCTTGTTGCTAGCACTTGAAGCTGAAGGTGTTGAATTAGACACAGCATCAGGACTTGATGTCTATATGATCGCTATGGGCGAAGATGCGAAGCTAAAAACAGTAGAATTAACAAGTACCTTCCGTGCAAAGGGCATTTCTGCTGAGATGGATTATTTAGATCGTAAAATGAAAGCTCAAATGAAATCTGCAGACCGTTTAGGTGCAAAATATACGATTGTTTTAGGTGAAACAGAGCTTGAAGAGCAAGTAGCTACTGTTAAGCATATGGAATCAGGAGAACAACAAAAAGTAGCGTTCTCAGAATTAGTGAATTACCTTTTAAAACAATAAACGAACACAAACTGTTAAAACATAAATCGTTTTTATCATTACAGGATTAACGGTCCAAATGATTCAAATATCTACGTCGTTTTGGACAGTTAATTCATTTAACAATGAACGGATAGCTAATTTTCCATGGCATTAATTCTCTACTTAGTAGGAAGTGTATGCTACATATTTAAAATAAACGGTCCATCATCAAAAGTTAGGGATGACATATTGTAAAAACATATGTCAAGTGGGTAAGTTGAAACTGGACGCCCCAGTAAAGCGCCAGTCTGAACGGAAATCAACTTTAAGTAATGGTGATGAGCAAATAAATTTTGGAGGAATTAAATAAATGGCAACAAGAACGCATGCTAGTAACGAGCTTTCAGAAGTATTACAAGGTGAAAAAGTCGTATTAAAAGGTTGGGTACAACGTCGTCGTGACCTAGGTGGTTTAATTTTCATTGATTTACGTGACCGTACTGGAATCACACAGGTAGTGTTTAGCCCTGATGTAGCAGAAGCACATGCTTTAGCTGATAAAGTACGTAGTGAATATGTAATTGAAGTAGAAGGAACAGTAATCCTTCGTTCAGAAGACCAAATCAACCCAAATGTACCGAATGGTAAGATTGAAGTTGAAGCAACAAAATTAATCGTCATTAATACAGCAAAAACAACACCATTCCAAATTGAAGATCGCACAGACGTATCCGAAGATTTACGTTTAAAATATCGTTATCTTGACCTACGTCGTCCGGTTATGTTTGATACATTCAAAATGCGTTCTGACGTTACGCGTACAATTCGAAACTTCTTACAAAACGAAGGCTTCTTAGAAGTAGAAACACCAATTTTAACAAAATCATCTCCAGAGGGGGCTCGTGACTATTTAGTACCATCACGTGTTCATGAAGGTGAATTTTATGCATTACCACAATCACCACAGCTATTTAAGCAATTATTAATGGTATCAGGTTTTGAAAAATACTTCCAAATCGCACGTTGCTTCCGTGATGAAGACTTACGTGCTGACCGTCAACCAGAGTTTACACAAGTTGACATTGAAACAAGCTTTTTAACGCAAGAAGAAATTATTGAAATGAACGAACGCTTAATCCAAGCAGTTATGAAAGAAGTAAAAGGAATTGATATCCCTGCTCCATTCCAACGAATGAAATATCAAGAAGCAATGGATCGTTACGGTTCTGATAAACCAGACGTACGTTTTGGTTTAGAGCTTGTTGATTTAAATGACATTTTTGATGGCTGTGATTTCAAAGTATTTGCTGATACAGTGGCACAAGGCAAACAAGTAAAGAGTATTAACATTAAAGGTGCAGCAGATAAATACTCTCGTAAAGACATGGACGAGCTAACAAAATTTGTTGGTATTTACGGAGCAAAAGGTCTTGCTTGGTTAAAAGTAACTGAAGAAGGCTTAAACGGACCGATTGCAAAATTCTTTGACGATGCATTAGCAGCTGCTTTAATCGAACGTATGAAAGCGGAAGTGGGCGATATTTTAGTATTTGTAGCTGATCAAGCGTCTGTTGTAGCAGCTTCATTAGGTGCCCTTCGTACGAAATTAGGTCAAGAATTAGACTTAATAGATGAATCACAATTTGCGTTCCTATGGATTACAGATTGGCCATTATTAGAGTACTCTGAAGAAGATGGTCGCTATAAAGCAGCACACCATCCATTCACACGTCCATTTGACGAAGATATTCAATTAATGGAAACAGATCCTTCTGCAGTCCGCGCACAAGCATACGATATCGTATTAAACGGTTATGAGCTTGGTGGAGGTTCATTGCGTATTTATGAGCGTGAATTACAAGAAAAAATGTTTAATTTACTTGGTTTTACAGAAGAAGAAGCAAGAGCCCAATTTGGCTACTTATTAGAAGCATTTGAATATGGTGTACCACCACATGGAGGTCTTGCATTTGGTCTTGACCGCTTCGTAATGCTACTTGCTGGCCGTACTAACTTACGTGACACAATTGCATTCCCGAAAACAGCAAGTGCTAGCTGCTTAATGACAAACGCACCTAGTGAAGTGTCTCCTGATCAATTGAGCGAGTTAAGCTTAGCCATCAAACCATTCAGAAAATAATTTGTACTTCTAAATACCTAGATTCCCTAGCAAAATTTGTTGGGAATCTAGGTATTTTTTGCGTTTTCGCAAGAATACAGATTTTTTAAAAGAAAATAGTTTGAATTATCAGAAATATAGTGTTATTATAACTGTAATACGAATCCTGATGTGTTTGTCTAATTGCTAGCTCTACTTAACAGTTTTGACCGAACACTATAGAATCGGGAGCCTTCATTTTGTAGTCGCAAACAAGCCCCATGCGGAGCGGGACGTTTAAAGCTACAAAGCGGGCACCCCCCTGCGAAATGCGGGTTCAAAACGAATGTTTCTTGGCATAACGGCACAATCGGGATTCGTCATACATAGTTATTAAGCAAAAAAGGAGCATTTAAATAGCTCCTTTTTTAGTGTTATTCAAAAAACAATTAGAAGCAGAACAAAAAAATTTAGAGGAGTACTGGCGATGATCCTTGGCTTAAAAAAGAATGAAGTAAAAATCGTACCATATGATAGTGAATGGAAAAATGAATTTATGCGAGCTCGTTCCGAGATTATCAAACATACAAATATCCATTTTGATCGTATTCAACATATTGGTAGTACATCGATTGAGGGAATTCAGGCAAAGCCAGCCATTGATATTGTAATGGGCGTTGATGATATTGATACTATTTCAGATTCATTTTTAAAAGCAATGAAAAAAGCTGGTTTTTATAGACTGCGTGTAGAAAGACCGGCAGAAATTGTATTTGCAAAATTTACAGACGATACATTCGAAATCAAAACACATTTTGTACACTTAGTAAATTATGAAGGAGAAAAATGGTGTGATTTATTGTTTTTTAGAGATTATTTAAATGAAAATGAATCAATTAAAAGACAGTATGAAAAGTTAAAATTAAATTTCCTTAACAGCAATTTACAAGGAATAGATGAATATACATCGTATAAAGAGCAATTTGTACAATCGATTTGTTCAATTAATGAAAGAAAAATTGAATGATACTTATAAAAAAACATTATGCTTTGTGTATAAGTTGATCTTCGTTGCGGCTGGGCGACTCCTCGGGGCACATCGGACGCCCTCAGCTGGAACGGAAATCAACCCCACGCTATAATGATTTAGATTAAAAATTTAGAAAATATTAAAAAATCACTTTTTATTTTTAGGAAAGCATCATATAATTGGTATAGACAACTATACCGAATAAAGAAGTTGCCTGTAGCTTCAGTCAAGCTCCTCAAAAAAACGCTAGGGGGTGATCTATTGAAGAATACACTTTTAATTTCAAATGTTACGATCGTCAATCATGATGAAGCGCCGTTTAAAGGAGACATTCACGTTAATGATGGTAAGATTATTAAAATAAATCATAATTTATCTGATAAGGCTGAGCGGTATATAGATGGCAAAGATAATAATTGGTTCCTGTTACCCGGCTATATTGATATGCACATACATGGCTCTGCCGGGCATGACGTGATGGATGCTACGCAATTTGCACTGCATCAAATGGCACGCTCTTTAGTTCAGGAAGGCGTGACAGGCTTCCTTGCTACTACAATGACGCAATCTAAAGAAGCAATTGAAAGCGCTTTAGCGAATGTTGGTCAATTTGAAAATAATGAGGATGAGGCAAGCTTATTAGGTATACATGTAGAGGGACCGTATATATCGAAAAAACGGGCAGGCGCACAACCAATAGAATATATTATTTTACCGTCTACGAAGCAATTTGCATACTGGCATAAAGTAAGTAAGCAACGCATTAAACAAGTTACCTTTGCCCCTGAGGTAGAAGGAGGCTTTCCATTTATTGAATCGTTAGAGGATTTAAATGTTATCGCTTCGATTGGCCATTCTGACGCTTCCATGGAAGAGGTGGATCGGGCAGTAGTATTGGGAGTAAGGCAAGCTACACATTTATATAACCAAATGCGCCCTTTCCATCATCGCAATCCAGGTGTCGTTGGTGCAGTGCTTTTAAATGATCTAGTAAAGACAGAAATTATTGCAGATTTCGTGCATAGTCATCCTCAAGCTATTAAGCTAGCGTATCGTATAAAAGGCGCGAAGGGTATTATCTTAATTACCGATGCGATACGGGCAAAAGGTTTACATCACGGTGATTATGATTTAGGTGGTCAAACCGTTCATGTTTCTAAGGATGGCGCCTATTTATCTAATGGGGCTTTGGCTGGTAGTGTACTAACGATGGAACAAGCGGTAAAAAATATGAAAGCAATCACCAATTGCTCATTGCAGGAAATTGTCGCAATGTCCTCTACGAATGCTACTAAGCAATTACAACTTGCAACGAAAGGTCGTATTGCAGAAGGCTATGATGCAGATTTTGTATTACTAGATGAAAATTTAAATGTACAAAAAACTATTTGTCGGGGTAAAGTTGTATTTGAGAAATGAAAGTAAAGAGGCGATAAGGATGGTACAAGGTTTGTTAGATAAAAATTCTCATATACCTATTTATATACAAATAGAAGAGATCATTAAACAACGTATTTATTTAGAAGAATACAAAATCGGTGAAAATATACCTTCTGAGCGAGAGCTTTCTACGCAGTTTGATGTTAGTAGAATGACTGTTCGCCAATCTATCACAAATTTAGTCAATAGCGGATTGCTGTATCGTGAAAAAGGCAGAGGTACGTATGTCGCTAATCCAAAATTAGAACAACCGTTAAAAGGATTAACAAGTTTCACAGAGGATATGCGAGCTAGAGGGATGGAACCAAGCAGTAAAGTTTTACGCTTTGAGAAAATCGTACCACCAGTTGATATTGCTAGAGATCTCATGTTAGAGGCTGGTGAAGAGGTATTCTTCGTTGTACGAATTCGTAGTGCTGATTCCAAGCCAATGGCCATCGAAAGAACATATATTCCAGTAAAAATATATCCTGAATTAGATGAAAAGAAAATAATGGGGTCATTATACGCGTTAATTGAGGCAAAGTTCCATCAAAAAATTGGAAACGCTATTCAGCAAATGGAGGCGGCTATTGTTCTAAAAGAAGATAGTAAATTTCTGCAAATTAATCATACTGCACCGGTGTTAATTATTAAACGTACAAGTTATTTATCTGATGGAGTTCCGTTTGAGCTTGTGCGAAGTACTTACCGAGCTGATCGATACAAATTCATTAGTGAAATTAAAAGGTGATCTTATGGATGCATATTTTCTAGAAATTCAAAAGATAATGCAGATCGTTAAAGAGCAAGAATATGCCCAAATAAAAGAAGCCGCACAATTAATTGTACAAAGGCTTCAACGCGGAGGAATCGTCCAATTATTTGGTTGTGGCCATTCGCATCTTTTAACGCAAGACGCATTTTATCGAGCGGGAGGGCTTGTACCTGTACGTCCTATAATTATTGAACCACTAACATTACATGCAGGAGCAATGACATCATCAAAAAATGAAAAGGACCCGACGATCATTGAACAGTATAAAGATCATTTTGATTTTCATGAAAATGATGTTTGCATTGTTATTTCAACATCTGGGAGAAATCAAGCACCTATAGATGTAGCATTTTTAGCGAAAGAAGCGGGAGTACTTGTCATGTCTCTGCAATCGCTTACTTATTGCGAGCAAAAGACACGTCATCAAAGTGGGAAGCGCTTAGAGGAAGTTGTAGATAAAGTGATCAATACGCATATACCAATAGGAGATGGTTTACTGCATCACAATGATATACAGTATGCCCCATCCTCTACAGTTATTGGTTCAATTATATTAAATATATTATTTAGTGAAGTCATTGAGATCATAGCTATATCAGACGAAGTATTACCCGTTTTTAAAAGCAATAATGTTGACTCGGATTCGTCTCATAATGAGGCTATGATTGCCTATTATCAACATCGAATTAAATTTAAATGACAAGCGGAGGGATATCTATGAAGAAAACATATAAAATAACAGCGCCGGAGGGACTACATGCTAGACCTGCAGCTTTACTTGTAACAGCAGTCACACCATTTGAGTGTGATGTTCAATTAACTTATAAAGAGAAATCAGTCAATTTAAAATCAATTATGGGTGTTATGGCACAAGGAGTAGCACCCGGAAGCATTGTAGAAATTTCAGCAGATGGGCCTGATGCTGAGAAACTTTTTCAAACAGTAACAGAATTAATTATTTCTAAAGGAATTGGAGAAGAATACTGAACATTAAAGGCATTGTTGTCTCTTGGGGCAAACTATAAAGAATCACGGTAGTTTGTAAGTGTAACTTTAATTGCGAGATATTCAATGTGGAAAGGGGGTCTTTTTTCTATGGAAATAAAAATAATCCCACCAAAAGATTTTTTACAGGTACATCAATTAAGAGATTATTGTTTTCCTAATAAGTATACTGGTGCGCGTCGAGATGATTTTCATTATTGGGTTGAGCATAGCACAACATTAGGGGCTTACGATGAACATAAAGTCGTTGGACAGCTCCTAATATTGCCACTCAACATGACAATTAATGGTAAAAATTATGATATGGGCGGAATTGGCTTTGTTGCAACCTATCCTGAGTATCGGCAACAGGGGATTATCAAAAAGCTTATGACAGAGGCACTGAAGAAAATGCGAGAGAATGGGCAAAGCATTTCTGTGTTAGCACCATTTTCTGTATCCTTTTATCGTTATTTTGGATGGGAATTATTTTTTGAGAAGCTACATTACACGATTCCACAATCGATGTTTCCTGCTTTCGGAAAGCAATTGGACGTTGTAAAACGTATGAGCTTTGAATGGCCAGAGCGTGATCTTTTTCAGGTGATTAAGGATTTTCATAATGCACAAGCACTTTTCAATAATGGAAGTATGCTTCGAGATGATGCGTGGTGGAAAAGAATAGAGAGAAGGATGCCTGATAGCCATTTTGCGGCATATTTTAACGATGATAAAATTGCAGGTTATATTCGTTATAAAATTAAGGATGAGACGTTTGAGATTCATGATTTTATTGCTGAGGATTTACTTGCAGAACAAGCGATATGGCGTTTTATAACGTCGCATGCGGCGAGTGTAAGTAACATTAAAGGAGTTACCTCTAACAACCACCAATTTGGCTTCTATTTTAAAGAGCCACAGTTTAAAAAGGAAGTCGTTCAAGATGTGATGGTTAGGATCGTTGACGCTTTGAGGTTTATGCAACATTATCCGTGGGGTGATATTCAGGAGCCGCTATATATTCAAATTGAAGATGCGTTTTGTAGTTGGAATGAACACGTATTTCAAATAAATAAAAGTGGAGATGTCTCGATAATTGAGACTAATTCTATCCCAGAAATGCATATGTTAACATTAACAATTAATCTTTTTTCGGCAATGATGGTTGGTTATTTAACTGTAAAGGATGCGGTTATGTATACAAATAAACATTTGACTGAAGACATAATTGATCGATGGCAGCTTGCATTACCCTCTATTAAACCAGCATTTTATGAGTACTTTTAAGAAAAGCGTTCATGAATGAATAACTATCGGATAGTTGGTTCTGAAAATTTAAATTTTTTTAAACTTTTTTCTGGACTATACCACTTAAATGAATCCTTTCAGTAGTCTGGAACAACGGTATAGCCCAGTTTTTAAAACCATTTCTTGAGGAAAAAAATAGTGTAAAAAGGATATTGTGGTATATACCAATAGGTGCTATTCTCAACTTAAGAAAGCGATTTCATACATCTTTCAGCAAATCCAAACATTCGCTGAAGTAGAGGAACTCAGTCTAAGAACGCCACGTCCTGTGGCAATTTATCTGTGCGAAAGCGAAGCGGCAACAACACACGACTGAGTGACCAACGTCGTGTTGGCACAAGCCTCGGGCCGATTCCGGACGCAATTATGCCAAGGCGTAATTGATAGATATTATCGCTAGAAAGACGAACTTAAATTACAAAGAGGAGTGTTTAGATGAAAAACATTATGCTAGTGTGTGTAGCGGGAATGAGTACTAGTTTGCTAGTGTCGAAAATGCAGAAAGCAGCGCAAGAACAAAATATTGAGGCAGATATTTATGCAATTGCTGAAAGTGAGGTCGACAAAGTATTAGCTACTAAAATGGCGGACGTGCTGCTACTAGGTCCGCAAGTCCGTTACTTAAAAGGAACATTTGAAACAAAATACAAGGAAAATTTTCCTATTGATGTTATTAACATGATGGATTACGGCATGATGAATGGCGAAAATGTTTTAAATCAGGCGTTAAAGTTGATTGGTTAAGGGGGCTGCGGCAATGGAAGAAACAGTTTTGATGGAATCTATTATGGGACTGATTGTGCACAGTGGTAATACGAAAAGTGAATGTATGGAGGCGATCCAGCTAGCAAAAAAAGGACAGATTCAGGAAGCAAAGGAAAAAATACAGCTAGCTAATGATTCATTGATTGAAGCGCATCATTCTCAGACGGCTTTACTGTCACAAGAGGCAAGGGGAGAAAAAGTAGAAGTGTCAATGCTGTTAATTCATGCGCAAGATCATTTAATGAATGCTATTACGTTTCGTGATCTAGCATCAGAAATGATTGAGTTGTATGAAAGAATCAAAGGGGAGTAGCATCAAGCCTTGATGTCACGATAAAAAGTAAAGGGAGTGTGTGAAATGTTCCGTTTTTTAGAAGAAAAATTTGTGCCAGTTGCAGCTAGGGTAGGGAATCAGCGTCATTTAGTTGCCATTCGAGATGGTTTTATTACAATCATGCCATTGACAATTGTTGGATCACTTGCGGTACTAGTTAATAATTTGCCTATCAAATTTTATCAAAATGCACTTGATGCTATTTGGAAGCATGAAACTTGGACACAATGGGGCGGCAATATTTGGGGAGCGACATTTGGAGTTCTCTCGCTATTATTAGCCTTTACCATTGCTTACAATCTTGCAAAAAGCTACGACAAGGATGGACTATCAGCCGGTGTCATCAGTCTTTCCAGTTATATGACATTTGGAACTTTTGCTGAAGGTGGATTAACAGGGTTAACAACAGGTACAGGCGGTTTGTTTATAGCCATTATTGTTGCTTTGCTGTCAACGGAAGTATTTTGTAGATTGTCTGGCAACCCTAAGCTATTAATTAAAATGCCGAATGGTGTACCGCCAGCTGTTTCAAAATCATTCGCTGCATTATTACCTGCAATTATTACAATTGGTTTATTTGCTCTAGTTCGTACAATTATTTCGGCAGGCTTTGATATTCCTGATATTGTAGGTTCATTCTACACAGCAATTCAAGAGCCGTTTATGGGCTTAACGAATACATGGGTTGCGGCTTTAGTTTTAGCATTCATTCCTACGTTTTTATGGACATTAGGTGTTCACGGTGCTAACATAATCGAACCATTTATGCAAACAATCAATTTACCAGCTATTGAAGCGAATGTAAAAGCCATTTCATCTGGAGAAGTAGCGCCATACATCGTAAATAAACCATTCTTTGATGCCTTCATCAATATGGGTGGTTCGGGTACGACAATAGCACTTATAATTGCTATTTTCATTATCGCTAGAAAGAATAAACAATATAATACCGTCGGAAAATTGTCGGCAGCACCAGGCCTATTCAATATTAATGAACCATTACTTTTCGGTCTTCCAATCGTGTTAAACCCAGTGTTATTTGTACCGTTTATTTTGACACCAATGGTTAACGTAACAATTGCTTTCTTTGCAACGAAGTGGGGCTTTGTGCCGGCAGCTACGGTTTCGCCTCCGTGGACAACGCCACCGATTATTAATGGATTCTTAGCGACTCAATCTTGGCAAGGAGCTGTTCTTAGTATTGTTTTACTGATTGTCGCAGTATGTATTTATTTACCGTTTATTTCGATGGCAAACCGTATCGCAAAGCAGAATGAACAGCGAGTCGCAGTATCAGAGTCTCAAAACGAACAGCAAGTTACAAAATTAGAAAATCAAAAAGTAGAAGTGTAATTGTGAACTAATGGAGGTATTTGCAATTGAGAAGATTAGGGATTTCACTATATCCTCAGCATAGTACACTAGAAGATATGAAGCGGTATGTTCGGCTCGCTCATGATAATGGTTTTGATCGAATATTTACATGTCTTATGTCGTTAAATAACGATCAGGAGCGACAAAAATTACAACAGATAAACAAATTTGCGCAGCAGCTTGGCTTTGAAATTTCAGCTGATATTGCACCAGCTGTTTTTGAAAGTTTAGGCTTAACGTATAAAGATATTGGGTACTTTAAAGAGCATTATCATTTAGCGGCTTTGCGCTTAGATATGGGTTTTTCGGGCCAGGAAGAAGCGTTTATGTCCCTCGATGCAAGTAATTTGAAAGTAGAGTTAAATATTAGTAACGGTACTAAATATGTAGAAAATATATTATCCTATCAACCGAATAAAGATAATATTATTGGCTGCCATAATTTTTATCCTAGACGTTTTACAGGTCTATCACGCCAACATTTTTTACAAACGTCTCAACAATTTAAAGCTAATCATATTCGAACAGCAGCAATGATCTCATCTCAGCATGCTATGTTTGGACCTTGGGAAGAAACCGAGCATGGCTTACCAACATTAGAAGAACATCGCCATTTGCCAATTACTGTGCAAGCGAAGGATTTATGGCACACTGGCTTAATAGATGATTGTATTATTGGCAATATGTATGCTTCTGAGGAAGAATTACGTGCATTAGGCCAATTAAATCGTCATAAGCTAGAGCTGAAGGTTGAACAGTCTGTTGAAACGTCAATTTTAGAAGAAGCAATACTTTTTAAGGAGCCGCATTTTAATCGTGGTGATGTTTCGGAGTACGTAATCCGTAGTACGCAATCTCGTGTTAAGTATAAAAATGGTGACTTCCCTGTACACGATAGTCGCCCATTAACATTGGGGGACGTGACAATCGATAATAATTTAGATGTTCGTTATAAGGGCGAGCTCCAAATTGTTTTAAAGGAAATACCGAATGCCGGGTCAACAAATGTTGTGGCTAGAGTTGTAGAAGAAGAACAATTTTTATTAGCACATATTCAGCCATGGGCATCATTTGGCTTTACGAAATGATTACAGGAGAAGGGATTAAGCCATTCGTTAATAGTGCTTAAACCCTTTTTTTATGGTTCATCACCTAAAGTCGTGGATGACATTTGTTATAACATATACTATGCAAATAAGTTAATTGGAGTGGAGACTGGGCAACTCCTAGGGGATTAGCGATAGGGGAACGAAGGCTAAGAGCATCACATCCTGTGACAACTAACAATTAAGCCAGGCCGAAATTGATGGAGAAGAAAGGAGTAAAAAAATGTATGTATTAGCGATTGACGGTGGAGGAACGAAAACGTCAGCAGTGATTTGTGATGAACTCGGCAATATTTATGCAAAAGTAGTAACGACTCGAAGTAACCCTACAGCAATGGATGTTCAATATTTTCAGTCAACGATTCATAATATACTGCAAAATTTACAACAACAAAATTCGCAAGTTTTTGCAGCTATCGATAGTTGTTTTGCTGGCATGGCTGGGGTCAAGGAGCTACAGGCAGAAAAAGTTGTAGAAACGATAGTACGCCAATACGTTCCTAAAACAACAAATGTTTTTGTTGATAATGATGCTCTAATTGCACTTTATGCAGGCACACTTGGACATGCAGGTATTGTGCAAATTGCTGGGACAGGCGCTATCACAATGGGCTACGATCATGAGCATCATTTTCATAGAGTAGGGGGCTGGGGTTATCTTTTTGATGATGAGGGCAGTGGCTATGATTTAGGTATTCAAGTGCTGAAGGCTATTTTTCAAAGCTATGATGGCCGAGGAGACTCAACAGCATTGACAGATGTTATACTACGATATTTTTCTGTGGAAAATGTACCACAATTAATAGAGTGTATATACGGAGAAGAACATCCTCGGACAGTGATTGCACCGTTAAGTAAATATGTTTTTGAAGTGGCAGAAAAAGGAGATCGTGTCGCTACTAAAATCATGGAGGATGCTTGTAAGAACTATTATGTGGCGATAAAAGCATGTTACTCCCATATGGCTTGGAAGGAAGGAGAGGTATCTGTTGTATTAGTGGGAGGCGTTTTTAAGAATGAAGCGTATTTTTTACAAGGATTGCAGCAATTTGCACAAGCAGACGGAATACCATTGCAATTTATGGCGCCAATCTTACAACCAATTGGTGGGGCAGTAATTGCGGCTTTCAAGCAAATAAACGTTCAGCTTGGCGCAGATTTTGTGGAATCTTTCTCTAAAAATTATGAACAAGAATAAAAGCGAGAAGATGAAAGGCAATTGAATGACGTTTTGTTCAATTGCCTTAAAATTTCGGCCTCTAGTTTTAAATCGTGTCCTACATATAGATTTTTGTGGACTTAATTCAAACTTTACATACTTAATAAGTATTCTAACTTCCTTCAGCGGATGTCACGGAATCGGAAAGGAGTTCAATATAGGATGTTAGCCTAAAATCATCGCATCCATGCGATAACGGCTATCTGACCTGCATCGGTAAAAGCGCCACGTCCTGTGGCATTACCGAAATGACCAACATCGTGTCGGCCCCCATGCAGGCCTAAGCACAAGGCCGATTCTGGACGCCATTATGCCGAGGCATAATTGATTTAGTAGAAATACTTAATTTTTTTTATTATAATTTTTACTTGATGAATATCGTGATAAAATGTAAGATAAGTTTGATTTTATCTTAGTATATAACTAGGTTTACTAATGAAGTAATCAGTGGAAGGTCTTTATCTACCGCTGATTATTCATTTTCACTAATAGTGCTTTTATGGGCAGTTATATAGTGCTCATTAAAAGCGGAATCAAAATTCAACAGACGGAGAGTGTAAGGATGTTACATCAATTTTCACGTAATGAGCTCGCTATAGGAACAGAGGGACTCGAAAAATTAAAAAATACAACAGTAGCCATTCTTGGTGTAGGCGGTGTAGGTTCATTTGCTGCTGAGGCATGTGCACGAAGTGGTATTGGTCGCATTATTTTGGTAGATAAGGATAATGTAGATATTACAAATGTTAATCGTCAATTAGTTGCCTACCTTTCAACGGTCGGAAAATCTAAGTCAGGTGTCATGAAAGAGCGTATTGCTGATATTAATCCAGAATGTGAAGTAATTGATATGCACATGTTTTACACAGAAGAAACATATGAGCAATTTTTCGCACAAGGCATAGATTATGTCATTGATGCAAGTGACACAGTGATGTATAAAATTCATCTTATGAAGGAATGTTTAAAACGAAATATACCGATTATTTCTAGTATGGGTGCGGCCAATAAAATGGATCCTACTCGTTTCCAAATTGCGGATATTTCAAAAACGCATACGGACCCATTGGCTAAAATAATCCGTACGAAATTACGGAAGGACGGTATTCATAAAGGAGTAACGGTTGTTTTCTCGGATGAGAGTCCGATTGTAGTTCGTCCAGATGTAGTGGAGCATGTCGGAAAACCGGATGCAGCTATCCGCAAAGCAAAAATGCCGCCGTCTTCCAATGCCTTCGTTCCTTCAGTGGCAGGTTTAATTGCAGCGAGCTGGGTAGTGAATGCAATCGTAAAGGATGTAAAAATTACACGTGTACAAGGCTAATGCACTTTTGATAGTTGGTTGATAAATTCAAAATGATCATCGGTAAAAATAACAATATCTATCGATAAACTTAAATAATTTCTCGATAAAAATAAAAATGGTATCTCCTTAAGCATCGGTGGAAGAACGATAATCACTATTAGTTATGCCAATGAACCATTTTATGGAAGTAGCTGTCTTGTTGAAGACAGCTACTTTTTATATGTTACAATAGGAACGTTGTAAAAAAAGAGGTCTAAGATATTTGTTAGGTAGTTAATGAGGGAGAGACGGTCGCCTGAACGTTAGGGCAGCTTCACATTATGACTCCTCCAATATTTGCTGTAGAACCTATAAAAGGAGGCATTTTAAGATGGAGCAAATCTATCAAATGGAATATAGAGGCTTAAATCTATTCGATGAAATTAGCACAGTAGAATTAGCTATTGATGAAGAAGGGCAAACAATACACATTTTTGATGCTGGACAGGTTGTTAGCCCTATTTTTAATTTTGATGTTTCGGCTTACGAGCTATCAGATGGTTTTTACAAAATGGCGGATATACTCCGACATAAACGTATATTGACTAATCAGCAACCGGGTAATGAACTAACACTTAGTGAGTGGTTAATTACAAACACTGCCTATTTTTATATACCTCAAAAAAGAATAAAAAAATATGCGCAAGGAAGTATAAAAGAAATAATTGATCGAACGGAAGAGCAATCTTTATTTGATGATTATGTTCAAAGAACATAATTTTACCAGAATAGTTCGCCTAACGTGCTTAAAATGCTATTAATTCACGAAATTGTCTTATTTTTTTCATGTGACCACTTCTCTATTTGGTTTATTGCTATAATTTGAATAAATTCCAATAGATAATAGATCAATTTGTTTGGAATGTACACGACTGCTTAGGGAAGTAGAAATGGCGTTTAGAAAACAAATGAGAACATCGGAGAGTGGTAAAATGGAGATTCAAGTAATTCGTGATCATTTAGATATTGTAAAACTTCAGCAGAAAATGAATGATATTGTATTTGACTATTTGGATACATCTAATAATTATCCAAAGGCTATGAGAGGACTAAATCCTTTATATACACAAGTTACAACATATTATAAAGAGTATTTAGACAATAGGGCAGGAGAATTACCAAGTGCCAATACATATTGGCATTTGTTTATAGATTGTTGTGCAAAGCTTTGCTATTTTTTAGCGGTATCAACTTATTATTCATCTAATGAGTTACAAAAAACACCTGAAAAAGTTGAGCAATTATTAACAATTGCAGCCTATTCTTTACCTAGTATTGACCAGGAAGAGAATGAACAATTATTATCTGCGATTTTCGCACTTTATAGCGAAGTCGTAAAAGATGAAGAGAAAACTGTATCACTGCGAAATGCAGTACTTGAACAAAAAGGTGCAGTCAAACAATGTATGCAACAATTTAAACTATTTGTTGAGCATGAATTTACAGAAATAATATAGGAGTGATTTATCATCACTTTTAGATAATAGAATAACAGTTTAGAATCTGCTTACTTTTTGCGGTTAATCCATTAATCCTTATAGCACGCTACTTTGCGAGGGATGATTGGGTTTTCTGATTGTTAAAGTTTTGCAGATTTTTTTGTTGCTGTTAATAGATTATTGAGAGAAGAATGGTATACAAGTGTTAAAATTTTGTTGTACGAAAATAAAAAAAGGACTTTTTTCTTAAAAGGTATTTATAAATTTTTGTCGAAATATAGTTAAAAAATTGAAAATCTATGTGTAAGATTTTTCATCATTGTTTTGTTAAAAGAAGTGGCGGCACAATTATGTCGAGGCATAATTGATTGGAAGGGGGCTGTTCAATGTTAATAAATGGTATCGATATCGATGTAGCGAAATTAGAAAATCCACTCTTATTAGTAAGTGAGGATGAGGAATTATTATTTCTACGGCTTATACAACAAACACTCGAACATGAGCTTATTCAATGCGAATTAGCTCTCGCGACAAGAAAATCTATCTCATTAGTTAGAGATTTTTGGTTGGCATTGTATAAAGGTGGAGAAAAATTATATATCAACAGTGAACATGCTCTCCTATATCCAATTCGTTTAATTATATTCGAACTTGTGACACAAGCTGAGTATTTTAAACATTTGTCGAAAAAATCTATTGGCGATGAAAGTTTGTCACTTATTTATGCCATTATCCTAGTACAATTTGTCTTACGGTGGATAAAGGAACGGTTTAGTGATAACAAGGAAGTAAATGAGGCATTAAAATTATTATATAGAACTACAGATGAAAATGCGGAGGATCAACTCTCTCCGACAAGGGAGCAATCAATAGGTCAAGCGATTGCTGTAAAAGCGATTCGCTTTGAAGTACGGGAGAACTCTCAGGAATTTGCTAGTCTACTGTATCAAACTTATAATTTTCTTCATTATTTACATGATGAGCAGAAAGAGACGACTAAATTATCTGCAATTAGAAATATGGAAGATATATTGAACCGATTTTACAATAACCGTTACACAACAAATAAGGAGACTTTTACAGGATGATTGCTTAGACTCTTTCTGTTTTTAGGAATTAAGGGAATAAAAAAAGGCACTTCTAGTTCAAATTGAAGTGCCTACTTTTATGAAAAAACAGTATATTATGATTTTCAGTTAAGATAATCAAGTAAAGATATTACTTTTCATCCTTATGAAAAGATTTAAGCTTTTCGTAGATTCCTGCCATTCGTTTTTCTTCACCTGCAATAACAGGTTTATAAAATTCTGTGCCTACTAGCTCATCAGGTAAATATTGCTGGTCAACCCAACCACCAAACGTGCCAATAGGGTTGTTGTGGGGATATTGATAGCCTACGTGACCTAAATCTTTTGCTCCCTCATAATGAGCATCGCGTAGATGATGAGGAATATCGCCAGTTTTTCCTTCATGAATGCTGGCAATAGCGGCATCGATGGCTGCAATTGCAGAATTAGATTTGGATGCAAGGCACATTTCAATAACAACACTTGCAAGCGGGATACGTGCCTCAGGTAGCCCTAAACGCTCTGCCGCTTGTACAGCCGCAAGCATATGTGGTCCTACATCAGGATTGGCAAGGCCTATATCTTCATAAGCCATCACAAGTAAGCGTCGACTAACAGCTACTAAATCACCTATTTCCAATAAATGAGCTAAATAAAACAATGCTGCATTCGTATCACTTCCGCGAACAGATTTTTGCAACGCAGATAGCAAATTATAAAAATGAGATCCCTTTTTATCACCATAAACACCAATTCTCCCGATAAGATGCTTAAGAATATGATCAGCAGCAATTGTTCGACCATCGACTTCATCACTTGCATAATAAAGCGATTCAAGCAAAGTTAATGCCTTCCGAGCGTCACCATTAGCTGCTTCAGCAATTTGTTCAATTTGAGGATCTGTTAAGACAAAATGATGTTTACCTAGCCCGCGTTTCTCATCAGAAAGCGCATTTTTTATAAGTTCGATGATATTTTCTATCGTTAAACGTTGTAGTTGGTATATTTCTCCGCAACGTGAGCGGATAGCGGGATTTACATCATGGTATGGATTTTCCGTCGTAGCTCCAATTAACACGATTGAGCCATTTTCCACATGTGGCAACAAAGCATCCTGCTGTAATTTATTAAAACGATGAATTTCATCTAAAAAAAGAAGGACTTTTCCTGAGATTCTAGCTTCTTGTACAATATCCTCGACATCCTTTTTACCAGCGCGAGTAGCATTAAGCGCGAAAAAGGGAAGGTTCGAGCTTCCTGCTATGGCATTCGCAATTGACGTTTTGCCGATACCTGGCTCACCAAATAGTAGCATGGATGGGACGTGCTCATTTTGAATCATTTTATAAAGAGCGGTATTAGGACCGATAAAATCTTGGTGTCCTACAATTTCATCAAGGGTTAAAGGACGCATGCGATAAGCGAGTGGTTCATTATGCATTGAAAATTCCCCCTTTCAACTGTTTTTATTGATTTTCAACTTATTTCAGCGGGTGTCATGTAATTATGCCGAGGCATAGTTGATTTGCTGAATGTTTTTTTGCTTAAAATAAAACGATAATAGTATTTTGCCTAACTATACTAAGGCGCAATTAATAGTATATCATAACCTCCTGAGAGTATTTCCGAGTTATACGAGAGGAGATTATGATATACTGTTTGTAGTATTTTGACTAGACTATTTGAGGGTGATAAAATGAAAATTTCTACAAAAGGCCGTTATGGTCTAACGATTATGATTGAATTAGCAAAGCATTATGGAGAAGGACCTATTCCACTGCGAAAAATTGCTGCAGAAAAGGAGCTTTCTGAGGCATATTTAGAGCAATTAGTTTCACCATTACGTAATTCAGGCTTAGTGAAAAGTGTGCGAGGAGCATATGGTGGATATATGCTAGCAAATCCACCAAGTGAAATTTCTGCGGCTAATGTAATTAGTGTGTTAGAGGGTCCTATTCAACCAGTAGAAGGTATTGAAAATGAAGAAGCTCCTCAGCGAGAATTATGGCTTCGTATTCGTGATGCTGTGAAAAATGTATTAGATACAACGACAATTGAAGATTTAGCACAATATACAGAGGAAAATGTAGCGGAAGGCTATATGTTCTACATTTAAAATGTCTAGGCTAAAGCACATCTCCTTGCACAATGGCATGGAGATGAATCTTTAGCGCTTTTCGTACAAAGGAGTTTTCAACATGAATTCATATATTTATCTCGATCATGCTGCGTCTTCACCAATGAATGACAATGTAATAAACGCTATGACTACAGCAATGCAACAAGTTTATGGGAATGCATCAAGTATTCATGGGATAGGTCGAGAGGCGCGCAAATATTTAGATGATGCACGTGAAATACTTGCCAAATCTATTGGTGCTCAACCTGGGGAAATTATTATAACAAGTGGTGGAACAGAGGCGGATAATACGGCTATTTTTGGCACTGTTTATGCACGGGCTGCTGAAGGAAAGCACATTATTACTACACAAATTGAACATCACGCGGTGTTACATACTTGTGAGAAGCTTGAGCGAGATGGCTTTGATGTGACATATTTACCCGTAGATGAAAATGGACGTGTGTCTGTAGAAGACGTGCGAAATGCATTGCGTGAGGATACAATTTTAGTAACGATTATGTACGGTAATAATGAAGTCGGTACAATTCAACCGATTGCCGAAATTGGTAATTTGCTACGCGAGCATAAGGCTGTTTTCCATACAGATGCTGTTCAAGCATATGGTTTAGAGTCGATTAATGTTGCTGATTTACATGTTGATTTACTAAGTGTTTCCGCACATAAAATTAATGGGCCTAAAGGTATTGGTTTCCTATACCAAAAAGCCGGAATACCATTCACTAGCTATGCATTAGGTGGCGCACATGAGAAAAAACGTCGTGCAGGTACTGAAAATGTGCCCGCAGTGATTGGCTTTGCAACTGCAGTGCAAATTGCAAATGAGTTGCGAGAAGAGAAGCGTGCGCTATATAATCGCTTTAAGCAAATTATGCTGGATGTTTTCACGAAGGAAAATCTAGCATTTCATGTGAATGGCGAGTTAGAAAATACGCTCCCACACGTTTTAAATGTAAGTTTTTCTGGTATGGAAGTAGAGTCATTCCTTGTAAATCTGGATATGGCAGGTATTTGCGTATCTAGCGGTTCTGCATGTACTGCTGGCTCCATTGATCCATCACACGTATTAGTTGCGATGTTTGGTCAAGATACAGAGGAATTACGTAACTCGATTCGTTTTAGCTTCGGCCAAGGTTTAACAGAAGCTGATGCACAACATGCGGCAGAAAAAACAACAGCGATTGTGAAAAGACTCGCGAAAAAATAGTTTGCAGAAAAATTCAGGCGTGTTGATTAGGAAAAAATAGGATTATTATTGAGCGATAAAAGGATTTTTTTATGGCCAATTTAACTGATTGTAACGTAGGGCTACTCGAGTGATCCTGTCGCTTCGTATTCGTCGCAGAGCAAAGTTTCCCACGGGAAAGCGCATAACTCTTAGCGGAAATAGATGATCCGAATGGTTAATCAATACACTGTTAATGGAATTTAAATAAAAGAAAAGGTGACCATAATGAAAGAAACACGTGACCCCTCACAAATTCGTGTTGTTGTCGGCATGTCGGGTGGGGTAGATTCTTCGGTTGCTGCATATTTACTGAAACAACAAGGATATGAAGTAATCGGGATATTTATGAAAAACTGGGATGATACAGACGAAAATGGCGTTTGTACAGCTACAGAAGACTATGATGATGTTATTAAAGTATGTAATCAAATCGGTATTCCTTACTATGCTGTGAATTTTGAAAAGCAATATTGGGATAAGGTTTTCACTTACTTTTTAGAAGAATATAAAGCAGGACGTACACCAAATCCTGATGTTATGTGTAATAAGGAAATTAAATTTAAAGCGTTTTTAGAGCACGCGATGGATCTTGGAGCTGATTATTTAGCGACAGGTCACTATGCTCGAGTTGATCGAAGTGGTGATGGCGAAGTGAAAATGCTTCGTGGTATTGATAATAATAAAGATCAAACGTATTTCTTAAACCAATTATCACAGGAACAATTGTCGCATGTAATGTTCCCAATTGGACATATTGAGAAAAAGGAAGTCCGTAAAATTGCGGAGGAAGCTGGGTTAGCTACAGCGAAGAAAAAAGATTCAACAGGAATTTGCTTTATTGGAGAGCGTAATTTCAAAGAATTCTTAAGTCAATTTTTACCAGCTCAACCTGGTAAAATGGAGACGATGGATGGTGTCGTAATGGGCCAGCATGATGGATTAATGTACTATACGCTTGGTCAACGTCATGGTCTTGGAATTGGTGGCGACGGTGAACCTTGGTTCGTGTTAGGAAAAGATTTGGAGCGCAATGTGCTGCTAGTTGGACAAGGTTTCAATAATGATTCATTATTTTCTACTTCGCTGACTGCTGTGAAAATGAGCTATACTTCGACAAAAAAATTGCCCGGGAAATTTTCATGCACTGCAAAATTCCGTTATCGTCAAACAGATACACCAGTAGAAGTGGAAATTTTAGAAGATGGACGTACTCATATTACGTTTGCTGAGCCAGTGCGTGCGATTACACCAGGACAAGCTGTAGTACTATACGACGGTGAAGAATGTTTAGGTGGCGGTACAATCGACGAAGTCTTTAAAAATAACGAAAAACTAACATATGTAGGTTAATTAGCGAAAAGACTGCTTATACTACTTTTTCTAAAGCGTATAGAATTAAAGCAGTCTTTCGCTACATAGAGGTGAAGAAAAACGATGAATTTTAACGAGCAGGGCATTCAAGCCTTTCAAGAAAAGCGCTACGAGGATGCTGCACAACTTTTTACACAAGCAATTGAAGCAGAGCCAGGAAACCCAATTGGTTATGTGAATTTTGGAAATCTCTTAGCGGTCTTAGAGGATACTGAACGTGCAGAACGCTTCTTTCAAAAAGCAATCACTGTTGATGAAACGGCAGCAACTGCTTATTATGGTTTAGCAAATTTATATTATAACGCTGAACGATATGCGGAGGCAGTAAAGCTTTATGAACAAGCGCTAAAGCATAAAATTGAAGGCGCAGATGTGTATTATATGATGGGCAAATGCTTTGAGCGAATGGAAAATCCGAAGCTTGCACTGCCATATTTACAACGAGCTTCAGAGCTTGCACCGGAAGACACACAAATTCGTCTAGCATATGCAATCGTGCTATGTGCGCTAGAAATGTTCGTAGAAGGTAAAAAAGAATTAGATTATTTGATCGAACAGGATTGGAATAACGCAGATGCACATTACAATTTGGGTGTACTATATGCGGTATCTACTGAGCAAACAGAAGATGCTATGTACCACTTAAAACAAGCCTTTACGTTACAGCCAGAATACGACCAAGCACGTTATCTTTATGATATGATTGCACAGCGCTTTAATTAAAAAAGTTCTAAAAACACGAAAAGGATGCCGAAAATATATTGGCATCCTTTTGTGTTGCTGAACAATAAGTTAATGCTGTTATGCAACTAACGCCCCTGAATGTATAAGTACATTTCTTCGCAAATTTACCCTATTACTTTCTTTACTACTGTTATTAAAATTGCTATAAACAATACAATCACGCCATTAATCATCAGAATGTACCCTATTTGCAAACCATAAAACATTGCAAAAGGATCATTAATAATAGCTATTGCTAATAAACTTCCTGCTCCACCAAATGCTATAGCTAAACCTAATATAGTTAAGGCGGCAGAATATACACTTTTCTTCTTTATAAACACAACGAATCCTATAATGTTAGCAATAATTGTAAGCATAAATATAAGTATTGTGAAGAAATCCATTATTTCGCTCCTTTAATAAACTTTGTTAATTCCTGTTTAAATTATATAATAATTACATTTTTTGTAAGAAGCTTATGTGCGAAAGCGAAGCGACAGCAACAACATGTTTTGTCTGTGCGAAAGCGAAGCGGCAGCAACAACGTGTTTTTTCTGTGCGAAAGCGAAGCGACAGCAACAACGTGTTTTGTCTGTGCGAAAGCGAAGCGACAGCAACAACGTGTTTTGTCTGTGCGAAAGCGAAGCGACAGCAACATACATACGACGGAGTGACCTGACATCACTTTGGCCCAAAACCTCTGGCGGACGAAATTTTGCCGTGGCATAATTTTAATTGCAACGGAGCGTTGCCAACTTGATACTATTGGTTTCTTTGCAATCGAAATAAATTTGGTATGGTGATGGTATCAAATATAAAAAGGAGTGATAAAGATGAAAATTAGCAGATCGATTTTAGATTATCGTAAACATAATAATTTAAGCCAAGAACAATTGGCAAATAAAATTGGTGTTACTAGACAAGCAATTTCAAAATGGGAACAAGAGAAAGGTGCTCCGGATATTGAAAATTTAATTTTATTAAGCGATGAAATGAATATTAGTTTAGATAATTTGATTAAAGGTGACATCAATATAAAAAAGCAAATTGTGAATAATGAAAAATCGGTAAAGTTTCATTTTCTAGTAATTTTATTTTTAGTTGCTATTGTAATTTATATAGCGTATTTTGCGCTTGTACATGAAATTTTTATGATTGGATTCTTACTAGCAACACTCTTAATGCTAGGTATTGAACTGTATAATTATACGAAAAATTTTCGAATTAAAAAATAATGATGTTATTTATTTTTCTTTTCTAATGAGTGCAGCAAACTAGCGGTACGAGTTTCACCTTGCAACAAGTAAAAACGTTTTCTCACCAACGTTAAAACAACCTGCTTGATTTATTTGTTAACTGCATTTTCAGAGTTAGCATTCAACAACTTTTATCTCTGTGCGTTCGCATGTTTCTTCTGACGTGAAATGTTAATTCAAAACGAGTGACGAGTAGATTGAAGCCAAGCACGAGGAAAGCGTCAATGCGGAGTGGCCATGTAGATAAATTGAAAGGATGCCAAAATTATTTCAGCATCCTTGTTGATTTTAGTCTTTATTGTCCTTTGGAGGATAATTAAATGGTAGTTGATAAATATATTGTGCTAAATGTGCAATTGGGGCAGCATCTAACAATGAAGGTTCTGCTTCGTTCGCTTTTAAAATATTAATTTCTTTATTCAGTCTTTCCATCTTTCGATCCAGCTCAGCTACTTGAATAGCAGCTTCCTTCAATTCAAAACGGATATGTTCAGGTACTTCCTTGTTGTATTTGTAATAGATTTTATGTTCAAGGCTAGCCCAGAAGTCCATTGCAATGGTACGAATTTGAATTTCGGCATATACCTTCTCCATACGATCAGACATAAAAATAGGGATCTTTATTATAAGATGCAAGCTTTGATAACCATTTCCCTTTGGCGATGCAATATAATCTTTTACCTCTACAACTTCAATATCATTTTGTGCCTGTATCATCGCACTCACTTTATAAATATCTTCTACAAAGGAGCATGTAATTCTGATACCTGCAATATCACGAATGTTATCACGAATCGTTTCAATAGATGGCTCAAGGTTATTTTTCTTCATTTTCAATAATATACTTTTGGGTGATTTTACTCGAGTTGTTAAATGCTCGATCGGATTATATTCATGAATTAGCTGAAATTCTTCTTGTAAAATATTTATTTTCGTTTCTATTTCCTGCAAAGCGAATTTATAGACTAAAAAGAAGCGTGTTAATTCTGTTTGTAAAGTTTTTAGAGTAGTTGCTTCAAGTTCATTTCTCATGGTTCATAAAATCCTTTCTTTTAATAATATGTGCATAATGAAGTAGCAATATTATTTTACATTTTCAATACTAGCTTAACAAAAATAACTACTAAATAGAAATAAGTGCTCTGAATCTATGTATAGTATTCCTATTTCATAAATTTATATTGTAAAATTAAAAAAAGGGGATGTTTAGTCCCCTTAGTTAAACGATAATTTCAATATTTAAAGATTTCGAAAACTTAAGTAACATTTGTTCATCATCAAGCTGATCACAATACCCCGTCTTTTTTGCAATAATCCACCACGTCTGAATATGGTAAATTCCCACCAAAAATTGAAAGAGCGCTACCAATTGTAACGTGAAGTTTACCATTTGATATATTTTCAAACCTCTTTAAGTCATCTAAAGATCGAACACCACCAGCATATGTTGTAGGAATCGTTGTCCAGGTAGCTAAATCATGCACTAAACTTTCCTGCATACCGCCTTTTTTTCCTTCCACATCAACTGCGTGAATAAGTAGTTCATCACAGAAATTTTCGATAAATGCAATAGACTCAGCATTTACTTCAAAATCACTAAACTTTGTCCATTTATCAGTAACAACAAACCATTTTCCATCGCGTATACGGCAGCTTAAGTCGATGACAAGATGTTTTTTACCAATATTTTGTGCTAATTGTTTGAGTCGATCTAAATGGAGCTTACCATCATTGAATATAAATGATGTGACAATAACGTGAGTAGCACCTGCATCGATAAACTTTTTTGCATTTTCTGTCGTAATGCCGCCGCCAACCTGCAATCCTTGAGGATATGCTGCTAATGCTGCTAATGCGGCCTCTTCGTTTCCATCACCTAGCATGATGACGTGACCACCTGTTAATTGATCCTTGGCAAACATTTTTGCATAATAACTAGAGTCATGATTTGAAATAAAGTTCTCGACAACTTCTTGATCTTTATGACCTAGTGTGCTGCCAACAATTTGTTTTACTTTGCCATCGTGTAAATCGATACAAGGTCTAAATTCCATTAGCTTCACAATCCTTCCGTACAATAAGTTCACCTATATCATAGCATGGATAGGTTGATAATAACTGTGAATTGTCAGTTATCGAAATATTCTTTCAGTAAAGCTTTCGGGTGCACTGTTTACTGTACGAAAGCGAAGCGACAGCAATTATTATATCGAGGCATACGTGATTAAAATTTAGTGAATTCTCTTTTTAAACGATTTTTCAAGTTACGGTGTGGTAAAATATAATGATTGAAATGAACGGGAAAGGACGAACCGAAAATGGCAGATAATCTTGATTTATTTGAACTAAATAAATTTTTTATACTCGGACGTCCAATCGTCTCTATCTTCCATAATGCACAAAATATGTACTCGATAATTCGTGTGAAAATTCAAGAGACTAACTTACAGTATGAAGATAAAGAAATAATTGTTGTTGGATATTTTCCACCTTTACAGATGGATGAACAATATCGTTTTACAGGATTATTGAAACAACATCCAAAATATGGTGTTCAATTTCAAATTGAGACATTTACAAAGGAAGTGCCAGCAACTGAGCAAGGAATTATTCATTACTTATCGAGTGATTTGTTTGTTGGAATCGGAAGAAAAACTGCTGAAACAATCGTAGAAAAACTAGGCGCAAATGCGTTACGTCTTATTTTAGAGGATCCAAATGCGCTTGATGCTGTACCTCGTTTATCTGCTGAAAAAAAAGAGGTTATCCATCGGACGATTGAACAAAATCTAGGTTTAGAACGAGTGATGATTCAACTTAATGAATGGGGTTTCGGACCACAGCTCGGCATGAAAATTTACCAAACGTATCGCACAGAGGCAATCGAATTATTAACAGAAAATCCATATCGCTTAATTGAAGATGTAGAAGGTGTAGGTTTCTTTCGTGCCGATGAACTAGGTTCTAAATTAGGAATTACAGGCAATCATCCAGACCGTATAAAGGCGGCGATTCTACATACTCTCAATACTGCAGCATTATCGGATGGGCATGTGTATTTAGATGCAGAAAATGTTTTACCACTTGTAAAAGATATGCTTGAGCAGAGCCAACGAGAGGAAATTCCCTTTGAGACTATTTCTAAAGCTTGCATCGAATTGCGTGAGGAAAGTAAAATCTGTGGGGAAGAAACGAGACTCTATTTGCCATCCCTATATTTCTCGGAAGTAGGTATTGCATCAAAAATAGTAGCTTTAATCGAACGTAACAAGAAGGCTGAACATTTTAGTAAGGATGAAATACGCAAAGCGATTGGTGAAACAGAAGAGCTGCTCAATGTTACATATGCTGAAACACAAGCGAATGCTATTCAACAAGCGCTAAACTCAGCCGTTATGATTTTAACTGGTGGACCAGGTACAGGTAAAACAACAGTTGTTCGGGGAGTAGTAGAAGTGTATGCAAAGCTTCACGGACTATCATTAAACCCGAAGGAATATGCACAAAAAGAAGAGCCTTTTCCGATTATTTTATGTGCTCCAACAGGACGTGCAGCCAAGCGTTTATCGGAATCGACAGAGCTTCCCGCAATGACGATTCATCGATTGCTAGGCTTTACTGGTCAGGAAAAAGAGGAAGAAACCGAGCGTGAGGTTACAGGGAAACTCATTATTGTTGACGAAATGTCGATGGTCGATACTTGGCTCGCGCATCAATTATTAAAATCCTTGCATGAGGATGTACAAGTTGTATTTGTTGGCGATCAAGATCAGCTTCCGCCAGTAGGACCAGGACAGGTGTTAAAGGATTTGTTGGCTTCCGAGCAAATACCTACTGTCGAATTAACAGATGTTTATCGACAGGCCGAGGGCTCAACTATTATTGAACTTGCACACCAAATTAAACGAGGAAATATTACAAATGACCTAACGTTAAAAACGTCTGATCGTTCATTTATTAAAGCCGCATCAGATCAAGTAGCAAGCGTTGTCACTCAAGTTGTGAAAAGTGCAGTTGCGAAAGGTCAAGAAATCAGAAATATCCAAGTGCTTGCACCAATGTACAAAGGTCCAGCAGGAATAGATAATTTAAATAAAATGATTCAGGAGCTCATTAATCCAAACGATACGGGTACTAGAAAAGAGCTCGTCTTTGGGGATGTCACATATCGAATAAAGGATAAAGTCTTACAGCTTGTCAATCAACCTGAAAGTAATGTTTTTAATGGTGATATGGGTGAGGTAATTAGTATTATCAAGGCCAAGGAAACAATTGAGAAACAAGATTTACTTGTTGTATCATTCGACGGTATTGAAGTGACGTATCAACGTAGTGACCTCAATCAATTGACCCTTGCCTACTGTTGTTCTATTCATAAATCCCAAGGATCTGAGTTCCAAACAGTTATTATGCCGGTTGTACGAGGGTATTCTAAAATGCTGCGTCGTAATTTGCTATATACAGGTATTACGCGTGCGAAAAATTTCTTAATTTTATGTGGTGAGCCTGATGTGCTAGCGGATGGCTTACAGCGTACAGATGATTTACAGCGCTTTACATCTCTACGTGCAAGGCTCAATCCAATGGATGTTGCAGAGGAAATTGTAGAAGTAGAAACGAATCCAGTAAACGAAGATTTACAAAATGAAAAACAAGCCATTGATTTCAAGCTAACTGTAGAAACAGAATCATATATCCATCCATTGATTGGCATGGATGGTATCTCACCATATGATTTCTTAGATGAGTAAAATACAAAACCCGATCAATTCTGAATTGATCGGGTTTTGTTGTACGATTAGTGAATACCAACTAAGTGATGTTTTACTACTTCATATGCTTGGCACACATTTTTAAATTGATCTTTTTCTTTGGCAATCAAATCTGAAGCTATAGAAAATAAAAGATTCTCTTCATTATGATCCTCCATTTTGTTCATTAAAGCAGCCTCCATTTGAGCTACGTACGAGAGGATTTGTTTATTCATATATATTCTCCTTTTATTTAAAAGATGTTTTCGTTTTGGTTTCGAAGCTATCTTACACCTGCATAAATAAAAAATCTAGCAATTCTGTACTAGTCAAAGGAGACTTTTTCGTGAATGTGTCGCAAAAATGAACTTGTTTAAAAAGTGCTGATTGAAACCGTTTTTCTCTAAAGTAACTGAAAAATCATGCAATAAAGGCGGATTTTTAACTGTGTTTATATACTGATACAGTTTGTGGAATTTGAGGTCTGATATAATACAGTTTGCTGAGACGGAACCTAAATTAGGAAGTTTCATATACTAAATTAGTATAAAATCATTTGTGACGTTTAGGGGTGACTGCATGCCAGTAATTACAGGACAGCAATATATTGACCGTATTGACGCTTTGCAAACCTACATTTCGATTGATGGGAAGGTTGTCTCAGGGAAAGTGTCGGAGCATCCAGCATTTAAGGGGGTTATGAAGAGTCAGGCAAGGCTTTTTGATTTACAAAATGAAGATGCATTGTTCGAGGAGATGACATATGTTTCGCCATCGAGTAATAACCGTGTAGGTATGTCTTTTCTTCAGGTGATGTCAGTCGAAGATCTCGTGAAAAGACGCAATGCTGCACGACAATGGGCATTATCCAATAATGGCCTTATGGGTAGAAGTCCGGATTATATGAATACGACGTTAATGGCTTTAGCATCCGCTGCGGAGTATTTAAAAGATAAGCCAAATTGTTTCCCTCAGCATTTATTAAAATTTTATGAGTATGCCCGTGAAAACGATTTAACTATGACACATACATTCATCGAGCCACAAGTAAATCGCCGAAAATTTTATTATGAAGATGAAGATGTTATTATAGCTGCTAAAATTGTAGATAAAACGAGTGAAGGGTTAGTAATTAAAGGTGCGAGACTGCTAGCGACACAAGGAGGAATTACAGACGAACTCCTTGTTATATCAACAAATGGCTATGATGAAGGTAAAGGCTTTGCTTTCTCAATACCAAGTAATACAAAAGGATTAAAATTTTTATGTAGGCAATCATTTGTCGGAGGGGAATCGGCTTTTGATTATCCATTAAGTAGTCGTTACGAGGAAATGGATGCAATCGTTGTGTTTGATAATGTTGTAGTGCCGTGGGAACGCGTCTTTTATTATGAGAATGTGGAAGTTGCCAATAGCTTTTTGAACGTAAGTGGTTTTCAAACATATGGTCTACATCAAGTTCTTACACGTCAAATTGTCAAAACAGAATTTGTCTTAGGTGTTGTACAATCAATTGTAAATACGATAAATATCGGCGAATACCAACATGTGCAGCAAAAGGTTGTTGATATTATCGTGGCATTAGAAACGATGAAGGCTTTACTGTTAAAGTCTGAAATAGAAGCAAAAAGAGATGCTTTTGGTTTTCTAAGACCTGACCATGCGACAGTACAAGTAGCCATTCAGATTTTTCCTAAAGTGTATCCGACTTTTACAGAAATTATCCAGTTACTTGGCGCGAGCGGATTAATGTCCATTCCAAGTGAAAAAGCATTTGCGTCGGATGACAGCGACCTTGAGCATTATTTGCAGTCTTTTCAAGATGGTGGAGAGGAGCGCGTTGAAAAATTCCGTTTAGCGTGGGATTTAACGATGAGTAACTTTGGTACTCGACAAACACTGTATGAGCGTTTTTTCTTTGGAGACCCTGTCCGTTTAGCTAGCGCGCTTTATAATTCTTACAATAGGGAAGAATTAGTTAGTCGTGTAGATAATTTTTTAAAAAATAACAATTAATTTTCTAGAAGTCAGAACTAGCAATACTATTTATTTTTCTTATTTGTTTGACAATTACTTTACTTTACACTATGATTTACAGGAACTATAAAATAACTAAATAGCAATCCCTTCGTTAGGTGAGGCTCCTATGCTGGAGATACGCTACTGCCCAAAAATGTCGAGAGACGCCAATGGGTCAACAGAAATCATCGAAATAAGGTGTTTTTTAACGTAGCTGGTGTAATCCCTATGCCGCATAGTGCTAAAACTCAACGTTTGAAGGAAGAAAGCAGAGTAGTGTTTTTAACGATACTGTTCTTTGTTATGTGTATTCAACACGCCTTCATTCGTAGAAGGCGTGTTTTTGTTATTTAAGGAAGGTGATGAGAAATGGATAGTAGCCCTGAACCGAATACGAAAATGTTAAGTAGTAGTAAACAAGTAAGGATTGTCGATTTCTTATCGTCAAAACAAATGGGTATTGATGAGAAATGCTTCTAAAACAAGCTAAATTACAATCAATAACGTCACCTGTTTGTTTCCCTTAAATAATAAAACATGAGGTGAAGAACAATGATTAAAATTAATTATTTTAAAAAAGGAAATAACACAGTACAGCATAATTTTGATATTAAAAAATTTAACCATAACCTTCATACAGAGGATTTGTTATGGGTTGATTTATATGCATACAACTACAATGAATTGAATGATATAGCCGAAATATTTGGTTTCCACCCATTAGCAGTTGAGGATTGTCTTCATGAAGGCTCACGTCCTAAGATGGATAATTACGGAGAATATAAATTTTTCGTTTTTCATGCACCAATTTATAACGAAAAAAGCAGCAATGAAATAACAACAGTAGAATTAAATATTTTTATGGGTCCTAACTATGTTGTAACGGTTCATAAACAGAAACTTAAATGGCTAGGTCACATAGAGAATGTTTGCTTAAACAGTACAAAGTATTTAGATAAGGGTTCCGATTTTCTATTGCATACGATTATCGATGGAATTACGGATGAATATTTCCCGGTTTTAGAAAGAATTAGAGCACGGATAGATGAGCTTGAAGAAGAAATATATGAATATGAACCAAAAGAAGTTACAGAAGAATTCCTTGCATTAAAACGAACTATTATTTTAATTCGACAAGCAATTATGCCGCAAAAAAGAATTTTTTCAAATAGTAATGGTCAGTGGAAATTTGAAATTCGTGAGGGAAATATACCTTTCTATAAAGATTTAAATGACCATCTAGAACGAATTGTAGAATCAACAGAAACTTATAGAGATTTGGTAAATAGTACGCTAGATACGTATTTTTCTATTATAAGTGGTAAATCGATTGAAAAGCTCAATTTATTAACTGTCATCTCGACTATTATGTTGCCTTTATCAGTAATTACAAGCTTTTTTGGAATGAATGTGCCGTTGCCATATCAAGATTCCCCAATAGCAACAATAACAATTAGTGTGTTCCTAGTCATTTTTACTTGGGGAATGTGGGCTTATTTTAAAAAAATGATTGCTTAGTTATGATTAGCAATTATAGTGCCAATTGACAGAAGAACATATTTTTTTTATAATTCTCGTTAGAAAATTGTAAAAAACGATGATGGAATAAGTACGTATTTGTGCGTGTAAAAGAAAGGGATTTCTTGGCTGAAAAAATCCTCACTATAACGAATACCGAAAGCTACTCCAGAGTGCAGTTAATCCCTGCCGTTCACTTACGTTACAAGTGCTAAAGAGGTAAGTATACTTTTACTTACAACTAGGGTGGTACCGCGAGACAAATTACAAGTCCTCGTCCCTTTTTGGGGATGAGGGCTTTTTTATGTTTATTTGCGGATTCATCTCGTAATTTTACAAAACATATAGGGAGGAACTTTTCAAATGAAAGCAGTAGAAATTCGCCGCATGTATCTAGAATTCTTTAAAGAAAAAGGCCATCATCATGAGCCATCAGCACCACTTGTGCCGATCAATGACCCATCATTACTTTGGATTAACTCAGGTGTTGCAACACTTAAACCATATTTCGATGGTCGTATCATTCCTGAAAATCCACGTATTACAAATGCCCAAAAATCAATTCGTACAAACGATATTGAAAACGTAGGTAAAACAGCTCGTCACCATACGTTTTTTGAAATGTTAGGTAACTTCTCAATTGGTGATTACTTTAAAAAAGAAGCTATTCATTATGCTTGGGAGTTCTTAACGGATAAAAAATGGATGGGCTTTGATCCAGAACTTTTATCGATTACGATCCATCCTGAAGATCAAGAAGCGTATGACGTTTGGCATAACGAAATTGGTATTCCGGAAGAGCGCTTAATCCGTCTAGAAGGGAACTTCTGGGATATCGGTGAAGGTCCTTCAGGTCCTAACTCAGAAATTTTTTATGACCGTGGGGAAGAATATGGTTCAGATGAAACTGATCCAGAAATGTATCCAGGTGGTGAAAATGAACGCTATCTAGAAATTTGGAACTTGGTGTTCTCTCAATTCAACCATAATCCTGATGGCACATATACACCACTTCCGAAGCAAAATATTGATACTGGTATGGGGCTAGAGCGTATCGTATCGGTAGTTCAAAATGTTCCAACGAACTTTGATACTGATTTATTCATGCCTATTATTGAAAAAATCGAGCAGTTAGCAAATCGCAAATACAAACGTCCAGGTGAAGTAGCACTAAGTGAAATCTTCGGTTCAGAAGAAGATATCAATACACCATTTAAGGTAATCGCTGACCATATTCGTACAGTGGCGTTTGCTATTGGGGATGGTGCTCTTCCTTCAAATGAAGGTCGTGGATATGTATTACGTCGTTTACTACGTCGTGCTGTGCGCTATGCAAAACAAATTGGTATTGAGAAGCCATTTATGTTTGAATTAGTACCAACTGTTGGTGAAATTATGAATGATTTCTACCCAGAAGTAACGGAAAAATGCGAGTTTATCCAACGTGTTATTAAAAATGAAGAACTTCGCTTCCATGAAACATTAGACGGTGGTCTTGCTATCTTTAACGAAGTGGTAGAAGCTCAAAAAGCAGCAGGCCATGACTATATTCCGGGTGCAGATGCATTCCGTTTATATGATACTTACGGTTTCCCAATTGAATTAACAGAAGAGTATGCGGAAGAAGTAGGCATGAAGGTAGATCATGAAGGCTTTGAGGTAGCAATGGAAGCACAACGTGAACGCGCACGTGCAGCTCGTCAAGATGTGGATTCTATGCAAGTACAAAACGAAGTGCTAGCAAACTTGACGGTTGCAAGTGAATTTGTAGGCTATGATACATTAACGACAAAAACAGAAGTGGCAGCGATCATTGTGAACGGCCAAGTATCAAAAGTAGCATCTGAAGGGCAAGAAGCATTAGTTATTTTAGCTAAAACACCATTCTATGCTGAAATGGGTGGTCAAATTGCAGATAGCGGTGTGATTGCTAATGATAGCTTTACTGCCATTGTTAAAGATGTACAAAAAGCTCCAAATGGTCAGCCGCTTCATACTGTACTTGTAGAATCAGGAGAAATGCATGTTGAAGATGCTGTAAAAGCAGTAGTTAACCGTGATGAACGTAATTTAATTATTAAAAACCATACAGCAACACATATTATGCAACGTGCATTAAAAGATGTACTAGGCGACCATGTTAGCCAAGCTGGGTCATATGTAGGACCAGACCGTTTACGCTTTGATTTCTCTCACTTTGGACAAGTGACAAAAGAGGAATTACAACAAATTGAACGTATTGTAAATGAAAAAGTGTGGGATGATATAGAAGTCGTTATTGAAGAAAAAGGTATCGATGAAGCGAAAGCTATGGGAGCAATGGCACTATTCGGTGAGAAATATGGCGATATCGTTCGCGTTGTATCAATTGGGGATTACTCTATTGAACTTTGCGGTGGTTTACACGTAAAACGCTCTTCTGAAATTGGCTTCTTCAAAATTGTTTCAGAAGGTGGTATCGGTGCAGGTACTCGTCGAATCGAGGCTGTGACAGGTAAAGTTGCTTATGAAGCCGTAAAAGAGGAAGAAGCTTTATTAAACGAAGCGGCAGCATTATTAAAAGCAAATCCAAAAGATCTTGTAACAAAAGTACAAGCGTTGCAAGCTGATTACAAAGATTTACAACGCGAAAATGAAGCATTATCACAAAAAATTGCCAACGCACAAGCAGGAGCTATTGTGGACGCGGCGCAAACTTTTGGGGATGTAACTGTTCTTTCCACTAAAGTTGAAGCGAAGGACAACAATCAACTGCGTCAAATGATGGATGACTTGAAAGCTAAAATGCCTAAGGCTGTTATCGTTCTTGGTGCTGTCGATGGCGAAAAAGTTATGCTATGTGCTGGAGTAACAAAAGATTTAGTTGGTGGCAATTACCATGCCGGAAATATCGTAAAAATGGTAGCAGAAGCATGTGGTGGTAAAGGTGGCGGTCGTCCAGATATGGCGATGGCAGGTGCAAAAGAAGCATCAAAACTTGATGAAGCACTACTTTCTGTGTATGATTATGTTAAATCCATTTAATTAATACGCCAAAACATGTTATAATAAAGAGAAATTGGAGATGAGCTTTTTTTGCACATCTCCTTATTTCTGAAAGCGAGGTGCTGGTCATGAGTTCATTTGATCAAACTATGAAATTTAATTTTCCAGAAGAATCAATGGAACAGGAAGTCAAGCAGGTAATGTTGAAAGTACATTCTTCATTAGAGGAAAAGGGATATAACCCTATCAATCAGATTGTCGGTTATTTACTTTCTGGTGATCCGGCGTATATTCCTCGCCATCAGGATGCTCGTAATTTAATTCGCAAGCTTGAGCGTGACGAAATTCTAGAAGAGCTTGTTAAGTTTTATATTAAAAAGAATAACGAGGACTAGAAATGAGAATTATGGGATTAGACGTTGGGTCAAAAACCGTTGGCGTTGCTGTTAGTGATGCTTTAGGGTGGACGGCCCAAGGTATTGAAACCGTAAAGATTGATGAAGCTAACGGCGAGTTCGGCATTGAGCGAATAGCTGAGCTAGTAAAGGAGTATGCTATAACAGAATTTGTTGTAGGATACCCGAAAAACATGAATAATACGGTTGGACCGCGTGGGGAGGCTTCTGAAAACTATAAAAAGCTTTTAGAAGAAACATTTTCATTACCGGTTAAGCTTTGGGATGAGCGTTTAACAACGATGGCTGCTGAGCGTATGCTAATCGAAGCAGACGTAAGTCGCAAAAAGCGTAAGCAAGTCATTGATAAAATGGCTGCTGTGATGATTTTACAAGGCTATTTGGATAGCAAAAATTAATTGATGAGGTGACAAGCCATGGCACAAGAGCATAACCATGAAGAAGAACTACACGTACAACACATTACAGTAATTGATGAGAACGGAAATGAACAGCTTTGTGAAGTGATTCACGTACATGAATCAGCTGAATTTGGCAAATCATACGTATTTTACTCTATGGTAGGCGCAGAAGAAGATGAGGATGGCTCTGTTGAAATCTTCGTATCTTCATTCGTTCCATCTGAAAATGGTGAAGATGGTGAGTTAACACCAATCGAAACTGAAGCAGAGTGGGATATGGTAGAAGACGTATTAAACGCTTTAGAGGATGAAAACGAAGAATAATCATCATCGTAGTCACTAACTTCTTTCAGTATGCATCTCTCAACTCTATAGGTGGAGAGATGCATACGGCTATAAGTCACTTTTCAGCAAGTGTCCTGAAAGAAGTTAAAGCCTCCGGCGGATGTCACGGAATCGGAAAGGAGTTTTTTGTGCATGCACAAAGCCGATTCCGGACGCAATTATGCCGAGGCATAATTGATAAGTGTGGAACAAGGATGGCAACAAGCACTCCTTGTTCCTTTTTTACTTTTGAAAGAATAAAGCTGGCTCATTACTAAAAGTTGTGGAGGACATTTATATACATGCCCTATATATTGTTCCGAAATGGAAATCAACCACACGTTATGGTAATGAGCCATAAGACTGTTAAGGAGGAAATTAAATGAACGAAGAAACGCAAGAATTTCTGATTATTGGAGAGAATGGCAAAGAGCAAAAATGTCGTGTTGTTTTCACCTTCGATGCAGAAGAAAAATCATATGTATTGTTTTCGTTAATCGACGAAGATGGTAATGAAATTCCTGGTGACATTTCTGCTATGACATTTGATTATGATGATAACAATGGAGAAATGACAAATTTACAGCCTGTTGAAACAGAGGCAGAATGGGAAATGATTAATGAAGTAGTCCTGACACTTCTAGACGAGTTTGAAGAAGGGCCACAGCAATTTACAATTACAGATGAGCATGGGGCAGATCAAGTATGTGAAGTTATTCATACATTTTCATCAGAACAATTTGGCAAATCTTATGTACTTTATGTTCTAGAAACGGACGAGCCAATAGAGGATCGAGATATTTTTGCTTCTCAATACGTATCTGGAAATGACGGAACGATTGAAGATTTATTACCAATTGAAACAGATGAAGAATGGGCATTTGTTGAAGATGTATTAAATGAATTGTAATTAGAGCTCTGAGTAGTGACTTGCTACTCAGAGTTTTTTTATTGAGTAACGATTAACATGGAGCGACGCCTGAGAAGTATTAATAGAAAATTTCTATCTATTATGTAAAACGTTCTATATAAAAATGAAATTTATGTATTTTCGAGCGAATTTATATATTTTTCTAGAGAAAATTAAATTTCTTGTATTTTATTTTGTCTGAATTTTTAAATATCTATAAACAAAACGAGATATCAAACGTTGACCAATCATAAGTAAACAGATAAGATTTGTTTTACATTAAACCAAGTAAGTTTATTTACAAAGGAGGAAATTGAAAATGAGGACAATATGGGGACTGCTAGTCGGTGCACTAGTGATAGGTTTGTTGGTAGGCTGCACAAACAAAGGAGAAGCGAGTAAAGACGAAACAGTCACATCATTAAAGGTAGGGGCAGCCAATGTACCACATGCGGAAGTATTAGAGTATTTAGCAAAGGATCTTGAAAAAGATGGCGTGAAATTAGACATTTCCATTTTAAAAGATGCTGTTCAAACAAATCAGCAAACGGCAGATGGTGAACTAGATTTCAATTACTTTCAACACATTCCGTTTTTAGAACAAACAAATAAAGAAAGCCATTTAGATTTAGTGAGTGTAAAAGGAATTCATATAGAACCATTTGGTGTGTACGCTAAAAAAATCAAAAATATAAATGATTTACCGCAAAACGCAAAGGTTTCCGTTCCAAATGATGTCGTCAATTTTTCTCGGGCTTTACTACTATTTCAGAATAATGGACTAATCGAATTGAATAAAGCAAAGGAAAATGATTTTACAATCGAGGATATTACAAAAAACAAAAAAAATATTCAATTTATCGGTGTTGATTCTCAGTTATTAGCTCGTTCACTAGATGATGTAGACGCTTCGGCAATTAATACGAACTACGCCTTAGAAGGGGGCTATAACCCTGTGGAAGATGCACTTATTATCGAAGGACCCGAATCGCCATATGTCAATATTATTGCGACGACAAAAGAAAAGCAAAATGATCCAGCAATTCAAACAGTCGTTAAATGGCTGACGAGCGAAAAGGCGCGTACTTTTTTTGAAGATCAGTATAAAGGGGCTGTCGTTCCAGCATTTTAAGTCGGGCGTATCAAAAATAAATGAAATGCTAAGGAGGTAGACGTGAAATGATTGAATTTATCGAAACGACAAAGGAATTTCAGGTAGGAACAACCGTTGTAACAGCATTAAATCATATTAATTTAACGATTCAAAAGGGTGATGTTTTTGGTGTTATCGGCTTTAGCGGTGCTGGCAAAAGTACATTAATACGGACAGTGAACTTACTGGAGGAACCAACGTCTGGTCGCGTTCTTGTGAATGGCAAAGAGCTGACAACATTAAGTAAAAAGCAGCTTCGCGAGGAAAAGAAAAACATTGGTATGATTTTTCAACACTTCAATCTTCTCCGTTCTAAAACCGTCTTTGAAAATGTAGCGATGCCATTAGTATTAAGTGGCATAAAAAAATCGAAAATTGAAGATCAAGTAAGTGAAGTTTTGGCATTTGTCGGTTTACAGGACAAAGCCGAGCGTTTTATCGATGAACTGTCAGGTGGACAAAAGCAGAGAGTGGGCATTGCTCGTGCACTTGTCACAAAGCCAACTATTTTATTATGTGATGAGGCGACTTCCGCTCTTGATCCACAAACGACTAAATCTATATTGGAGTTACTCAAGCGAGTTAATATTGAGTACGGCATTACCATTTTAATGATTACACATGAAATGGAAGTCATAAGGGATATTTGCAATCGTGTAGCTGTTATGGAAAATGGAAAAGTTATCGAAACAGGCAATGTACTTGAAGTTTTTTCTTCACCGCAAGAGGAGACAACTAAAAACTTTGTACAATCGGTAGTTCGAGATGAAATTCCACAATCTGTCTACGAGCAACTTAAAACGATAGATCATTCTAAAAAAATTTATAACCTGAAATTTATAGGTGTAGACGTTGGGCAACCAGTTGTCTCTCAAGTAGCAAAAAAGTTTGATGTTGATGTAAATGTATTGTTTGGCAATATTACAGAGCTACAAGGGATTCCCTTTGGTAATTTAATCGTTGAACTAGTTGGCGTAGACAAAGAAATAGAAAAGGCACATCAATTTATTCGAACGAAAGATATTCAAATAGAGGAGGTTATTGCACATGAAGGTGAGCTCACAAATCATTATCGACGCAGTGTTAGACACGCTGTACATGGTTAGTATTTCGTTATTTTTTGGTGCGATTTTAGGCTTTATTTTAGGGATTACTTTAGTTGTGACGAGAAAAGGGCATATTCTTGAAAATACAATAATTTTCTCAATCATCAATCCCATCGTTAATACTTTGCGCTCCATTCCGTTCATTATTTTGCTTGTTGCTATCATTCCATTTACACGCTTGCTCGTTGGAACAGCAATAGGTACGACAGCTGCCATTGTGCCACTCGTGTTGCATATCGGTCCATATATATCAAGATTAATAGAAAATTCATTATTGGAAGTGGATGAAGGCATTATTGAAGCAGCCAAGGCAATGGGTGCATCTCCACTTCAAATTATTCAAAAGTTTTTACTACCTGAAGCTTTCCCCTCTTTAATATTAAGTGTTACGACGGCAACAATTGGGCTTATTGGGGCGACTGCAATGGCAGGGGCAGTTGGAGGAGGTGGCCTTGGTGATGTAGCCATTACTTACGGCTATCAACGCTTTGACAATGTCACGATTTTAGTCACAGTGGTGATTCTAGTAGTACTCGTACAAATCATTCAAAGTATTGGAAATAGTCTTGAACGAAAATTACGCAGAGTGTCATAAAGGAGAATTGATATGAGGAAACTAAATTATTTTTTCGGTTTAATAGCATTACTATTCCTACTAGTTGCTTGTGCAAAAGCAGATGAAAAAGATGCTGTGAAGGTTGGAATCCGCAGCTCGGAATTGAAAACATGGGAGTATATAAAAAAACAGGCTGCTAAGGAAGATATAAATCTCGATTTAGTGACATTCTCAGCACAATATGACCCGAACCAAGCATTGGCGGAGGGGGAGGTTGATATAAATGCATTTCAGCATATCGCTTACTTAAATTTATTTAATACGAGTAACGATACAGATTTACAGGCAATTGGCACAACGATCATGGCTCCGATAGGCTTATATTCTAACAAATATAAATCCTTGGATGATATGAAAGAGGGCGCCAAAATTGCTGTACCAAATGATCCTTCAAACTGGGGTAGAGCGTTATTGCTGTTACAGGAGAATGGATTACTGACGGTTACGGATAATTTTGATGGCAATGGTGGAGAGGATCGGATTAAAGATAATCCGAAAAAATTAAACATTTTACCAGTAGATGGTGCGACGACACCGAGGGTTATGGAGGATGCCGATTTTGCAATCATTAATAATGGGGTTGCTGTCGAAGCAGGACTGCTATTGAAAGATGCAATCATTCATGAAAATGAAACGGCGAAACCTTTTATTAATGTCATTGTGGCAAGACCTGAAGAAAAGGACAATGAGACATTGAAAAAAATTATTGGCATTTATCAGCGTGAAGAGACGGCTAAATTCATTAAAGATATTTCCAATGGGAATTATATTCCTGTGAAAATGCCTTTAGATGAATTAGCTACATGGAAGGAATTTTACCTTCATTGACCAACACTATATTGACCAAATGTCTTTGTTTATATATGGATAGTGAAATTGATTCATATGAAAGGGAGATGACGACAAAATGACTAAGAAAAAAGAGTTAAAGCTTGCATTATATTTAATTGGGGCAGGTATGCATGTTGCAGCTTGGAAACATCCTTCAGCAAAAGTTAATGCAAGCATCGATATGAAAGCTTTACAAAAGGTGGCGCAAATAGCTGAAAAGGGTAAGTTTGATATTGCTTTTGTTGCGGATAGTTTAGCAATCAATCATGAATCACATCCACATATTTTAAATCGCTTTGATCCTCTTATACAGATTACAGCTTTGGCAGCTGCGACAACAAAAATTGGCCTTGGTGCCACTGCATCAACCACATATAGTGAGCCATATGTATTAGCGCGACAGCTAATGTCCGTAGACCATATTAGTGAAGGGAGAGTAGGTTGGAATCTAGTGACAACAGCAGATGCGACAGGAGAGACGGCTTTAAACTTTAGCCGTGACAAGCATTGGGAGCACGATCATCGTTACGAACGTGCGGAGGAATTTATCGATGTAGTTCAATCATTATGGGATTCATGGGAGGACGATGCTTTTGTCTACGACCGTGATAATAATATTTTTTATGATCGCAATAAAGTACATGAGACCGCTTTTAAAGGCGAATATTTATCCGTGAAAGGTCCATTGAATATTGCACGTTCCGTTCAGGGGCAGCCTGTTATTATTCAAGCTGGTGCTTCAAAACCAGGGCAAAAATTAGCAGCGCGAACAGCGGAGGTCGTTTTTGTTCATTGGGACGATATTGAAAAGTCCAAGGTGCATTATCGTCATTTAAAGGCACAGCTTGCTCCATTTGGACGCACCGAGGAGGAGCTTCTTGTGTTCCAAGGGATATCGCCAATTGTGGGGGATACTGAGGAAGAGGCTATCCGTAAGTATAATGAATTACAGGCGTTGGTTGACCCATATGAAAGTTTAAAATTTGTTTCGGGCTATATGGGAAATGTGGATTTTTCTAAATACTCGTTAGATACACCTGCAATTGAAGTGGATTTTCCTAAAGTCAACAGTATTCAAAGTCATTTCTATGAGCATTTAGAAATTATCAAAAAAGAAAATTTAAAGGTGGGCGAATTATATGCACGCCTATTTGGTCCTGCGAAGCGCGATGCCTTTGTTGGAACACCAACACAAATTGCTGATGAGATGGAGCGCTGGATTACAGAGGAAGCGGCAGATGGCTTTATGTTACAGTTTTCATTATTACCACGCGATATAGAAGACTTTGTGAACAAGGTTGTGCCTATTTTACAAGAGCGGGGTATTTATCGGAAAGAGTATACAGGCTCAACACTAAGGGAACATTTAGGACTCAAAAAACCACAAAATCGATTTACGAAAAGTAAGGTGACTCATTGATGAGTGATGTTTATATTCGCAACGAACGTGAGCAAAAGCTAGTTCAATATGCTAGTGAATTGGCACAACAAATTGACAAGACTGCTGGTAAATATGATGAGAGTGGAGAATTTCCGTTTGAGCAATTTAAAATTTTAGAGGACGCTGGCTATTTTAAATTAACCGTGCCGAAAAAATACGGCGGTGAGGAAATTTCTCTTTATGAAATGTTATTAGTACAGGAACAATTAGCAAAAGGCGATGGTTCTACGGCATTGTCTGTTGGTTGGCACTTATTAACCTTTTTGAACGTTCGTGAGGCAAAGACGTGGCCCGAGCCAATATTTGCGGAATTAAGTCGTAAAGCAGTTAAAGAAGGTTCTCTATTAAATATTATCAATAGCGAACGAGGGAAAGGTAATATTTCTCGTGGAAGTTTACCTGGTACAATTGCAAAAAAAGTGCCTGGAGGCTATATCATTACAGGTGAAAAGGCTTTTGCTTCCTTAGCCCCCATTTTAAAACAATTTACGATTATCGCCTATATAGAAGAAGAGAATTTAACAGCAGAATTTTTAGTAACTAAAAATGATCAGGTAGAGGTTGTTAATACTTGGAATGCAATGGGAATGCGTGCAACAGGTAGTCATGATATTATTTTTCATGACACGTTTATTCAGGAAGAGGCATTGCTATACAAGCATCGTCCAAATGAAATAAACCGTTTTTTAGCTGATGGTCGTGTCTATTCATTAGAAATTCCAGCTGTTTACTTAGGGGTTGCAGGAGCTGCTAGGGATTATGCAATAGATTTTGCTAAAAATACTTATTCATACAGTTTAGAAAATACAATCGCTCACGCAAGTCATGTCCAACAAAAAATTGGTGAAATAGAAATACTTTATCAAACGGCACGTCGAACATTGTATAGTATTGCAGCGCAAGTAGAGCAAAATCCTGCGATAAAGGATCGACTTTCTGAAGATGTTAGCATTGCAAAGTATGTCATTTGTAATAATGCCATTGATATCGTAACAAAAGCTATGCAAGTTGTTGGTGGACGAAGTCTGTCTAAAACTAGTAAATTACAGCGACTATTTCGAGATGTTCAATGTAGTCGCTTTAATCCTCCGGCAGATGATGTAGTTATAACACAGCTTGCAAAGGGATTATTAGTCGATGTCAAACAAGGAGCTTTTCAATTATAGGTATCACTTTATCTTCATGTTTATGTTTTCCAACCGTTATTGTGGAAAAAATATTACCTAGTCTGCTAACAATATTGTTGGCAGATTTTTGTTTTCTATGAAAGGGGCTTTCCATTCCAAATGATCAAAACGACCCATTATTATCTATCTAGTTTTCTCTAGTATGTTATCAATGCTTTAAAACTGTTTTTATCTCAGCTTTTTTTACTAATTCTAGGGAATCAACTTTTATTTATTATACTCATTCTATTGTCGCAAGCTATTTTTAACTTCTTTCAGCGGCTGTCCAAACACCCGCTGAAAGAAGTTAAAGCCTCCGGCGGATGTCACGGAATCGGAAAGGAGTTCTTTGTGCAAGCACAAAGTCGATTCCGGACACAATTATGCCGAGGCATAATTGATGTGTGCTTTTTCTACTGAATTATCTATTTCTGTTTGTCGTGAAAGTTGATTTCTAGTATGATAATGGAGTGATAGGGGGGAAACCCGTGAATAACGGTTCAAAAAAACAAGAAATGTTTTCAAAAATGCAAGAAAGAAAATCCGAGGTAAAAATTGTGAGAAAAATCGTTGCTATTGTTGCAATTGCTTTAGTCCTAATTTTAGGGATAGTCGGTTTAATTGGCTATAATTATGTGAAGAGCGCATTAAAACCAGTAGATCCAGATGCGACTAAAACAATAGCGGTTGAAGTACCAATCGGTTCAGGTTTAAGCTCTATTTCGACTCTATTAGAGGAAAAAGGGTTAATTAAAGATGCTCGTGTTTTTAAATACTATGCCAAATTTAAAAATGAATCTCAGTTCCAAGCGGGCAAATATGATTTATCACAGTCAATGACATTAGACGAATTAATCAAAAGTTTAAAAACCGGAAAGGTCTACCGTACGCCAGTCTTTGCAATGACCATTCCTGAAGGCTTAACACTTGAACAAATCGGTAATATTGTGGAAAAGAAAACACCTTACACTCAAAAGGAATTTATGGACTTAGTAACAAGCGATACATTTGTTCAACAAATGAAGGCTAAATATCCTGAGCTTGTAACGGATGCGGTTTTAGCCGATAATATTCGTTATGATTTAGAGGGCTATTTATTCCCTGCAACGTATTCTTATTTTGAAGAAAAACCAACATTGGAATCGATTGTAGACGAAATGGTAGGGGCAATGGACAAGGTTGTGAAAAATTACAGCGATGTTCTTACTGAAAAACAAATGTCAGTACATCAATTAATAACGTTTGCTTCATTATTGGAAGAAGAAGCTACTGCTCAAACAGATCGAGAAACAATTGCGAGCGTATTCTATAACCGTATCAATCAAGGAATGCCTCTACAAACAGACCCAACTGTTTTATATGCACTAGGATCTCATAAAGATCGTGTACTTTATAAAGATTTAGAAGTAGATAATGCCTATAATACCTACAAAAATAAAGGCTTACCACCAGGTCCTATTGCGGGTGCTGGGAAAACTTCAATTGAAGCAGTGCTTAATCCAAGTGAAACAGATTACCTCTTCTTCTTAGCGGATAAACAGGGTGTCAATCACTTCTCGAAAACATATGATGAACACTTACAGAAAGAGCAAAAATATTTGCGCAATGCAGAGTAATTTCTGTTAACTTGTGAGATGTTAAGTTACTTTTCAGCGGGTGTCCATACATCTGCGAAAAAACGTAATTATGCCGAGATATACTGGATATTATTAAAAAATAAATAGTAATAATGTGGATAGAAGGAAAGAAAAATAGCTTTCCTTCTATTTTCATGCTATTATAAGTTGTGATTTTTAATCGATCCGCATGGGAAAAATTCAATCAGTCCGTTAATGCGGAAAAATATACGTGGTGGCAATTGTTTAAAGCTTATAAAAACAATTGCTCATTTTTGTATGACGAAGTACCAAGACATCACGTTTGGTCTTTTTCTTTTTGTTGTTAAATGATGAAGTACAGACAACGAGGATTACTTGTTGCCTTTTAACTTCTTTCAGCAAATGTCTTTGGTAGCGAAAGTGAAGCGTCAGCTACAAATGTCTTTGGTAGCGAAAGTGAAACGTCAGCTACAAATGTCTTTTGTAGCGAAAGTGAAACGTCAGCTACAGATGTCCAAGCATCCGCTGAAAGAAGTTAAAGCCTCTGGCGTATGTCACGAAATCGGCTGTGTGCTTGTACAAAGCCGATTCCAGACGCAATTATGCCGAGGCATAATTGATATGAGGGTGAACTTAAAAATGGAATTATCAGATGCATATATTCAATCATTTATTCAACCACGTAATGAATTGCTTTTAGAAATGGAAGCATTTGCGGAGGAGAATCATGTACCGATTATGCAGCTTGCAGGCATTGATGCACTAAATCAACTGCTACGTATTCAAAATCCGTCAAAAATTTTAGAGATTGGTACAGCAATTGGTTATTCTGCAATAAGAATGGCTGACGCTTTACCTAACGTGCATATCGTGACAATTGAGCGAGATACTGAGCGTGTTGCGAGAGCAAAGGCTTATATTGAACGTTCTACAGTTTCAGATCGTATTACGGTTATTGAAGGAGACGCCTTAGAGGTGAATGATGAAGCAATTCATACGACCTTCGATGCAGTTTTTATCGATGCTGCAAAGGGACAATATCAACGCTTTTTTGAAAAGTATGCGCCTCTTGTAAAATCTGGCGGAGTTCTATATATCGATAATATGTATATGCATGGCTTATCAGATTTAGATTTAAAAGATGTACCGCGTCGCAAGCGTACAATGATTCGAAATTTAAAAAACTTTACCGATTGGATTATGGAGCACCCTGATTATACTAGTGCATTTTTACCGGTCGGTGATGGTTTATTACTATGTTTGAAGAGGTGACTATTATGAAAAAACCTGAATTGCTTGTTACACCGCAATCAGTGGACCATGTAAAAGCACTTTTACAGGCTGGAGCAGATGCTTTTGTTATTGGTGAACAACAATTTGGTCTTCGTCTAGCAGGAGAATTTTCTGTTAGTGAAGTGGAAGAAGCTACAAAGTTGATTCATGCAGCGGGTAAAAAGGTTTATGTTGCGGTAAATGCGCTATTCCATAATGAAAAAATGGATGCGCTTGCCGAATATTTAAAAGAAATGCAACGTATTGGTGTTGACCGTTTAATTTATGGTGATCCAGCAGTATTAATCATCCGTCGTGAACAAGGTGTTACAATACCGCTACACTGGAATCCAGAAACGACTGCAACGAACTGGTTTACAGCAAATTATTGGGGGAAACGCGGAGCAACTCGCGCAGTACTTTCACGTGAACTTTCTTTAGATGAAGTGCTAGAAATTAAAGAAAATGTAGAAATAGAGGTTGAGGTTCAAGTACATGGAATGACATGTATGTTCCAATCAAAACGCCCATTACTAGGCCATTATTTCTTATATCAAGATAAAGTAATGGAAATTGAAAATCGTAAGGAAAATCGCAATATGTTCCTTCATGATGATGAGCGTAATAATAAATATCCAATTTATGAAGATGCTAACGGTACGCATATTTTCAGTCCAAATGATATGTGTATTATTGATGAGCTTGGCGAATTATTCGAAGGTGGCATAGATGCATTAAAAATTGAAGGTGTGCTTCAAACACCAGAATATGTAGTCACAGTAACAGAAGCTTATCGTCAAGCACTTGACACATATTTTGACGAATCAGAAGATGCGTATGAAGATATTAAAGATGATTTACTAGCTAAAATTGAAGAAATTCAGCCTGCCATCAGACCTCTTGATACTGGCTTTATCTTCAAGGAAACAGTTTACTAGGAGGTGGCAAGAACATGGCATTAGCATTAGAACAAAATGACAAAATTCGTGAGATTGTAGACGGGAAACGTGTCATTACAAAAAAACCAGAGCTACTTGCCCCTGCAGGTAGTTTAGAAAAATTAAAAGTAGCAGTTCACTATGGAGCAGATGCTGTATTTATCGGTGGACAAGAGTTCGGTTTACGTTCAAACGCAGATAACTTCTCAATTGAACAAATGCGCGAAGGTGTTGAATTCGCCAATAAATATGGTGCTAAAATCTATGTTACGACAAATATTTTCGCCCATAATGAAAATATGGACGGCTTAGAGCAGTATTTAAAAGATATTGAATCTGCAGGTGTTACAGGCATTATTGTAGCGGACCCTCTGATCATTGAAACTTGCCGTACAGCTGCACCAAAGCTTGAAATTCATCTTTCTACACAGCAATCTTTATCAAACTGGAAGGCTGTCCAGTATTGGAAAGAAGAAGGCTTACATCGTGTAGTATTAGCACGTGAAGTAGGCGGCGAAGAAATGAAGCTGATGAAGGAAAAAGTCGATATAGAAATTGAAGCATTCGTTCATGGAGCGATGTGTATCGCCTATTCTGGTCGCTGTGTACTTTCAAATCATATGACTGCTCGTGACTCTAACCGTGGTGGTTGCTGTCAATCTTGTCGCTGGGACTATGATTTATATGAGCTAGAGGATGGCGAAGAAAAGGCACTTTTCGATGATAATCACGCACCTTTCGCGATGAGTCCGAAAGACTTAAAGTTAATTGAAGCAATTCCACATATGATTGAGCTTGGGATTGATTCATTAAAAGTAGAAGGCCGTATGAAATCAATTCACTATGTTGCTACAGTTGTTTCAGTGTACCGCAAAGTGATTGACGCTTATTGTGCGGACCCTGACAATTTCAAAATTAAACGTGAATGGCTTGAGGAATTAGATAAATGTGCTAACCGTGACACTGCAGAAGCATTCTTCCACGATGCGCCTGGTCACGAGGAGCAAATGTTTGGTGTACATGGCCGTAAAACGACTTATGAGTTTGCTGGTTTAATTTTAGAGCATGATCCAGAAACGAAAATGGTAACAATGCAACAACGTAACTATTTTAAACCTGGCGATGAGGTAGAATTCTTTGGACCAGAAATCGAAAACTTCCGTTTTACAATGGGTGAAATTTGGGATGAAGATGGCAATAGCTTAGATGCTGCGCGTCATCCACTACAAATCGTTAAATTTAAATGCGACACACCATTAAAACCACATAATATGATGCGAAAGGAGAATAATTAATGGCAGCGAAGCGTCCAGTCGTCATAGGAATCGCTGGTGGCTCATGCTCGGGAAAAACGAGTGTGACCCGTGCTATTTATGATGTTTTCCGCGATCATTCAGTAGTTGTAATTGAACAAGATTTTTATTATAAAGATCAAAGTCATTTAACGTTTGAGGAGCGTTTAGGTACAAATTATGACCATCCGTTAGCGTTTGATAATGATTTGTTAATTGAACACTTAAAAAAATTATTGGTCCGTCAACCAATTGAAAAGCCTGTGTATGATTATGTGCAGCATACAAGAGCAAAAGAAGTTATTCATGTAGAGCCTGTAGATGTTATTATACTAGAAGGTATTTTAGTGTTAGAAGATGCAGATTTACGTGATTTAATGGACATTAAATTATATGTAGATACGGACTCAGATTTACGTATTATTCGTCGTATAATGCGTGATATAAAAGAGCGTGGCCGTACAACAGATTCTGTAATCGAGCAGTATTTATCGGCAGTGCGTCCAATGCACAATTTATTTATTGAGCCGACGAAACGTTATGCTGATATTATTATTCCTGAAGGCGGGGATAATGAGGTTGCAATCGATTTAATGGTAACGAAGATTAAAACTATTCTTGAAACCGACAACGTATTGTAATAAGATAGAGTGGTATTGACAATATTTACATGCATATCTGTACATATTTCAGAAAGGCATGCATACTATTAGGTCAAAGCGTAATTTGAAAACGTTTAAAAATAATAAAATTCGATTAAATGATCCTACAAGGCATTTAATCGAGTTTTATGTTTTTATATTGACGAAAACAAGGAGTGAAGAACTTTGGCAAACGAAAAACAGTACCCAATGACAGCTGAAGGTAAAAGAAAATTAGAAGAAGAATTAGTGAAATTAGAAACGGAAACTCGTAAGGAAATCGTAGAACGTATTAAAATCGCTCGTGATTTCGGGGATCTTTCTGAAAATGCTGAGTATGATTCTGCAAAAGAAGAACAAGCCTTTTTAGAAGGTCGTATTTCGACACTAAAATCAATGATTCGTAACGCAGTTATTATTTCTGAGGACGAATCAGATAACAGTGTAGTTTCATTAGGGAAAACGGTTACATTTGTAGAAATTATTAATGGAAAACCATCAACTGATGAGGAATCGTATACAATTGTTGGTTCGGCTGAGGCAGATCCAATGGAATTCCGTATTTCAAATGAATCACCAATTGCTAAAGGCTTGCTAGGTCGTGCTGAAGGCGAAGAGGTTGTCGTACAAACACCTGGTGGTGAAATGAAAGTTAAAATTATTTCAATAAAATAATTTTTTGTACAAGCAGTTAGCTTTCTTTGTAAAAGAGAGCTAGCTGCTTTTATCTTCATTCAGCACAATCTATTGTATCTACAGCACCGCCAAGGCGATACTGTTCTTGATTCTATCATCTATGTGAGTTTTTACACTTCTTTTAGCAAAAGGCATTTGTAGCGACAGACGATACAGGAGTATCCCACTTTTATAGGTTGTGAGATAATGCGGAGTATTGTAGCAATTTAACTGTGCGAATGCGAAGCGACAACAACATATGACTGAATAACCAACGTCTTGTTGGCAAAAAGCCGATTCCGTATACAATTACGCCGTTGCATAATTGATTCAATAGCCAACATCCAATAAATACCTTAAGAGGTCTTTGGTTTTGTCTATGATATAATAGGAGCACAATTATTTTGCAAGTGCTGTTGAACTTGATAAAATATTGGCTAGAGAGGGGGAGACTTCATGAGTGAACGAAAAACTCGAAGCAGTCGTCATTTGCAGCCATCTCATAATAAAAAGCTAGATAAACTATTGAATGTATTAATTGGTATTGTCGTGATATTAATTATTATAGTAGCCACATTTGTGTTTAAATGGCAGGATGATGCAGGGCAAGTTGCGAAAGATGAGCCATTACAGGAGCAGAAGAACGATAAAGAAGACGTGAAGGAAGAGCCTTCTAAAGAGAAAAATAATGATGAAACAGCTAAAGAAGAAACAGAGGAAGAGCCTACAGATGAAACTGAAACATCTGAACAGGATGCTACTACTGAAACCACGTCAGACAACCCAATTGTTGATAAGGTTGTAACCAATAAAAGCTGGAAGCCTACACCTACAACACAAACAGGTCAGCATGTGTCTTCTTACGATGATAAATCTGTAGACTGGGCTGAAAAGGTGGCCACAGTTACAGCCGCTACTGGCATCGAAAAGGACAATATGATTATTTGGCGTATACAAAATAACGGTGGCGCTAATTCGGCTATTGCAACAGTTTCAACTAATGATAAGACACAAATGTACCGTGTCAGCATGGAATGGGTCGACAACGAAGGCTGGTTACCAGTCAAACTTGAGCAACTAAATACATTAAATGGTGCCTATTGACGAAAGTAACTCGTTTTATTATTTTTAACTTATAGAAGCAGATGTACAAACATCCACTGATATAAAGGAGCTCAGTCTAAGAACGGCACGTCCTGTGGCAATTTATCTGTGCGAAAGCGAAGCGACAGCAACACGACTGAGTGACCAACTTCATGTTGGCCCAAAGCCTCCGGCGGATGTCACGGTAATCGGAAAGGAGTTCTTAAAAAGGATGTTAGCCTAAAATCATCGCATCCATGCGATAACGGCTAATTGACCTGCATCGGTAAAAACGCCACGTCCTGTGGCATTACCGAAATGACCGACATCGTGTCGGCCCTTGTGCAGGCCTAAGCACAAATCCGATTCCCGGACGCAATTATGCCGAGGTATAATTGATTTGAAGTGCATAAAGAAGGGAAGTAACGTAAATATGAACATCGCAGTAATCGGAGCAATGGAAGAGGAAGTAGAGCTTTTACGTGCATCTATAGAGAATGCAAAAAGCACAACAATTGCAGGAAGTGAATATACAACAGGAACTTACAAAGGGAACGAGGTAGTTTTATTAAAAAGTGGTATTGGTAAAGTGAATGCTGCAATGTCAACTACTATTCTATTACATGAATTCAAACCTGATGTAGTCATTAATACGGGCTCTGCAGGAGGCTATGATGAAAAGCTTGAAGTAGGCGCAATCGTTATTTCAGATGAAGTCCGTCATCATGATGTAGATGTAACGATTTTCGGTTATGAAATGGGCCAAATGGCTGGTATGCCAGCAGCTTATAAATCAGATGAAAAACTTATGAAAGTGGCTGAAGAGGCAGTAGAGGCTGTTGGAGAGCACCAATACGGTATTGGTTTAATTTGCTCAGGTGATGCTTTTATGAATGATCCTGTTCGTGTAGAAGCAGTCCGTCGTCACTTCCCGCAAATGAAGGCAGTAGAGATGGAAGCAGCAGCTGTTGCACAAGTGTGTTACCAATTTGGTACTCCGTTTGTTGTTATTCGTGCTTTATCAGATATTGCTGGCAAAGAATCGAATATTAGCTTCGATGAGTTTTTACCAGTAGCTGCAAAGCATTCAACACAAATAGTACTAAAAGCTATAGAATCGTTATAAAGTCTATTATCAGCAGAGTTTTCTTTATCCCACTGTGTATTAGTTTTCACCAATCTGCGAGATAAACTACACAAAAAAGTCAAAATGAGTGCCTTTTAGTGTGAGAAAAATCACAGTTTAAAAGTCGCACGAATGCTAAACTGTTGTTAATTAAATCTCTTCATATTCAGATGGGAGGCATGCATAATGCTATTTTTAACAGCAGGTGTAGTCATTATAACAATGTTACTCGGTACACTTATTTCAGCAGAACTTTCAGAATCTGTTGAAATTCATTAAGAGAAAAAGCTCTCTTGCGACATTTTAATGACGCAAGAGGGCTTTCTTTACTTTAGCAAATGTTTTCGTAGCGAAAGTGAAACGTCAGCTACAAATGTCTCCTTTTGTACCGATAAAAATACAAGATTCATTGCGTAATAATGTCATATATTTATTGAATTATTATTACTCAATAATTTTTTGATCTCGTTTATATAATTGATAGAGTTTAATAAGTGCTCGCTTTTCAATGCGAGATACATAGCTACGAGAAATATTTAAACGTGCAGCGATTTCCTTTTGTGTGAGTGCATCCTGCTGGTTAAGACCATAGCGAAGTGTAACGATTTCGAGCTCACGTTCGTCGAGCATATGCAAATAGTGATATAGTTGTGCAACATGCTCTTTATGTTCAATTTTTTCTGTTGCACTTTCTTCATCGCATTGTAAGAGATCACGGATTTGTAGGGCGTTACCATCCTTATCTGTACCGATTGGCTCAAATAAGGAAACATCTTTTTGCACTTTTTTTTGTGTACGCAGATGCATTAAAATTTCATTTTCGATACAGCGGGCGGCATAAGTGGCAAGACGGGTCTTTTTGTCAGGCGTATAACTTTCTACGGCTTTCATCAGACCAATCGTACCGATGGAAATATAATCATCAAGTTGTTCATGCTTCGGGTGGAATTTTTTTACAACGTGTGCGACAAGTCTCATATTACGTTCAATTAGGTCAAGACGCGCTTGCTCATCACCGCCTAAAAATCGTTCAATACAAGCAGCTTCCTCTTCTTTTGAAAAGGGTTTATGGAAAGTTTGCCCCTTTAAATAGCCAAGTAATGCTGGGATCTCAAGCCATAACTGCAACATAGATGTAAAAATTCCGCTCATTGAATGATTTCATCCTTTCCCCATTTTTCGACAGTATATGTTTTAAAGCTGTGTTAAATGAAAAAAAGTGCAACAGCAAATGCGCTGTTACACTTTTTTTAACGTGAGTGTACTAATCATTAGTAATGCTAGTATAGGGAATAGGAAAAGATAAAATACCGGGTGGAACGTATTAGATGCGAAATACGTTAAAGTTAAGACTGTACCTGCCGCAGTAATCGGTAGCCCTGTGAAATAGCCGTTTGCTTCTGAAATGTTGAAGCGAGCTAATCTCATCGCACCGCAGACGATATACAATACTGTCATTGTCATACCGACAAAACCAAAGTCGACTAAGACAACTTTATACATTAATAATGCAGGTGCCACACCAAATGATATAATATCACTCATAGAATCTAATTGTTTGCCTAAATCAGACACTTGTCCAAGTGCTCTAGCCACCTTCCCGTCATAGCGATCAAGAAGGGCTGCGATAAAGATAAACAAGACACTGTAGCTATAGTATTCATGTAGTGTAGCCATTATGGCCGCGCCGCCGAAGGACATATTACTGATTGTGATAAAATTTGCTGCTTGCGATTTCATTTTCTTAACCGTGGTATCCACCAACTTGTGATAAAAAAACAAGGGGGATCACTCCTTTGCACTTAAGATATTGTACCATTATACTTCGAATGCGAAAAAATTGACAGTCTAAATTAATCGATAGGGGTTTTGTTTTATGAAAGAAAAACTATATCAACGCTTAATTGAATTAACAAACGGTAAGCAATCTTCCCAGCTTTTGCAATCTATTGCAAAAGCAAAGTGGAGTAAACGTATTATTCCTAGTTACATGAAAGTATACGATATTAAACTTGAAGAGGTTGCGAAAAAACAACAACAATTTTCAAGTTTACATGACTTTTTTACAAGAGAGCTTTTAGAAGATGCACGTACAATTGAACAAAATCCCAGTACTTATGTGAGTCCAGTGGATGCCAAAGTAGAATCATTTGGGCGTATCGAATGGGATATGACATTTCTTGTAAAGGGTAAACCTTATTCATTACAAGATTTACTTGGCAATACAGAACGTGCTTCACAATATGCAGATGGGCATTTTATCGTGTTTTACTTGAGTCCCGCAGATTATCACCGAATTCATAGCCCGATTGATGGAGAGGTGTTACGACAGTATACACTTGGTCAAAAATCCTATCCTGTTAATCAGCTCGGTCTTACATACGGTAAAAAGCCAATATCGCACAATTATCGTTCGGTAACGGAGCTGAAAGTGGCAAATAAACAGCAGATAGCGTTTATTAAAGTTGGCGCTACCTTTGTAAACTCTATTGTGCTCACTAATACAACAACCCAGTGGCATAAGGGTCAAGAAGTCGGATATTTTTCATTTGGCTCAACAGTAGTTATGCTGTTTGAAAAGGATGCAATAGAATTTACGGAAAATGTTGTACAAGGAAGCCCAATTCAAATGGGTGAAGCCTTCGCAAATATGCTATAATGGTCGAATAATACGTTTAGATTAGGGGTCGCTATTTTGTATAATTTTTTATTACCAAATGAATTTGTCACGAGTATTTATGAAATTACACCGGAAAAGCTACAAAACTTAGGTATTAAAGGGATTATTACGGATTTAGATAATACGCTTGTGGAATGGGACCGTGCAGATGCAACGGAAGAGCTTATTATTTGGCTTCGCATTATGAAAGAATCTGGCATTCGTGTTATTATTGCGTCGAATAACAAAGAAGCGCGTGTTAAGCAGTTTGCTGAGCCATTAGGTATTCCTTATATTCATAAGGCAAGAAAGCCACTTCGTAATGCCTTTTATAGCGCCATTATTCAATTGGGGCTACGACCGCAGGAAGTAGTAATGGTAGGAGACCAACTACTAACTGATGTAATGGGCGCAAATCGTCTAGGCTTGCATACGGTACTAGTAAAGCCGGTTGCACAATCAGATGGGCTCGTAACAAAATTCAATCGATTTATTGAACGCCGTGTGTTCAATACTTTAAAACGAAAAGGAATCAGTACTTGGGAGGAAAAAGAATGAACGAAATGCCAAATTGTATTGGCTGTGGTACAACAATTCAAACAGAAGATAAAACAGCAGTTGGGTATGCACCCCCATCATCATTAGAAAAAGACGTGGTCATTTGCCAACGTTGCTTCCGTTTGAAAAATTATAATGAAATTCAACCAGTGTCATTAACAGATGACGACTTTTTACGTATTTTAAACGGTCTTGGAACTCAGCAAGGCTTAATCGTAAAAATTGTTGATATATTCGACTTCAATGGGAGTTGGCTACCGGGACTGCACCGCTTCGTAGGTAAAAATCCTGTGTTATTAATCGCCAATAAAGCTGATTTATTACCGAAATCTGTGAAACCGAAAAAAGTGATTAATTGGCTAAAACGAGAAGCGAAGGCTCTAGGTCTACAACCTATTGATGTACTTTTAGTAAGTGCTCATAAAGGAAAAGGGATGGCTGAAGCGATGGAAGCCATTGATGAGTACCGTAATGGACAAAATGTTTACGTTGTAGGCTGTACAAATGTTGGGAAATCCACGTTCATTAATCGCATTATCAAGCAGGCTACGGGTGAAGGTGAAGTAATTACAACTTCTCATTTCCCAGGTACCACTTTAGATATGATTGAAATTCCACTAGATGATGGTAGCTCATTATATGATACACCAGGAATTATTAATCATCATCAGATGGCACACCATATTGACGCTAGTGAATTAAAATATATTATGCCTAAAAAAGAAATAAAGCCAAAAGTATATCAACAAAATGCAGGACAAACATTATTTATTGGTGCCCTTGCTCGTTTTGACTTTATTCAAGGAGATCGTTCCGCATTTACGGTTCATGTGGCAAATGATTTACCAATTCACCGTACAAAGCTTGAGAAGGCAGATACATTATATGCAGAACATAAGGGTGAGTTGCTTGCACCTCCAACTGCTGAATTTATAGAACAACTACCGCCATTAGTGCGTCATGAGTTCTCAATCAAAGAAGCGAAAACAGATGTTGTATTCTCAGGTCTTGGGTGGATTACTGTGCAGCATGCTGATGTAGTTGTAGCAGCTTATGCACCAAAGGGTGTACAAGTTTCAATTCGCCCATCACTAATTTAAGTTGTACAAGTAGAGAAGAGGGACTAGGAAATGAAGAAATGGTTTGCGGTTATTGGTGATCCGATCGAGCATTCAAAATCCCCAGCGATGCATAATGCTTGGTTCGAGGAACTGTCGATAGATGCGACGTATATTCCAATTCGTGTATCTTCTGAAAGTTTGGAGTCAGCGGTTGCTGGTCTAAAAACATTAGGTGCAAGTGGTTGGAACGTTACAATTCCACATAAAACAGCGATCATTCCTTATTTAGATGAGCTAGATGAGTTGGCAGAAAAAATGGGAGCTGTCAATACGGTTGTCCGTACAAAAGAAGGAAAATTAAAGGGATACAATACAGACGGTGTTGGTTTTGTGCGCTCGCTTGAAGAGGCTGTTGGCAAGTCACATAAAGACAAGCCAGTTCTTCTGATTGGTGCGGGCGGTGCTGCTCGTGGCATTGCTTTTGCTATGCAGCAGCAAGGTTATACGAATTTAACCATTGCCAATCGCACAGTGGCAAACGCAAAGGTAATTGTCGATGAAATGGGTATAGGAAATGCTATTTCTTTAGCAGATGCAGAAGAATCATTAGCTGATTTCGGCATTTTAGTGCAAATGACATCGGCTGGCCTTGCTACGGGCAATTTTTCAATGCCATTTTCATTAGAACAACTTGCAGAAGGCGCAATTGTGGCCGATATTGTGTATAATCCATTAATGACGCCTTTTTTAAAAGCGGCTGATGAAAAAGGAGCAACCGTCGTTACGGGTCTTGGAATGTTTGTTCATCAAGGGGCTATTGCTTTTGAGCATTGGCTTGGTGAATACCCGAATACAAATTCAGTGATTGCCCAACTAAAGGTGCAATTAGGAGGATATTAATTTTTATGTTAACAGGTAAACAAAAACGTTTTTTACGTGCAGAAGCACATCATTTAACACCAATTTTCCAAGTAGGAAAAGGCGGCGTTAATGACGAAATGACAAAGCAAATTCGTGAAGCATTAGAAGTAAGAGAGTTGATTAAGGTACGTATTTTAGATAACTGTGAAGAAGACAAGCATGGAGTGGCAGAAGCACTTGCTAAAGGTGCTCATGCAGAGCTTGTACAATTAATTGGACTAACAGTTGTTTTATATAAAGAGTCACGTAATAATAAAAAGATTGCATTACCAAAAGCAACGAAATAAGGTGAAACGATGAAAAAGGTCGGTTTACTGGGAGGTACATTTAATCCGCCACATATTGGACATTTAATGATGGCTAATGAAGTACTTCATGCTTTAGATCTTGATGAAGTTCGCTTTATGCCCAATGCAATACCACCACATAAGTTTGCACCTCATGATGCTAGTGATGTGGAGCGCCTTGAAATGGTAAGGCGTGCAATAAGTCCATATCCGTATTTTTCTGTGGAGTCGTATGAGGTGGATAAGGGTGGCGTATCCTATTCATATAAGACACTTTCTGCGATGTGTATAAGAGAGCCTAATGTGAAGTTTTACTTTATCATTGGCGGTGACATGATTGATTCACTTCATACATGGTACTGTATTGATGAATTAGTGAAGCTTGTGCAATTTGTAGGAGTAAAGCGTCCAGGAACAGAGGCCACAACAGAGTATCCTATACTAATGGTGGAAGCTCCCCAAATCGATTTATCGTCCACACTGCTTCGTGAACGCCTTGCTACTGGAGGAACGGTTACTTTTTTACTGCCAGAAGCGGTAGAGACGTTCATACGAGAGGAAGGTCTTTATGGAACGCGAACAGTACCTAGCGGCGATTAAGCCACGCATGCCTGAGAAGCGCTATATTCATACCATTGGTGTAATGGAAACTGCCATTGAGCTAGCAAAATTTTATGGTGAGGATGAAAAAAAGGCTGAAATTGCAGCCATCCTTCACGATATTGCGAAATATGCAGATATTGAATGGATGGAGCAAATCGTCCTTGATGAAAAATTAGATGCTCGCCTTATTGGCTGGGGTAGTGAATTACTACATGGTCCAGTAGGTGCTTATATTGCAGAAAGCGAATTTGGCATTGTTGATGAGGATATGTTAAATGCTATTCGTTTTCATACAACAGGACGCGTAGGCATGAGCCGTTTAGAAAAAATTATTTTTGTTGCAGATATGATTGAACCGAATCGTAAATTTGATGGTGTTGATCGTCTGCGAAAAAAAGCAAAGAAAAGTTTGGATAAAGTGATGAGCGCTTGTGTACGCCATACATTGGGATTTTTAATTGACACAAAACAACCAATTTATCCATTATCAATAGAATGTTACAACGATATGATGAAAAGAGAGGACAGTGAAGGATGACTTCAACTTTATTACAATCAGCTTACAAAGCAATTGACGACAAACACGGTGAGGATATTGTCGTTTTAAATATGGAGGGCATTTCACTTTTAGCAGATTACTTTATTATTGCTCATGGTAATTCTGACCGCCAAGTGCAAGCAATCGCACGTGAATTACAAGAGGTAGCAGTAAAAGAGGGCTATGAAATTCGTCGTGTAGAAGGCTTTGATGCAGCACGCTGGATTCTTGTGGATCTTGGAGATGTTGTAGCGCATGTATTCCACAAAGATGAACGTGCTTATTATAATTTAGAACGTCTATGGGGCGATGCACCGCAATTAGACATGCCAGAGGCTTAAGTGTGAGTAGCTACGAACGATTTGCACACGTGTATGACGAGTTGCAAACGGATATCCCTTATGAACGTTATGTAGGATGGGTATTGCAGCATGCACCGAGCACTCAATACCCGAATCTTTTAGATATCGGCTGCGGTACAGGCGTGCTTAGCCTGGCGTTTGCGCAGGCAGGCTACAAGGTGAGTGGGGTTGATTTATCGGAAAGTATGCTCTCCATTGCTGCAGAGCGCTTTGCTGATGCAGGATTACATGTGCCTCTCTATTGTATGTCGATGGATGAATTAGATGGATTTGGGGCGCTTGACGTTGTAACGATTGCTATTGATTCGCTGAATTATGTAATGGACGAAAAAGCAGTTTATTCAACATTAGAACGTATTCATGCTGCTTTACGAGATGAAGGCCAACTGTTTTTTGATGTGCATTCGTTATTTAAAATGAATGATATATTTTTAGACGGTCCGTTTACGTATGACGATGGTGACATTAGCTATGTATGGCATACGGAGCCTGGCGATTTTGAACATTCCGTTGTCCACCAAATGACCTTTTATGTGCGTGATGCTGCAAGTGATTTGTATGAACGCTTTGACGAAGAGCATAATCAGCGCACGTTCTCAATCGATCAGTATATGGCATGGCTTCATGCAATTGGCTTTAAACATGTAGAAGTAACAGCTGATTTTACTGATGAAGGTCCTGAATATGAAAGTGAACGCATTTTTATCCGTGCGGTGAAATAGAAGAACAGCTTGCTGGTAAACTAACTAGCAAGCTGTTTTTTTGCTTTGTGAACAAGTTCTTTACTAAGAAAACAGAATTGTAATATCGATTTTGAAGTGGTGAATAAAGCAGAAAAGAATGTATAATAGCACGAATTATTTCAAGACAATTCGCATATATTATTTACAAAAAGGGGATATTGTAAATAGATAAAATTGTATTTTTGTAAAAAAATATATTGTATGGTGGTGAGAGGTGATGAAAATGAGTATAGCGGTAATCCAAAAAACACAAGAATCCATTGACTTAGCGTTTCAAACTAAAGACGCAGATTTATTAGAAAAAGAAACACAATTCCTTCTATATTCTCTTAGGGATTCTATCCCTGATACATTTTCAGAATCAGTTCGATATATTCAATTAAGAGAAACAAAATTAAAGCCATCTGAAAAATTCATGTCGGACACAATCAAACTATTTTTTGATCAAGTATTAGAACTATTGGATGAAAAAAATCAGAAAAAAAATGAGTTAAGTGCTGTTAAGTTGGCATTTGAAAAATTGTTTTTAGAAACGACAGATTGCGGATATATAGATTATGATTATGATATAGCCGAGTTAGTCTCTACTGAGCAAGCAGCAGAATATTTAGGGGTTTCAAAGCCAACTATTTATAAGTATCTAAATAATGGTCTAGAATATAAAATAATTAACAACGTTAAAAAAATTCCTAGAGTTGCACTTAAATTATGGTCCGATCCAGTTACATCGTTTGAAATGCAATGGATACACGAAGAGAAAAAACGTAGAGCCCAAACACTGGAAGAAAAGTTGGAGGTTATCCAAGGTAGAATAACTGAATATGAAATTGAATATGGCGGAGAGTTTGAATATTTGTATGGAAATAAAAGTGATAGCCTAATTGATGGATTAGATGAGGCTGTAGACGTTTTTGATTGGAAGGGGTATATAGTGCAGAAAAATGCTTTATTAAAGCAAATACAGGCTAAGAAAGGTACAAATGCCTAAATTAACTGATTATGCACCATTATTAACTCGCTTTAATCCAATCTTACGTCAACCTACAGATTTATTAATTGAAGATGATCCTATTAATCCAGACAATACAGTAATCAAAATTACATTACTTTCTTAGTGGTTTTTATGGCGAAACCCAACTTAGGGTTCGTGAGTGGTTTGATAAAAATGACAATAAAATACAATGCTGCTATCATAGAAAAAAATAGAAAGAAGCCTGGTCATATCAGTGCCTGGGAAAATGAGCACCATTTTGTTCCTCACCATATGCTACAAGAGACGCTCAATAGTGATCCACACCATCATCATCATCATCATCATCATGTAACAAGGGATAGGGCACAGTTGCAGGATAATTGGACAATAAGAGATTTAGAGAGTGTGTAACCTTTGTGGAAGAGTTTATTCGTGAAAATAAACCGTACGATAGTAAGATGTTGTAATCAACGTTCTGAAAATCAAGAAAATATTAAGAAGTGGTTTGCGTCTATGCATACAACCGCTTCTTTTAATAATGCTATAACCGAAGGGCTATCAATAAGTTTTGTAATGAAAATCCTGATTACAACAATTGAGTTTGTCACGAAAGGGAACGGAAAACCGCAAAATAATAAGATATAAATCATTTTCGATTCAGAATACCTTGCAGGCTAAATAAACGAAATAATTGTAAGAGTAATTTTTCTAACTACCCAATTAAAGGAGCTGAAATTATGTGGCACTTAACAATGCAAGATAAAAAAGCATATGAAAATGCGATGAGACTATTTATTTACGAATCAGATGAAGAGTGGACAGATTACCTTGCCTATGCAAAGGAAAATGATATTGATCCATATAAGGAAAAGAAGCAAGAGTTAGATGTAATACGCGATAGTTTAATGAACTATTTACCACTGCGATTTCATACATATATTTTAGATAGTACGTTGAATACACCAGATGTTCCTAAACATGTACGAGAAGATTTTTTAGGATGGAGAAATGAACAGGAGCAGCTATTTGAAAATATTCTCGATGCAGCATATGAGGAAAAGCAGAAAACGTTAGTTTATATGAAACCGAAGGAGAGAGAGGTCTTTGAACAAAGCCTTCATGATGCAACAATAGTTAGTATTCAACGTAATGCTACTCAAGTTGAATTAACATTTGATATGGCAGGGGGCTTTACTGCAAAATCAATCATTTCTCTAACGTTTAACAAAATTTTAAGTGAGGTAGGTCAAGTAGAACCAGAGCAGTTTTATATTTATGATGAGCTCAGAAAAACAGCGAATGGAATGGCACTACGTGTTATTTTTGATTGTCCAGAAGTGGAATGGACGATTGAAGCAGCGGAGTTAGACGCTGAATTTTATTATCGCCCAAAAACATATAGTGATTTTGCTGAAAACGGTAATTTTTCTACATACGTTCAAACATTGCAGCTAGAGCATGGTTTAATCTTTATTACACCACAATTAAAAAAACGAGTAATCGGGATTCAGCAACACGCACCGTTTTTAGTTTTAGAAAATAGCAATCTATATGAAAATGATCGAGGCGTTTTTGTAGATACAATATGTGTGGCAGACAAATTAGATGATTGTATTCATTTTTTACATACAGATACATATGAAGACCCGTATGCACATTTTAGTGAGCCAGTACCAATACAGGACTTGGAGGAGGCGGCCCTCGGTACGGATTTAGAGTTAAAGGTTCGCGCATGGAATACAATGTATGCTAATCCAGTACAGCTCGCGGAGAAGATTAATCATATTTTAATGAAGATGAATCCCGCTCAAGAGGATGATATGATGCGAAATGTGTTTATTCGCCATTTTTACAATGAGGGAATCTTAACGACTGAGCTCCAAGCGAAATTTAAAGATATCTTAGCAGAATAACGCTTGTAGAAAGTAATGCTGAAAAGAGGCTGGGACAAAACTGGTCGAAACCTTAAAAAGTGCGAGAAATCAATTTAGAAACGTTGATTTCTCGCGCTTTTTTGATGTGAAAATTTTTATACGCAAATTATTAGTGCGGTCAGATAGTGTTGCATGAAGGTAGATCTCGATATTTTTCGAAAGTTGGTAGATAAATTAAAAAAGTTGGTCGATAAATCGATAAAGTTGGTCGATAAACAATCAAAAGTTCTCGATAAATCTCAAAACTGCAGCTCAAAATTTATGACCATAAAAATAAAAGTGACGGATAGAATGTCAGAAAAAGAGTTCTTCACCAAAATGTTTGAGAAAGCAACACATTGTGTTCACCTCCACATGATGAGTGGTGATCTTACTAAAGTCTAGGGTCGACAGGATCACTTTCGAGTGCTAGTGTCCCGAGTACACATTCATGAATACGGGCAGTCGATTCACCTTTAACAAAACGTTCTATTCCTTCTAGTCCGAGTGCGAATTCACGCAATGCATGCTTCATTTTTTTACTTGGATTACGTTCCTTCAGTTTCGTTAAATGGGAAGGCTCTAAATAGTCCATACCATAAATAATTCGTAAATACTCACGACCACGTACTTTAATTGCGGGCTGAATGAGCTTGCCATTATATTTTGTGACAAATATTTCAGGTTTAATAACAATGCCTTCATGACCAGCAGCAGTCATTTCCTCCCACCAAGTAATGATCTCCTGTTCAGAAGCTTCATCCGTAAGGACTTTAAACTCTGTTTCAATAAATAGTGTTGAATTTTTGGCAAATAGTCGATTCATTTCCATATGCCATATATGCGGTTTATGGAAAAACGTTTCCGAACTATGAGCTAATACATGGAAGGGTGCAATTTGAATAGATGAAGCATCCTGGACATCCCAACAATAATTTTGGTGAACAGTTGAAAAACGTTGTGCATTTTCAAGTAACCCCTTATACTCCTGAAGCCATTCTGAAACATCGATTTGTACGGTGTCACGTAGTTTCTCTAAAAGCTTTGTGCGGTCCATTAGTGCTTGCTCAGCTACATGTGCATACTGTTGATCGATTAGTTGTTGCGCTTTTAAGTTCCAAGGTAAAATTTCTGCATCGAGTAGTACGAAATTTGTATTAAACTGTTCGAAATAATTTTTCTCTATTAATTCTGTATGAAGTTGTTGCAAAATTTTTTGTTCTGTCTCTTTATCGAAAAAACGCCTTCCAGCTCTAGTTGTAATTATACCAAGTGTTTCTGTATCAACATATTCCTTTGCAATAAGCGCATCTTTAAACAGTAAAAGAACAGCGCGACTGCCCATATGTTTTTTCTCGGCAATCATTGTCTGGACACCGTGCTTTTTATAATAGGCAAATGCCTCAGAAGGGTGTTCTAACGTATCTGCTAATGCAGATGTTTGTGGCGTTGGGCTCATCGTTGGTGGAATATAAACTAGCTGTTCTAACGGCAGTGCATGATGAGAAACACTGTCAATCGCTGCCTTTGCATGAGCACCACCTATTTGTACATTGTTAAAGTAGGCAGTTTCCACTGTGAAACCTTCTAAAAATGCTCCTATGTTTGGTGGTGCAAAACGTTGAGCTTTTGCCTCAAGTAGGGGATTTCGTTCGATACCGGCATAGTTTTTATACGCCTTCACAAACTCAATTGTCTTTTCAGGGTAGCGAAAAGCAGTTAGCTGCCCCCCAAAAACAACTCCTTGATCAATATTCAACGTATTATTTTGCTTTAAAGGCTGAGTTTTAGGATCATGCCCCCAAATAATAAGCTGTGAAGTTTGATGCTCTATAAACCAATCATTACGAATAGGTTTTCCAGATTTATCTTGCCCCTGAACATCACCGTAACGACAAAAATCAGAAATTCTTGTTGATTGTTTGCCTATATAACGGTCACGGATACCTGCGTGTGTAACTACAGCTGAAGAAATGCCATTATTCACTAACAAATAGTGAGAGGGCGCAGCAAGTAAACATTTTGCGAGACGAGCTTTTAAGGCATTTGTTTTCTCCGCTCCGTAATCTTCTTCATAAACGTTAAATTCAGCTTCAACAAGCTCATCCCCATGATTTAATGTTACTTTGCGTCCATCTAACCAACGAGCGATTTTCCAGCCATGATTACTGTCAGTCATATAGGCAAGCCCACGCTCAATATGGCGATCGAAAAAGTCCATCGTTGCGATTGATTTTGGTCCTCGGCTCATAATATCTCCAACTGAAACAAAGCGTCGACCTTGTGGATGAATATAGTAACCTTCCTCATTTTCTTCGTAGCCTAGCTTACTAAGTAATTCGATAAATTCATCAAAGCAGGCATGAATATCACCAATAATATCAAGCCCAGACTCTACATTTAACAGTAGCGTCGACTTTTGTCTTGATAATGTTAGTCCATCCGTCTCTGTTACAAAATAGGTTTTAGTAAACGACTCTTTTTTAATAAATCGTTTTTCTGATTTTAATAAGCGTGCCTGCTGTTTAATACGTTTACTACCTCTTGGGTCTTTGCGCAAAGAATCTCGATGTAACAATTTATCAAGAGGAATGTCCAATACAATTGCACTAACAGGGACATGTAGTTTTTTTCCAAGCGAAATATATTTTTGACGTTCCTCTGATTGTAAATGTGTAGCATCAACAAAGGTACATTTATTTAATGAGCTTCTAGCCTCTATTACGCGCTCCATAACTGCAAAGGCTTGTGCTGAAATAGCGAAATATTCATCATATAATAAATCTGCTGCTTCCTTCGAATGATGTTGGAAATCGATATAATCCGTATCGGAAACAAGTGTCCGATATGCATCAGAGCTAATAATTTCAGAAGGAGAAAGCATACCTGTATTAACCCATTGTTGTAAAAGAGTAGATTTTCCACTATTGGATGGACCAATTAGCAGAACAATCCCCGCATGTGGAATCTTGATGTTCATACATTCTCCTCCTTTTTCGTATAAATGCACATTTGGGTAGGTTGTCCGTATATTTCATGTTGATCGCCGATGCCAGTAAATGAAAGCGCATATTGTTCATTGCGATTCATCGCATGACACCACTCTTGAAATTGTTGGCGTGTCCATTCAAATCGGTGATCAACATGACGCATTTCATCTAATTTGTAAACAGCATTGTATTCAGCATTTGGTGTTGTCACTATTAATGTTAGAGGACTATATTGAGTTAAAAGCAACTTCATTATTTTAGGTAAGCGTTCCTCATTAATATGTTCAATGACTTCACATAAAACAATGACGTCTTTATGTTCTAATCGTGCATCGTAATAAAATAGCGAGCCCCATGTAGGTTTGGGGTTACAAATGCATCCTCTAAGCCTTCAAAACGCCTTATTGCTTTTTTCATTGCAGCTTCACTTGGTTCAACCGCAAGCAACTCATCAATTCCTTTAACATAGGCAAGTAAACTTGAAAGCTTTCCTTCACCAGAACCAAAGTCCACGATTGATGCTTTGCGAGGTAAATTTTCAATGGTTTCAACAATTTTTTCGTAGCGTAATGTATTGAGTGACCGCGTTACATTTTGTAGTGATGTGTTACCATCATATAAATGAGAGAAGCGTAGGGCTTTTTTATAAATATACTCCTTCATAGGATGTGTATCTAACCAGCCTTCTCCGTATCGTTTAAGCTTATCCACTTCCAACTCATCGATAAAGTAGTGCTTATAATCATCTAAAACTGGAATTAGTACAAAAAGATGCTGTAGTGCACGTTGTAGCGTAATGTCCGCACATAATGTGAGAAAACGCGCACGATGATGATTATTCAGAGCCTCGATGTTTACAGTGTAGCCAAGAGGCTGAAACAATCCAACTATCTCTTCATTTGTCATAGCTGAAGCGATTGGACCGAATTCAAATGAAAATGAAAATGGTTGAGCTACCCATTCAATATATTGTTCTTTTGGTCTACCATTTAACTTATTTCAGCGGATGTTCAAACATCCGCTGAAATAAGTTAAGCCTCCGGCGGATGTCACAGAATCGGAAAGGAGTTCTTTGTGCAAGCACAAAGCCGAATCCAGACACAATTATGCCGAGGCATAATTGATTGCAGTAACTAAAGTAGAACGGATAAGGGATAAAAAAATACTACTAGCGGCGAATTCACGGTCATTAATATAATGTGTAATATCAAGTGCATTGTCATTTTGAATAAGTGCGAGTGCATTTGGTGTAATAAATATTGTCACAACAAGGCTTGTTTCAGAAAGCTCGTGATAGACAAGGCGAACAAAATGATCCTTTACACGCCGTTCATATATATTATTCGGATTTTTTGATAGTAAGTAGGAGATCGCTTTCACATTTTCTCCCTTTGCCTGTATTGTTAGCTGCATATTCTTCCTCCATTCAGTACGCAAAGGCATTATGTATCTTCTTTATTATATTCATCACCAAAAATTGTGGGTGACATTTGTTAAAATGTATGCCATGTATATAGTTGGACCAGGGAAGTGCTCAGTCGGAACGGAAATCAATGCTACATTTCGGTGATGGACTATTATTCAAAGCATAACATAATTTTACATCGTTATGTCAGTATCATAATAAGCAAAGGTCGGGGATGCCTTCCTTTTCTCTTAATATTTAATTTATCTTTTCAACGCATGAATGATATTGTAAGATGAAATAGACTCCATATGATTACCTTTTGCAAAGGAAAGGATGTTATAGATGATCCAATCTTTTTGGCAAAAGTATAAAAAAAGTATGTTGATCCCCGGCATACTTGTTATTAGTGGACTTAGTTACTTCTTTTTTTCGAGTTCTGACTCTTCACCTCCCCAAGAAGAGCTCATCGAAACAATCCAACCTATTGAACAACATGTAATAAAAGAATCTGTTGATGAAGCGGTCATACAGCAGGTATTTGTTGATATAAAGGGTGCTGTTAAGTATCCTGGTGTCTATGAGTTACAGCCTGATAAACGCATTATAGACGCCGTACAGCTTGCAGGTGGCTATACCCAGGACGCTGATACGCAACTTATTAATCATGCGCAAAAAGTTGAGGATGAGATGGTTATTTATATTCCTCAAAAGGGTGAAAAGCTAGACGAAATCACCTCCTCTATTTTGAAGATGCCTACTAGCGGAACTTCACAAGGCGACAACGGTATGAAAGATCAAAAGGTCAATTTAAATAAAGCAGATGAAGCAATGCTTACGACATTATCAGGTATTGGTCCATCAAAGGCGCAAAGCATTATTTCGTACCGTGAGGAAAATGGTGGCTTTAAAACAATTGAAGATTTAAAAAAAGTGAGCGGTATTGGCGACAAAACATTTGAGAAGCTAAAGGATTTTATTACAGTTAAGTAATGGTAGCAGGCGTGTTGATTGAGAAAAACAGGTTTATTATTGAGCGATAAAATGATTTTTTTGTTGCTATTTTGCTAATATATGCCCATTTTTAAATGAATGTAGGGTAGGGCTACTCGACTCCCGCAGGAAAGCGAGTAGCCCGCAGCGGAAATCAGTGCCTTCTAATTAATTAGAGTGGATAAAAATGGTTAATCAACATACCTGTAATGGCAGTAAGTTTTGAGATATTGACGACTCTTTTCAAAAAGGGCTACACTATAGTAGAAAAGGACTGTTGCAATAAAAGCACAGCGTAAATAATCAATATAAGTAAATTTTCGGAGGTAGTCATATGGAGCGAATTACTTGGGATCAATTTTTCATGGCGCAAAGCCATTTACTCGCATTACGTAGTACATGTACAAGGCTTGCAGTAGGAGCAACTGTCGTTAGAGATAAGCGAATTATTGCAGGTGGCTATAATGGTTCAATTACAGGTGATGAACATTGTATAGAAAATGGTTGCTATGTAGTTGATAACCATTGTGTGCGCACAGTGCATGCTGAAATGAATGCACTACTACAATGTGCTAAATATGGGACGCCTACAAAAGGTGCAGACTTATATGTTACACATTTCCCATGTCTACCATGTACGAAATCTATTATTCAAGCAGGTATTGAACGTGTGTATTACGCTACGGATTATAAAAATAACCCTTATGCACAAGAGTTATTTGAAAAAGCAGGTGTAGAGGTAGTACACGTTCCGTTTGATGAACGTAAAATCGACTTCTTAAGCGACGAAAAATTAGCCTTGTACATAGACATGCTAAATGAACTTCGTGAGAGTGGTATGCCAGCAGAAAAATTGCTTCCATATGAACAGAAGGTGAGTTCATTATTTGGCAAAAAGCTTTAAAGCATAAATGGATTTACGTAGCACTAGCTGTACTTGTTGCTTCAATAGCGGCACACAAGTCAGCTTGGCTACTTGCCGTTCTTCTACTTTTCACATTCTGGCTTAAATGGAAAGGTGAAATACGTTTAATTTCAGCGCTTGTGATTGTCTTTGGATTTCTTTCCTATTTCTTCATCGTTACATTTCAACTGACGGATTCTTCCCCTCTACCGTCAACATTCCCAATAACTTGGTCGAGTGAATATAAAATAAATGGTCAAAAGCTCAGAGGCTTTGTAAAAACTGAAACAGATGAGAAGCTGTATGTCGTCTATACTTTTTCGTCAGAAGAAGAGAAAAGCTTTTATGAAACTATGTCATTGACAGGTAGGACCTATTTAGTTCAAGGAGAACTAATAGCACCCCTTCCACCCGCACATGCGTATGCGTTTTCTATGGAAAAATATTTAATCAGTAAAGGTGCTAGGGGAATATATGAAGTTTCAACCTGGACCTTTATAGAAGAGAAAAAAACCATTCGTTCGTTTCTTGCTAAACAGAGACACTATATGAAAAAACATATTGAAAAAACATTCCCGAAGTCGCTAGTTGCAGAAGCACAAGCACTTCTAATAGGATTGCAGGATCAAGTCGACCATGATCTTCAAAGAGCCTATCAAAAACTAGGCATCACACATATATTTGCTATCTCTGGTTTACATGTGGCGTTTGTCTCATGGTTGTTTTTTGAAGGTCTTCTACGTATAGGCGTAAGGAAGGAAATAGCGACCCTAGTGTTACTCATCATCTTACCTATATATGGTGTGATAGCTGGTGGTGCTCCTTCCGTATGGCGTGCAGTATCTGTCGTAGAATTAATCATGTTAATGCGGTACTTTAGGTGGCATGTATTTATTGATGATGCACTAGCCATTAGCTTTATTTGTTTTGTTCTTCTTGAGCCAGGTGTCATTTATCAGATTGGCTTTCAATTGTCATATTTAGCAGCGGTAAGTCTCGTCTATTCAGCTGTCATTTTTAGACGTTTTGCGAACTGGTTAATCCGCTCATTTTTCATTACATTCGTGTGCCAGCTTCTTGTTTATCCATTATTGCTCCATCATTTTTATGAAATTTCTATTTCTTCATTTTTAGCAAATATTATTTTCGTACCACTGTTTTCCTTTGTTATTCTGCCTTTTAATATGACTTTGTTTGTTATATCCATACTATCAAAGCCAGTAGCAAAAGCTTTATTTGATATGTACGAGCCGCTCCGTATTTGGCTTGCGAAGTTTATTTTATATCTTCAGGATTTGCCGTTTCAGCTGTGGTCGCCAGGGAAGCCTGTGATATGGCTTATTTGCGTGGCGTTAATAAGTGTATTAGCTGGCCTCTATTTTATCGAGATAAAACAGTATGGTAAATTTGCAGTTGTGATCTTTATTCCTGCATTATGTATTCACTTTTTACCGATGCTGTTTAGCGAAACTAAACTGACATTTTTAAATGTTGGTCAAGGTGATTGTACAGTTATTGAATTACCGTTTAGAAGGGCTGTGTATGTCATTGATTCAGGAGGCTTACTACGCTTTGAGCAGCAGGATATATGGAAGACGTCAGAAAGTCCATATGAGGTCGGGAGACAAGTTGTTGTACCGTTTTTGAAAGGAAAAGGGATACGAAACATTGATATTTTTATCGTCACTCATGCGGATGCCGATCACGTAGAGGGCGCTGAAGAGATTTTGCAAGAGATTAACATGCATGAAATTCACCTCACTCCAGGTTCAATGGACAAGCCAGTAATGCGGGATTTACTGATGGAAGCCAAAAAGAAAAAAGTTCCTGTGAAAGAAAAAATGAAGGGAACAGCGTGGCGCATAGGAAACACTAGTTTTCATTATTTATGGCCCCGTGACACTCTTTATGAGGGCAATGACGATTCAATCGTTTTATATATGCAACTGGGCTTATTTCGAGCATTGTTAACAGGTGACTTAGAGGAGCATGGCGAACAAGAGCTTCTTCATCTTTACAACAAGAAGTTAGCGAATATGACATTGTTGAAGGCCGGGCATCATGGTAGTAAAACATCAAGTATTGAGCCGTTTGTAGAGCTGTTACGGCCTGAACTAACCATTTTCAGCGCTGGGCTCAATAATCGCTACCGTCATCCACATAAAGAGATTGTGGAGCGTTTTACAAGCCGACATTTATCTACATTAACAACTGGAATAGATGGGACGATTGAAGTAAGAATTCGTAAAAATAGTTGGTCTGTGCAATAGGAAAAAGACCTTGTCCAATGAGCAAGGTCTTTTTCCTAGACATAAAAATAATTATCTAGATGCTACTTCTACTATAATTGCGATAAGAAACATAAGCGTAAACATCCCAAATGATACACCGAAGCCAACTCCAGAATCGATTGCATCGTTGCGGCGACATTGTATGTTTTTTCCTTCAAATGGATTCATTGTTATCCCTCCAATTCTGTTATTTATTATAAGACATCAATTTCATAAAAGCTATAAAGAAACGGAGAATTTGCCATATGGCAAGGAATCGACACAATTCAGTCAAAGTCACAAAGGAATATAAATCATGTATACTAGTAGTATTGCTACATGGAGGGAAAATTATGATTTCAACGGTTTGGAATAATATTAAAAAAGGACAGCTCTCACCAGTTTATTTACTAGTTGGTGAAGAAAGCTATTTTATAGACGAAACAGTTAAACGGCTAAAAGAAGCGATAGGACCCAAAGAAGAGATAGAAATGTCAACATTTGATTTGGAAGAAATGCCAGTGGATGTCGTTATAGATGAAGCAGATACAATTCCTTTTTTCTCTGAGCGAAAACTTATTATTGCTAAAAATGCATCTTTTTTAAAGGCAACAGAAAAGGGAAAAGAAAAAATTGACCATGATATAAAACGTTTAGAATCATGGCTCGCTAACCCTTCTGATTTTTCAGTAACAGTATTTATCGCGCCATATGAGAAATTGGATGAACGTAAAAAAGTGACAAAGATGATGAAGGAGCATGCGTTATTAGTCCAAGCTGAAACACCAAAGGAGCAGGACTTAGCTGTGTGGATACAAAGTATAGTGAAAGCAGAAGGCAACAGCATAAATCAACATGCAATTGAGCAGCTTGTCGCAATGGTTGGACCGAATATGCTACAGTTGCAAATGGAAATTGAGAAGTTAACTATTTATGTAGGCGAGGGTGGTGAAATAACTGCCACACTAGTCGAGGATTTAGTAGCAAAAACATTAGAACAGGATGCCTTTAAAATGTTAAATGCTTACTTTGCAAACGATTCTGTTGGAGCATTGTCTATTTATCACGATTTACTGCGTCAAAAGCAAGAGCCTATCATGCTTGTTGGATTGCTTGCATCAAATGTGCGTACGATGTCCAATGTCTTTTATTTATTAAAAAAGGGTTATCATCAACAGCAAATCGCAAAAAATTTAAAAATACATCCTTATCGTGTCAAGTTAATGGTTGAGCAGCGTAATCGTCCGTCAGAGGAAAGCTTATTGAAGGCTTTATATCAGTTAGCAGAGGTCGATTTACAATTGAAATCAACAGGAGGCAATCGTGAGCGTTATTTAGAACTCTTCTTACTGCGCCGACTTTAAGGGCATAACGGTTGTGTAGAAATGAAAACAACTATTGATGAGCTGTCCGAAGCAATATGGGCAGCTCTTTTAGGCGTAATTAATTTTTCTTATAAATTAAAAAGATCAGCAACTCTTAGTAGAGTATACTGATCTTTTACAACAATTACGCTTTTTTAGCAAGGCGAGACTTTTTACGAGCCGCCGCGTTTTTGTGGATAAGTCCTTTTGAAGCTGCTTTATCTAAAGATTTGTAAGCTGCTTGTAAAAGTTCTTGTGTGTTTTCAGCTTTAGCAGCAACAGCGTTTTCAGCTTTTTTCACTGTAGTACGCATTGCAGATTTAGCTTTTGTGTTAGCAGCGTTAGCTTTTTCGTTAACTTTTACGCGTTTAATCGCAGATTTAATGTTTGGCATATGTTTCACCTCCTAAAATAGGTACGAGATGATATCTTCTCATTAATTTCTTGTGTCAATACAACAAAAATCATTTTAACAAACGCTTGGCCAAATTGCAATAGATAAATGCAAAGAATATTTACTTGACAGTTTGAACAAACTACTGTTGAGGTGAACTGTATGCAAAATTTTAATTGGCAACGTACAGATTTAATCGATGAATCTGAAGAGGTTGTATTACATCAAACGAAAGAACAAAAAGAAACGCTTGAAGAGTCGAGTGGTATTCAAATTGAAGATCGGAATGCTGGTAGGGTAAAAATCACTGATGTAGTTGTGAATGCAGAAGGCGAACAACAAATTGGGAAAAAGAAGGGGCAGTATATTACCCTCTCTGTGCCTACTTTGACGTTGGAAGATCGAGATGGATTTGAGCAGCTTGAGAAAGAATTGCTTGTGAATTTTAAAAAAATGCATGAATCCATGTCATGGAAAGAAGATGACAAAATATTAATTATTGGTCTAGGTAATCGTACAATTACACCTGATGCTATAGGACCATATCTTATTGATCATTTGCATAGTTTAGATGTAATTGATGAAAAATTCGTCATGTATGCGCCTGGTGTAACGGGGCAAACAGGATATGAAACGGGTGAATTTGTAGCGGCGATAGCTGAACGATTAAAGCCAAAATTAATTATTGTTGTGGACGCACTTGCAACAAGAGCTAGTGACCGCTTATGTAAAACAATTCAATTAACGAATACAGGGATACATCCTGGTTCTGGCGTAGGAAATAAGCGTAAGGAAATCTCATATGAGATGCTTGGCATTCCTGTTACTGCAATTGGTATCCCAACAGTAGTTGATGCACCTGTACTAATTGCCGATGCTGTAGAGGTAATGCTACGTTCTATAGCTGCACGAGTGTCAGAGCGGAGTAAACCTTCATCAAAATTATCATTGTCTTCTTGGCAACCAGATATAAATAAAGAACTAGACATGTCTTTAGTACAGCCGATTTTTGGTGAATGGGCAACATGGTCTAAAGAAGAGCGTCAACAATTGTTTGCAGAGACTTTCGCCGGCTCTCATAACCAGCTGATGGTTACTCCAAAAGAAGCTGATTATTGGATAGATAATTATGCAAAACTCGTATCATCTATGCTTATGAATTGGGCAAATAATCTATAATTTTTTCCGTTCTAAAAGGCACATCCTCTCCATACGATAAGGGGAGGAGGGTGTGACTTTGCTAAAAAAACTACAGTGGTCATTTGGTTTATTATTGTTCTTCTTCGTATTACCTGTCATTGCTGGGCAACTTCCGTTCAACAAGCAAGCATCGACTCCGATTAAAGAGCCAGAGGATAAACCAGTCGTGTTTGCCGCTACTAATTTACCTGAACAAAGTTTCCTTGAGGAGACAAAAGAGGAAATAAAAGAGGAAATAAAAGATCCATTTAAAGTATTGTTAGTATTTACGCATTCAGAGGAAGCATATCAACCAATGGTGCAAGCTGTTAGCGGAAAAGCGGCAGTTTATGATGACAAAACAAATATTTTTAGTTTAAAAGATACTATTTCTAAGCATTTTAGTATGAACGGTATACAAACGGACGTTTTAGATGTTGATGTGATGAAGGAATTAAAACGTCAGAAAAAACTTTTTCCGGCAGCTTACAACGTCGTACGTCCTTATTTAGCAAAACGTTTACAAGAGCAATCCTACGATTTAGTGATTGATTTACATCGAGATTCTGCTAGGAAAAATGCGACAACGATAACTCATAATAATGAATCATATGCACGGATTGCAATTGTCATTGGTGCTGAGCATAAAAATTATAGATGGAATACTGCGTATGCAGAAAGTTTATCAGCTACAATGAATGAAATTGTGCCGAAAATTTCTAGAGGTGTTATATCAAAAAGTGGTGACACAGTGGATGGACGTTATAATCAAGATTTAACAAAAGAAATGGTCTTAATTGAAATAGGTGGAATTGACAATACAGAAGAGGAATTAAATCGTACAATTGCTGTAATAGGAAAAGCAATAGCAAAATCTTTCGTTACAGAAAAACAATAGTATTAGAAATTATCATAATAGTCTCTCTTTTTGCCAATTAGGCGTTGCATTTAATATTTTTTTAAAAGAATAAATGATTGCAAAAATGCTAGAAATTTTTTTAGAAAAAATTGTAGTTAAGCCTTTTAATTATTCGTTTCTTGCCTTATAATTTTCGAGTCAGCACATAAAGATTTGACTTTGAATTGTAAAAGTTTTGAGGCATATGCAATAGGCGAAATACGCTTTTGAAGCATCTACCATTTTTGGAGATGCTTTTTTGATGGGTAAAATGAACCTTTATTCCAAAAAGGATAAAGGGTAACTATACATATGAGAAGAATTTCGTGTTGTTTATGTGATAAAATGTAAACTTTTATAAATACTCATTCGTCAATTATATAAGTGAATGCACTGATTCAATCGTTAAAAGGGGACGATGTAACTTAAAACTAACGTTTACACTATAAAAATGTCGCAAAGGTTTATGGATTATCGGAAGAAGAGGACGGAATATTATGTCAGGCAAGGCAGTCAATCATCGTTATATCCCTGGGTTAGACGGGATTCGAGCTTTAGCAGTACTAGCTGTGATAGCTTATCATTTTAACTTCAGATGGGCCAGTGGTGGGTTCCTAGGAGTGGATATCTTTTTTGTTTTATCGGGTTACTTAATTACTTCTACTGTTTTACCCTTAAAAGGCAATCAGTTAACGGTAGGATTGGGGGCATTTTGGATTGGGCGATTTCGACGCCTACTACCTGCTGCATACGTAATGATTATTACTTCATTCGCGTGGGCTACCTTATTTCATAAGGAACTTCTAGATACATTGCGTGGAGATGCAATATCCTCTATTTTTTATTCAAGTAATTGGTGGTTCATTTTTCATAAACTCTCTTATTTTGATAGTTTTGGATCCCCTTCACCTATAAAAAATTTATGGTCTTTAGCCATTGAGGAACAATTTTATTTGATTTGGCCAATTGTGTTAATGCTAGGACTTTTTCTTGTTAAAAAGCAGGCTAAATTAGCCATTTATATCTTTATCGCTGCAATATGCTCAGCTATTTTAATGGGCGTAATGTATGAACCAGGAGCGGATCCAAGTCGAGTATATTACGGGACAGATACGCGATCTTTTGAATTACTTATAGGCTGCTGGCTAGCGCTCGTTTGGCCGATGAAAAGACTATCTTCTCAAAAATTATCTACTGACCATGTCAATAAACTAAATGCAATAAGTTTGGTTGCTTTTAGTATTTTTATTTTAAGTATTATTTTTGTAGATGAATATCAAACTTACTTATATAGAGGAGGTATGTTCCTTTTCTGTTTGAATGCAGCTATATTAATAGCATGTGTTTGTCATCCAATTAGCATTTTAGGAAAAATACTTTCGTTGAAGCCTCTGCGTTGGATAGGTTCAAGATCGTATGGAATTTATCTATGGCATTATCCGATTATGGTATTGGGTACGCCAGTCCATGAAATAGGTAATCCTGCGTACTGGCGAGTTGCATTACAATTAGTTCTTATTTTAATGATTGCTGAATTATCGTATCGATTTATCGAAATGCCAATACGGAAGGAAGGATTCCGTGCATACTATCGACAACACCTTGTCATTAATAAAAATAAGTGGAGTAGCCTAACGATTGCTAGAAAAATTTCAACGGTGCTCGTTCCACTATTCTTGTTAGTATTTTTTACTGGGATGACAGGTGTAGTAGGTGAAGAAAAAACGGAGTCAAAAGAGTCTCAACCAACAGAAATTAAAATAGATGGCGGAGAACAACCGTCTAAGCAGAATGATGCAGTAGCGGAAAAAGAAGCACCAGAAAGCGACTCAGGGAATGTTGAGAATGAAAAAGCTGAAGCTAGCCCTCCTGACAAAGAAGAACCTAAGCAAGGCGAAAATGATACAACTGCTAACCCTGAAAGTGAATCTTATAATGGAATATTAGCTATTGGAGATTCTTTAATGATAGATATCGCTTCAAGTTTACATAATATCTATCCAAACATTACAATTGATGCAAAAATTGGCCGCCAAGTTTCACAAGCAATCCAATTGGCACCTAATTATGCTAGTTTTAATCAGCCAAATAAAGCTGTTATTATTCAACTTGGCACAAATGGTTTCTTTACGAATGATCAGATTGATGCACTACTTGAAGCTTTCGCCAATGCCGATATTTATTTAGTGAATACACGGGTACCTCGTGCTTGGGAAGGTAAAGTGAATTATTCATTACAACAAAAAGCTCAAGAGCACGATAATATTACATTGATTGATTGGCATTCGACTGCTATCAATCATCCGGAATTTTTTGCTCCAGATGGCGTACATTTAGAACAAAAAGGTATTAATACGTTAACGAGCCTAATTCAACAATCAGTCAATATATAATTGTTCAATATTAAAATAGCCAGCAGGTACCATGTTATAAGTGTAGCTGGCTATTTTTTTGTTAAGAGTATAGGAAAATACACATTATTCAGAATAACGATTGACTTAACAGCAATTATGCCGTTCTATTGGGTTTGTATAAGGTTCATAGTATAATTCATACTAGTTTGAAGTTTCAAGAATCCCCTTTATATCAATGGTTCAGAGCGTGTAGGACTAGTATTTTAGCCCCGGAATTTGCCACGCTTGCCAATAAACTTTTACTAAACAGTGTTACGGACTGCTCCTCTAATTCCTTCAATACATGGCCGTAAATCTTATAGATACAGCCTACAGTCCAGATACGAGATTTTCATTCTACATTGCGTTCCAATATACTGTACTTTATTGTCGATACATATTTGCATAAAAAAGATTATTGAGCCTAGTTACAAACTATTTTTAGATGCATAATAAATGACAAAGAAATTAAATAATCGAACTTTATATAAATAGTTGTTTGTATCCATTTTTCTAACTAATAATCAGAATGTTCTAATAACTTTAGTGAGTTGAAGGAGATATTAAATGTGTGAGGTTTTTAAATAATAGATAGTACGTTTGACTGCCCTCAATTCATTCTAATTTGTTTCTTGTTAAAAGAAAGAATATTCGCAATAATTTGACACCTCTATTGATCTTTGATAATATGAAATCGCATACATTACTTACATAGAAACTGGGGGGGAGTAAATCAAATGGTGAAAACTCTGTACAAACTAGATTTAAGCAAATCAATGGAAGAACAGGCGCATCCTGGTCACAATCGATGGCACCCAGACATACCAGCAGCATTTTCAGTAGATCCAGGCACTTCTTTTAGAATGGAATGTAAAGACTGGACAGATGGACAAATTAAAAATGATGATAGTCCAAATGATATTCGGGATGTGAATCTTGCACGTGTTCATGTGTTGAGTGGACCGGTCTATGTGAACGGCGTTGAACCTGGAGATTTACTTGTCGTAGATATTTTAGATATTGGTACTTTCCAAGATTCGGCGTGGGGGTTTAACGGCATTTTCGCAAGAGAGAATGGGGGAAGTTTCTTAGTTGACGAATTTCCAGAAGCAGCTAAATCAATCTGGGATTTTGAAGGCATTTATACGACTTCGAGACATGTACCTGGTGTGAAGTTTGCTGGGATTATCCATCCTGGCTTAATAGGCGTTGCTCCCTCTATGGAACTTTTGCAAAAATGGAATGAACGAGAAAAAGAACTCATCTTGACCGACCCGGCCCGGGTTCCAACGTTGGCCAATGCACCGACTCCAGAGAGGGCAGTGCTCGGCACATTAAAAGGGGCTGAGTTTGATCGAGTAGCTAAGGAAGGAGCTCGAACAGTACCACCAAGGGAAAATGGCGGGAACTGTGATATTAAAAATCTATCTAAAGGGTCGAAAATCTTCTTCCCAGTATTTGTGGAGGGGGCGAAGTTATCGGTAGGAGATCTTCATTTTTCACAAGGGGATGGAGAAATCACATTTTGTGGTGGTATCGAGATGGCAGGATGGATTGATCTAAAGGTGGATGTCATTAAAGGTGGTATGGAAACCTATAAAATTTACGAGAATCCTGTATTCCAACCGGGCCCAGTAGATCCAAACTATAATGATTTCCTCGTTTTCCAAGGGATTTCAGTAGATAATAAGGATGGGAAACAACACTATTTAGATGCTAATCTTGCGTTTCGTCGCGCATGCTTGAATGCAATTGAGTATTTAAAAACGCTGGGTTATACAGGTGAACAAGCCTATATGTTGCTTAGTACAGCACCAGTTGAAAGTCGAATCAATGGCATAGTCGATGTTCCAAATGCTTGTTGTACCATTGCAATCCCTACAAAAATATTCGATAAAAATATTATGCCAAAATAATAGGATAAGGAGGTTTATTCTTGCCTAGTTACACATTTCGTTGCAATAATTGTGGAGATTTTACGTTATTTTTTAAATCAATGGCAGGGAATAAAGACAAATCAACTTGTCCTATTTGCCAATTAGAGTCAAATCGGGTCTATTTTGCACCGAATGTGTATACACTTTCGAGAGCGCTTAGTTCTCAAATCGAAAAGGGAATGGAACCGCAAATTATGAGTCGAGAAGAATTAGGGAGCAATATACCAAGGAAAAAGGCGGGCGCAAATCGTCCGTGGCAATTCGGGTAAGCACCTATTGCTTTACTCGATATATAGGATAAAGATGCTAATCTATCATTCGGCGAAGGCGCCTACTGTGATAGGCGAAAATAATAGGACTGACAGTAGTTTTCTGTTTATTTTATTGCGGGTGATATCCCAAGCGCCGAGCGTTGTCGGTAGGATTTTTTATTAGATCCTGACAGAAGGCTCCCGCTTTAAGCGTTAGCTAAGTGGCGAGTAGTTTTCAATTCAACGTATATTAATCATCTCTAAACGACAAAAAAGCTGATTGCCCGTTGTAAAATGGACAATCAGCTTTTTGTGGGGTCTTGAAGTGCGTTATTAAAGCGCCAAGCGGTTTAACAGCTGGCCTGGACATAACTTAGACACAATTCTGACAAACGGAGAGGCATAACATTTGTTATTTAAAGTAATCGATTTCTAATAAATAAGCTAGAACCGTAACTTAATCCGCGAATATCTTCATCAATCATCAGTGTATGGATCTCTAATCAATTCCAATAAATTTCTCCTAATATGCCGCAGTGGATTTGATCATTTTCATCTGTGAGGAAGCGGTCGATTTCTTGATATCTGCCTCGTAAATCTTCGGGAAATGTTTGAATTATACTCGTAAAGTTTATTATTAATCGGATAAACAATGGCATGTCTTTTTAGCGATGGTATTTTACGTGATAAATATGTAGATAAATGCGAAAGATGTTCTGAACATATTCCTTGGACAAATATGTATAGTGCTATTTTTATGTAAGTGAGATATTCTTATAATTTACCAACAAAAAAGATCGAAGCAATTAGCCTCAATCTTTCTTATTCACGCATTCCTGTACACACGCTTGCCGTATTTTATTAGTCCCAATCTAGCCCCAAATAGCCCCGAAATCATGCTGTAATATACATTAACCTGCAAAATCTAAAAAATGCATAAAACACTTACAAGTATTGATGTAACAGGCTTTCTAGTCTAGTTGTTGTTGTACTTTGCATATCTTTCATAGTATAATTCATTATAGTTTAATTAGGAGTGGAAAAGATGAACCGAGAAGCACGTTTAAAAAGACAAGAGAATATTCGAAATTTCTCTATTATTGCACATATTGACCACGGGAAATCAACGCTTGCTGACCGTATTTTAGAGCAAACGAAATCATTAACATCTCGTGAAATGAAGGCACAGCTCCTTGACTCAATGGATTTAGAACGTGAGCGAGGCATTACGATTAAATTAAATGCGGTACAATTAAAGTACGAAGCAAAAGATGGCGAAGTGTATACATTCCATTTAATCGACACACCAGGGCACGTCGATTTCACATATGAAGTATCACGTAGTCTAGCTGCTTGTGAAGGTGCTATTTTAGTTGTAGACGCAGCACAAGGTATTGAAGCACAAACACTTGCAAATGTTTATTTAGCTCTTGATAATGACCTAGAAATTTTACCAGTTATCAATAAAATCGATTTACCAGCTGCAGACCCAGAACGCGTTCGTCAAGAAGTTGAGGACGTAATCGGGTTAGATGCTTCAGAAGCGGTTTTAGCTTCTGCTAAAGCTGGTATCGGAATTGAAGATATTTTAGAACAAATTGTAGAGAAAGTGCCTGCACCAACTGGTGATCCAGAAGCACCTTTACAAGCCCTTATTTTTGACTCTGTTTATGATGCTTATAAAGGTGTTATTATTTCCATTCGAATCATGAACGGTACAGTAAAACCTGGCGATAAAATTAAAATGATGGCAACTGGAGCAGAATTTGAAGTTATCGAAGTTGGTGTACACACACCGAAAGTTGTACCACAGTCTGAATTAACTGTTGGTGACGTAGGCTATTTAACAGCCTCCATTAAAAATGTAGGTGATACTCGTGTCGGTGATACAGTTACATTTGCTAATCGCCCAGCAGCTGAGCCATTAGCAGGTTATCGTCGTTTAAATCCAATGGTATACTGCGGATTATATCCAATCGATACAGCGAGATATAATGACTTACGTGAAGCGTTAGAAAAGTTAGAGCTTAATGACTCTGCACTTCAATATGAGCCAGAGACATCACAAGCACTAGGATTTGGTTTCCGCTGTGGCTTCTTAGGGCTTTTACACATGGAAATCATTCAAGAGCGTATTGAGCGTGAGTTTAATATTGATCTAATCACAACAGCGCCTTCTGTAATTTATAATGTTCACATGACAGATGGATCTTCAGTTAAGGTTGACAACCCGTCATTTATGCCGGATCCTCAAAAAATTGATCATGTGGAAGAACCATATGTAAAAGCGACAATTATGGTACCGAACGATTATGTAGGAGCTGTTATGGAGCTTTGTCAATTAAAACGCGGTAACTTCATGACAATGGATTATATCGATACTACACGTGTCAGCATTATTTATGAAATGCCGTTATCAGAAATCGTTTATGATTTCTTTGATTATTTAAAATCAAATACGAAGGGCTATGCGTCATTTGACTATGAACTCATTGGTTATCAGACTTCAAAACTAGTGAAGATGGATATCTTATTAAATGGTGAGCAAGTCGATGCACTAAGCTTTATCGTGCACCGTGACTTTGCGTACGAGCGAGGTAAAGTCATCGTTGAAAAATTAAAAGAATTAATCCCACGCCAACAATTTGAAGTACCAATTCAAGCAGCTGTTGGACAAAAAATTGTTGCTCGTTCAACAATTAAAGCTATGCGTAAAAACGTTTTAGCAAAATGTTATGGTGGGGATATTTCTCGTAAACGTAAACTTCTTGATAAACAAAAAGAAGGTAAAAAACGTATGAAACAAGTAGGTTCAGTCGAAGTACCACAAGAAGCATTCATGGCTGTTCTGAAGATGGATGATTCGAAGTAATTTAGTAATGATAAGGGTTTGTAACGTATTTAGTTAATTAAAGTAAGGGCTAAATGGTGGGGTACCCCACCAATTCCCCTCTATAAAAAAATACGTTAGCAATTTTTATATATCTTGAGCGAATGAATCAAAGATGTTTGCAGCATCTCTGGCCATTTTCTCAGTGAGGTGGACATAGCGATCTTCTGTGACGGCAGCTCTGCTATGTCCCAATCTTTTTTGTACAGTTTTAACGGGTGAGCCATTCTCTATTAATGTTGTTGCATGTGTGTGTCGTAATGAATGATAGTTAAAGGTAATGTTTAATTTTTCACTAATTTTTCTAGTATTATATTTGATGACACTTGGCGTACAATGTTCGCCATTTTCTTTTTTACATACATAATCATGTTCTGGATCCTGTTTATAAAATTCGCCGTACTTCAAACGATTTTCCAGTTGACTTTTTTTAGCGCGTCTTAAGATTTCGGCAAGAGCATTACCGAATGGAATAGTTCGATAACCAGCTTTTGATTTTGGAGGTCTAGGTTGCCACTGCATTTTTCCGTTTGCATCTTTAATATCGACTAATTGTTGTTCAATTTCTAAAGTCATTTCCTCGAAATTTATATGTTTCCATTCAAGCCCACAAACTTCTCCTACACGTATCCCACAATGTAATCCAATGTGAAATGGTAAATAAAAAGGGTGGTCCTCATATAAAACACTATTAATACGTCTTAAGTTTTCTTTTGATTGAATTTTTAAATCTTCACGAGTAGGTTTTCTGCTTTTATCTTTCAAAAGCTCTACATAATGCATAGGGTTTTCTTTGATATATTTGTACGGATATACAGCATGATTTAATGCTTTGCTTAAGATACCTATTATTATGCTTAATGTTTGGCGAGCATAGCCCTCACGTGTTTTCAAATTAATGAATTGCTGTAATACATGTGGGGTTAAAGATTTTACTTTATATTTACCTAAATGCGGTAAGATATGATTTTTTATAGTTGACTCATAATTATAATACGTATTTGGTTATAATTTGAGGTCCACATATTCCTCCATCCAAAAACTTAAAAAATCCTGCAATGTGATTTCTTGAGGTTTAAATACGGTTCCAGCATTTTCGTACTCTAATATCTTTCTCCGTAATATTGCTTCTGCTTCTGCTTTTGTATGGGCTCCTTGGGGTGGGTTTAGTATTCACTGAAAGAAAGAAGTCCTTTTTAGTGCAAATAAATAAATTTTTGCAAACATAATATAATCTAATTGAAATAATAGCGGGGAGGATACATTTGTCTAATAATCGTGAATTCAAAAAGGTTTGCGAGGGTTGTGAAGACTGTAAAAGTTTCTCCAAGGTTAGGGTTTCTAGTTGTCCCAATGTGCCAACTAAAGAAGAACCAGTACAATTCACCCCAGCTTATGGTTCAATATATAATGTAGCTGGAGGAGATCCTACAACTGATCCAAATGTTAATTTCGACACAGTCGGACCTTTCAGTGGAACAACACCAAATACCGTTGATGATTCTATTACTGTTAATAGCCAAGGGGTATATACTGTTACGTTTACAATTGAACTAAGAGCAAGTTTAGCAGGAACATCTAGTAATATTATTTTTCGTCTCTCTATAAATGGGACTCCTCTTGCAACAAAACAGATTGAATACCAAACCTTTGTAGCTGGTGCTATGAATGAAGTAGATGTAGTATCAAGAACAGACCAAATTGCGTTAAACCAAGGTGATGTTATACGAGTTGCCATAGTAAGTTCAACTGGAGTCATTACTTATGATAATGCTGCATTGGTAGTAACAAAAGTTGCATAGGTCAAATATATACATTGAAATTGTGCCATATAGCGAATTACGCTCAAAACCATGTTAAATTGATATTGTGATAATTTTTAAAAGCGCACGGAAATGCGTTAACAAAATTGCTTTACAAATATAGCACGTTCGCTTGTACGTGTGTTTCGCAAACAAGCACTGGAGGCTACTAAATTGGTAGTCTCTTTTTATATCAAAATTGTATTACATACTCTTACTTCCGTTTCATTTACAATTGTAGATGATGGGAGGTGAACGAGATGGGATGGAAAAATTGTCCGAATTGTGGCAAAGAATATTGGATTCATGAAATGAGGTTTCCGTTTACTGATTCTGGTGGTTCATTAAGTTGTACAAATTGCGGAACTAAACTTCATTCATGGAATAAAGGTACATATGACTATATGTTAGTTGAAGCAGAAGAAAAAAGAAAACAACTGAAACGCCAAGAATGGGAAGCAACTAATTATCCTAAATGTTACTGCGGAAATACAATGGTTAAGCGTAAAGGTGGTTATGGCGAGTTCTTTGGATGTGCTAATTATCCAAATGGATGTACTAAGACGGTTAATGTTAATGAAGTTGAAGATGAAGAGTTTTATTAAGTAAAGTGAGTCACATCTAACAAGGTGTGGCTTTTTAATCGGAGTGAGAAAATGTCTCAAAATAAAAAGTATTATAAAATTTATAACTTTAAAGAAATTTACTCAGAATTTGAATCTCATTTAACAAAAAAAGACTATGAAGATTCAGATGTAAACAAGTATATTAAAGATAATATGAACAAATATTTTTATAATGAATTGGAAATTATGAAAGAAACTACATTAAAACATAAAGAACGTAAATCCTTCGAGGGTACTGTTGCATTTTCAGCTTTATCAGCTATTTTTACTCTATTAGCGATTCTCGTAGCTATTATTTCAGTTGATAAAAGATTACAAGGTTTAAAAGAAGTATGTTTAATTATTATCTTATTTATTTATGTATTATTGACCACGGGTTTTGCCTTTTATTTATTAAAAGAATCTACTAAAATTATTAGAACAGAAAATTTATTGGATATTACTATTAGATTAAGAAAGAGTAAAATTTAACTCTCGTTAAATCATGAATCGGTCTACATTCATTTGAGTGTAGGCTTTTTATTATGCCTTGAAGACTGTATATCCTATCGACCATCCAATAATCGTAGGAGTTAATCGTGGGGTTATGAATAGGGTGAGCAGTCTTGAAGATATAAAGTCGAAAGCTAAACAGACTATAAAAGCTAATGAGCAAACCATTATTAATTGTGGAGGGCAAACATGAAATGGCTACATTAGTTATTTAGTTTAGCTGGACTCTCATTAGGTGGGCTAACACTTGCATTAAATACAAATGTAAAGAGTATTGCGGTTAGAGTCCGAGCGAGTTCATTCGATTTCAAGATGGGAAGGTGAAGAGGAAATGAAAAGACTCCTATTTATGGAGTCGTAGTTTTATCTCGATTTTCAATACCTTTTCTTTTCCCTTCTGGTAACTTATCGAAAAGAGATTGAATAGTATTAAGACGAGTTATTCTATCTTCAACTATAAAGTTAATAAATTCGAATAGTTTTTGGGTTGTTGCAGTATCGTCTTTTAAATCCAATTGTCCAGGATGTACAGACTCATTACCAATAACTCTAACAATATCTAACGCTTGTTGCACTTGAGGATGCAGACCTTTTTGAACTAAAGAACCTATATCTTTGTTTATATCTTTTCCTTGTTCACCTAAATAAACCATAAGTTTTTGTAACACTAATCTTAATAATGCAGCAGCACCTCTTGGTGATTTATTTACAATATTTGAAGCTTCTATGTAATCTTCTAATAATTCTTGAGGTAAATCTTCATGAGGGTTAGGTGCAATTGTACTTTCTGGATATAACAATTTCCCATCCTTCCAAACTGAATAACCATTACAATAAGAGCACCTATAGGTATTAAAGCCATGTAAGCTGGCATTCCAATTAGGATGGTAGTATAAAATATGCCAATCTTGCTTTGCATACACATTACAAAGTGGGCAATGAAAACTCTTTTCATTAAATATAGGCGGATAAAATTTATGCATATTTCCAACTCCTTTTCCAATTAATATACAATCGATGTTTAATTTGGTCAAACCAAAAACAATTAGAAAGAGGGATGAAATGAATAAAACAAAAGGAATTTCATTATCAGTTGATATGGACACAGACAAAGTGCAATTAAAGTTACGAGCAAACGCAAAGCATACTGAAGCATTGGCTGATGAGTTGGATGCTATTGATAATACTTGGTCATGTGATTGTGGTTCGCTCGATTATTCAGACCACACTTATCCTAGCGGTTCGTTAGTTACAAGGGTTTGTGATATGTGCAAAGAATCGTACATCATTCCGAACGAAGAACTACCAACACGATTAGAAGGCAGCGACTAACAACCATGCAGCAGTACAAAACAAAACAAGAGCAAACTGCATTCTATAAATCTTCCAGGTGGCTGAAGCTACGACTCGAAGCACTCGAACGAGACAATCACGAATGTGTATGGTGTGCAAAAGAAGGAAAGGTCACAACAAAACATGATGCAGTTTTAGAAGTCGACCACATTAAAGAGATTGAAGACTATCCAGAACTAGCATTAGAGTTAGACAACCTACGAACATTATGTAAGAAGTGTCACAACAAAAGACATAATCGTTTTGATGGTAAAGAGAATAAATGGATTGATGACGAGAAGTGGTAAAGAGATAAAAGTATAGTACCCCCGGGTCAAAAGGTTTTGCGATTCAAAAAACCCCTGGGACCGGCGTGGGGTCAACTCTCTGAAAATAACCTTCACATTAGGGAGGTAGGGGGGAGGGGTTAGATGAAAAAAGTGAATCTTGATGATTTAAAAGAGCAGCTACTAAGTCATTAGATGAATTGTCTTTATTAGACGAGGCAGCCGTTTGGGAACAATCCATTGAAATGTTTGTGGAAGGCTCAAAAGAACGTATCTTAGCACAAAAGGAATATCAAAAGGCTGTAGAGGCTGTAAACAAAGAAATCCTAGCTATTAATAAAGACTACCAATCTCAAATGCAAAAAATTAATGATGACTTAATCAAACAAGAAAACGATTTAAATAAAGCATATGACGATGCATTCTCTAAACGTCTATCATCATTAATGTCTTTCGCTGGATTGTTTGATGAATTTAAAGTTGAGATTAATAAAACAGGTTATGAATTACTCAGCAATTTACAATCACAAGTGGATGGATTTAAGCAATGGCAAGATGAATTTGCTAAATTATCTGCGCGTAATATCGATGCTGATCTGTTAAGTGAATTATCGGATTTAGGTGTTAAAACACTTCCACAATTAATGGCACTGAATCAATTAACGGACGAACAATTAACTCAATACAGTGCGTTGTATCAAGAAAAATCTGCGCTAGCTAGCTCGTCAACAAGCAGAAAAAGAACTTACAGGTATGAGAGAAGATACCGACAAGCAAATTCTCGCTTTACGTGAAGTTGCGTCAAAACAACTTGATAAGTTAAAAACTGAATGGAGTTTGAAAATCAAAGAGCTCACAAGCACTACAGCAAGTGAACTAAGCTCGTTACAACAAATTGGTGCAGACGCTGGACAAAAGTAGGAAGAAAGGAGTAGATATTATATGATTCATAAGGAAATTCAAGAGTTGCTTAATGATCTTAATTCATTTGCCAAACAGATAGCAAATGTTAGATTATCAAATTTATCATTTGATGTATATGAGTTTAGAGATGAATATGTAATGCAAGTAGATTTAATATTTGCAGAAAAAAGTCAATTTGATAATATTCAAGATGCATTTTCTGCAATATTTAAAAAAGAATTGTTCGATGGAGAGGAATGGGATATCAATGATGAACCAAATCCTGCTGATGAACAATGGCTAACAGCGTTAGAAGATGGCTGGATTAATGATTATTACCCCAAAAAATATGTTTGTATTGAGTTAGTGAACAAAGATGAGTTTATATGTAGATTTAAAAATGAATTAGCATATCTTAATGTAACAGAATCAATTGTTAAAGAACTTTTAACTAGATTGAATCACATTGAAATTATTCAAATAAAAAAGGGATATACATATGATTACATATTTGGACAGTCTGATAGTCATTACTTTTTGTTTGAATGGGGAATATATGCTTAGTATGTTGACCATTTCGTGATTAGTGGTTTTTTATTATGTGTTCATATAGTTGTGGAAGACAAAGCAATTGATGCGTTCAAAATATAAGCAGAAAGAAGTGTATGGAAGAAGGTATTTTTACTTAGACCATATTTCTTATTTAGGACATATATGGTAACTTTGTTTTGTACATATAGTTTTTATAAAAGGAGAGCATGAAATGTTACATAAGAAATCATCTAACAAAAATTTAATGATTAAAGCACTAGCTGCGAGTGTTATGACAGCTGCTGTCGTTATTCCAGTTGCTACTGAAAATGTGGAAGCAGCACCAGTAACAAAAACTACATTTAAAGATGTAACTAAATCACATTGGGCATATGAGTCCATTAAACAGGTAGCTGAAAAAGGGTTAGTAACAGGTTATGAAGATGGTACATATAAACCATCTGCTCAAGTTACACGTGCTGAATTTGCAACGTTTTTAGCCAGAGTATTTGAAAGTAATGAGCGAGCTACTGTAAGTTTTTATGATATTTCAGATACACATTGGGCTAATGAAGCAATCCAAGAGGGATTAGCTTTAGGATTTATTAAATTAGGGGATTTCTCTAAAAATAAATTTGAACCAAACAAAGCAATGACTCGTGGCGAAATGTCTAGATGGCTTGCAAATGGGTTAGCCCATGCAAATGCTGATTATGGCAAAGCGATTGAGGAAATGGCGAATTCAAACCTTACTTTAATACCGATTCCCGAATTTTATAAGGGTGGAGTAAACAAAAAAGACTTACCTTATATTGGGGTAGCACTAGGTACTGGATTGCTTTCAGGTTATGAGGACTTCACTTTTAAGCCAAATGGGAATACAACACGTGCCGAGGCGGCAACAATCCTTATTCGTTTCATGGATACATTGAAGAAAGTGCCATCTGATTTCGTAGGGCTGCAGGAACTTCGTGAGGTTGCTAATACTGGGACTAATATTTTAACACTCACAAATTATGAAAAATCGCGGTTTAATGATACTAGTTTTTGGTACAAAACTACAGAAAAATCTGCAAAAGAGAAAAATATGAGTGTAGAAGAATATGTTAAAATGCTCTGGGGAGAGGCATATAAGCTACCTGTTACGGGAGAAGAGGTAGGTGGTTTCGAGGATGTGCTAGGGAAACCGTACACGTTGAATAACAAACGTGCTGTTAACATGATAGAACGTGCCATATTCGTGGACACAAGAGGCTCACAAGCAAAAGGTATCTACAAAGATATGTTTTTTATGGATGTTACAAATCCGAACATGCCTGGTGAAAGATTAAATGAAAATTATTATTCGGTATATTATGAATACACAACAACACCAAGTCAAAATACCACTTTAGCTAGTATGTATAATGGTTCTGTACTGGGGCAAATAGGTGATCGAACAGTTAATTTAGTGAAGGCGGAACAATTTGGTATCACGACACCTCTAACGAAATATGAATCGTACTACAGGGAAGTGGAAAAGGGCGTATTCAAAAAAATAACAAACGATTTCTTCACAAAAGATAAAACTGTCCGCTATTGGGCTGTACAAACTGTGGGTAAAGTATTTGAAGGATCAATAAGAGGAATGACAGATGATGGCAGTCGGTACCATTATGAAATTATAGAATAAAAAGAAATGTTTATATAGGGTAAGAATCATAAAGAAAAACCAAAAAAGACCACTCCGTGATGGGTGGTCTTAAATTTTTCCCCATCATATCCCCACCAGTAGTAGAAAATAAAGCTCGATAAATAAAAATACCCATGAATAAAATTAAATAAAAAGATACGCCTGAATACAGCATTTCTATAGGAAGCATTCATGGCTGTTCTGAAGATGGATGATTCGAAGTAATTAGGAATATCAAGGGTTGGCAGGCATTTGCCTAGTGAAATAAATATGTGCTTTAAGGCATTTGCCACCCGTTTGCCACCCATTTAGAATTTATATTCATATTACACCTAAAGATCTTGAGCAAATGAATCAAAGATATCTACAGCATCTCTGAACATTTTCTCTGTAAGATGGACATAGTGGTCTTCTGTAATAACTGATCTGCTGTGTCCTAATCTTTTTGCACAATTTTAATAGATGTACCACCATTTTCAATTAATGTTGTTCGTGTGTGTGGCGCATGAAATGATAGTTAAAACTGATATTTAATTTTTTTAGTATTATATTTGAAGACACTTGACGTACAATGTTCGCCATTTTCTTTTTTTTACATACATAATCATGTTACAGTAAACGAGTAAACGGAGCATAGGCTAGCGTTATTTTTATACCTTCATCCATCTTTTTGTTATGATTAAATAACATCAAGGAGGGAACAAAATGAAAATATATAAAAGTGATGACGAAATGATTGATGAATTATATACAATCATTCGGTACATTCAATCGAATCACCGTGAGAATTCTGAGGTACTTGAAACATCTTATGAAATAAAAGATGCAGTAATCAAAATAAGAGAATCTTTAGGCGTTTAATTCGAAGCCCTCCACAATCATCTGTGGAGGGCTTTTATGATGCAGAAAAGGAAGGTGTCAGATGAAAACAGACACATTATATACATCCATATTATAGCCACTTTCTTGATTCAACAATCGAGTGGACCACCTCTAGGCATCCACTGTCATACTTTCTTTGGTAGAAGGGAGTAATTAAAATCTTTAAAATTGATTCAACACATATGATTTATAGAATCATGAAATTATTTGAGTCATTCTACTTGTGAGATATTTAAATTGTATTCACTCTCAAAAGTTTCAATAAATTTAATAGCACCTTTTGAAAGGTAACGGTCCTTCAACCAGATAACGGCGGAATCTGATTGAATACTTAGTTCTTCAAGCTCCAATATTTTCAGGCCATTCATAGAAAATGAATGTAAGACAGACCTTGGAAGTAAGGAAGCACCGACACCTTCTCTAACTAGGGACATAATCATAGCAGCGTCTGAACATTGACAGACAATATTTGGTTCATAGTGATATTTTCTACAAGCTTCTATAACGAGTTCGTATTGACCAACACCCTTAAAACGTTGTAGCAACATTAGTGGCATACTTGAAAGTTCATCTAGTCTTAATGTATTTTCATAATTCCACGTCTCAGGGATAACGGCAACAAAATGGTCGGGAGGTAATGGCAGTGAGGATAAGTCATCTGATTCTGCCTCTAAAGGTAACCGGACTATAGCAACCTCAATATGCCTATTTCTTAAATCTTGTAATAATCGATAGGTATCCCCTTCGTATAAACGAAATGTAACGTTTGAATACTTTTCTCGGAAAAAACGAATGCGTTCAGGTAGGTAAGAAAAGCATGTTTTTACAGATCCAATTGATAATGTACCCTTAAGACCTTCCCCTACTTCTTTCACTTCCATAATTGTTTCATCAATCTGACTTAAAAGATTGGTAGCTCTCTTATACAAGACTTTTCCTGCTGCTGTTAGTTCTATATTCTTTCCATTTCGTACTATCAAAAGAGTACTAAGTTCTTCCTCCAGCGCTTTTAGCTGTTGACTAAGGGGGGGTTGGGCCATATGTAACTTTTTTGCTGCTCTAGTGATCTGGCCTTCTTCAACAATAGTGGTAAAGTATCGCAATTGTCTTATATCCATGAAAATCCTCCTTAGAAAGCATATTTATTTTATATACGTTACAAACATTTTAAATATTTTAAATATTTCAAACTTAATGATACATTAATCTTGAAAACGATTCCATGAAAAGGTAGAAAAGGAGAAGATAAAATGTCTAGAATTCGAAAAGCTAAAGAAAGTATAAAAGGTTCGATTGCACCAGTTATTACACCATTCAAGGAAGATGAAAGTTTAGATTTACAGACATTTAAAAGTTTAATTAACTGGCAGATAGAAAGTGGGAGCCATGGCATTTCGGTAACCGGGACTTCTGGGGAACCTAGTTCTCTAACGATCGAAGAAAGAGAGCTTGTGATGGAAACAGCAAGTAAAACGATTAATGGACGAGTTCCATTTATACCAGCAACGGGATCAGTTAATCATAATGAAGCACTTCGGCTAACAAAGGCTGCTCAAGAAATGGGAGCAGATGCCGCGATGGTCATTGTTCCGTACTATAATAAGCCTTCTCAGCAAGCATTATATAAACACTATAAAACTATTGCAGATGCCGTGGATATTCCAATTATTATATATAACATTCCTGGAAGAACAGGGGTGAATATGGAAGTAACAACTATGGCTCGACTTGTTGAAGATTGCCCGAACATTATTGGTGCCAAAGAGTCTAATAAAGATTTCGAACATGTCAATCGAGTGCTATTAAATTGTGGGAGAGATTTTAGTCTATTCTCGGGAATTGAACTTCTTTGCTACCCAATGTTAACAATTGGTGGGAAAGGTTCTATTAGCGCTACAGCAAACGTTGCACCAGCGAAAGTAGCAGAAATGCATAATGCTTGGGAGGAAGGAGACACTGAAAAAGCGTTAGATCTTCATTTTGAATTAATGACATTAAATGATGTGTTATTCAAAGAGACTAATCCTGGACCAGTAAAAGCAGCGCTGGGGATGATGGATAAAATTACGCCAGTTTTACGCAAGCCAATGGATTTACCATCTGAGGCGCTGCAAAACGAAATTCGGGAAGTTTTAAATCAATATGGTATTTTATCAAATGAGATTGTAACTAAATAATAAATTCGAAATCTAAAAAATTCTCTTACTCCTTATTAGAGGAGTAAGAGAAGAATAAGGAGTGTAATAACATGCAAGTTCAAGTAACTGAGACTCAAAAAAATCACGAACACATGCAAGTAGAAAATATAAAACTCTTTATTAATGGACAGTTTGTCGACAGTAAATCAGGTGCTTCTTTTGAAAATAAAAATCCATTTACCAATAAAATAAACAACTATATCGCTGAGGGACGTGAAGCGGATATAAATCAAGCTGTTCTTTCAGCAAAAGAAGCATTTGAGAATGGTCCGTGGGGCAAGATGAAATTGAAAGAAAGAATGAATTATATTAATAGAATTGCAGATCTTATCGATGAGGAGATTGAAGAAATTGCTTTCTTAGAAGCATTAGATACAGGTCTGCCAATTAGCCAAACAAGAAATCAAACCGCACGTGCTGCAGAAAATTTCCGTTTCTACGCACGAATGGTTGAGACAAAATTGCATGGTGAATCTTACCCAATGGATGATGAATTCATTAATTATACAGTTTATAAACCATTAGGAGTTATAGGGTTAATTACTCCATGGAATGCCCCATTCATGTTAGAGACTTGGAAAGTAGCGCCTGCATTAGCAACTGGAAATACTGTTGTTCTAAAACCAGCGGAACTTTCACCATTAACGGCAAATAAATTAGCTGAAATTATTCATAAAGCAAAAGTTCCGGATGGAGTCTTTAATGTCGTTCATGGCTTTGGAGAAACAGCAGGGGCTGCTCTTGTTGCTCACCCAAATGTGAAAGCGATTTCATTTACAGGTGAAACGACTACAGGTTCCACTATTATTAAAAACTCTGCGGATACTTTAAAGAAAACATCGATGGAGCTTGGTGGAAAATCACCTTTAATTGTCTTTGATGATGCAGATCTTGAACGAGCTCTAGATGCAGCAATATGGGGGATTTTCTCTTTTAATGGTGAACGTTGCACATCCAATTCTCGGGTATTCTTGCATAAAAATATTAAAGATCAATTTATTGAAAAATTAAAAGTACGTGTCGCTAACATTAAAATCGGTGACCCAATGGATTCATCAACTCAGCTTGGTCCGCTAATTGAAAAAGATCATTACAACAAAGTAAAAAAGTATATAGAAATCGCTAAACAAGAAGGTTGTGAAGTAATTCAGGGAGTGGTTCCGGAGAAGGTAAAGGCAGGTAATTTTGTACCACCGACACTTTTATTAAATGCAAGAAATGACATGAGAGTATGTCAGGAAGAAATTTTTGGTCCTGTTATGGCCGTAATCGAATTTGAAACAGATGAAGAAGTACTTCATATGGCAAATGACGTATCTTACGGACTAGCAGGTTTTGTATGGACAAAAGATTTAAAACGAGCACATCGTATGGCGGATGCTATTGAAGCGGGTATGCTTTGGATTAACGCTCAAAACGTACGAGATCTTCGAATTCCATTTGGCGGTATGAAAGATAGTGGAATTGGAAGAGAGGGCGGTCATTACGCAATGTTTGAATTCTATACAGAACCAAAGGTAATCCATGTTGCTATAGGTGATCATCATATTCCGCAATTTGGAAAGTAAAAACTATTTTTTGAGGGGGAAGCAATAATGCCAGCAAAAACAGGAAAGCAATATATTGAAAGAGTTGATAATGCACAGGCAAATATATGGATTGATGGAAAACGAGTAGAAGGTAAAATTTCTGAACATTCAGCTTTTAATGGGGTTATGAAAACTCAGGCAGAACTTTATGATTTGCAACATGATCCAGAAAAAAGGGATTACATGACATATGTATCTCCAACTACTGGTGAACGGGTAGGTACATCTTTTATACAGCCAAAAACAAAAGAAGATTTGGTGACACGTCGTAAAATGATGCAAGAATGGGCGAAATATAATGGTGGCATGATGGGACGTTCCCCTGATTACATTAATGTCGGGATGATGGCGTATGGTTCAGCTTCAGAAATGTTTGGAAAACAGGACTCCATCTATGCCGAAAACATGGCCAACTACTACGAGTATTGCCGTGAAAATGATTTATCTTTAACACATACGTTGATTCAGCCTCAAGTCAATAGGGGAGTGAATTCAGCACAGCTTCCAGATCCGTATATTGCAGCACGGATTAAAGAGAAAACATCTGAAGGGGTTGTTATTAAAGGGGCAAGATTACTTGCTACTCAAGGTGGTATTACAGATGAAATCATGGTATTCCCATCTACTTTGTTAAAACAATCAGCTGAAGAAAATCCATATGCATTTGCATTTTCTATTCCTAATAATACTCCGGGCTTAAAGTTTATTTGTCGAGAATCTTTTGATTATGGTAAGTCTCATTTCGACCATCCGCTAGGGTCTCGCTTTGAAGAAATGGATACTATTGTAGTGTTTGATAATGTTGTCGTTCCTTGGAATCGAGTCTTTGCCCTTGGTGATGTTAATGTGTGTAACCAGGCCTACAACGAAAGTAATGCAGTTGTTCATATGACCCATCAAGTTGTATCAAAAAATATCGCGAAAACAGAGTTTGTACTTGGTATTCTTCAATTAATGGCAGAGACAATTAATATTGGCCAATACCAACATATACAGGAGAAAATCTCTGAAGTAATTATTGCACTTGAAACGATGAAAGCATATGTCGTTGCTGCCGAAGCAAATGCAAAAGTGGATAGATGGGGAACTATGACACCGGATTTTGCACCGTTAAATGCAGCACGTCATTACTTCCCTAAAATTTACCCTCGCTTTACAGAAATTATGCAATTAATGGGTGCAAGTGGCTTAATGGCGATTCCATCAGAATCAGACTTCAATTCTGATATTCGTCCGGATCTTGATAAGTATTTACAATCAGCCACTGGAGATGCTTATCATCGTGTGAAACTTTATCGTTTGGCATGGGATGTATGTATAAGTTCATTCGGTTCTCGACAAACACTTTATGAGCGCTTCTTCTTCGGTGATCCCGTTAGAATGGCAAGTACGCTTTATAACGGGTATGACAAACAGGAATATGTTAATCGTGTAAAAGAATTTTTGAATCGATCAGAAGAGTTTGTTAAAAATAGCTAATTAAACGACTAAGGGAGATGGGGAGTATGGATTTCAATATCATTCGCATTGCCAGAACTGTTATTAATGTGAAGGATTTAGATCGTTCAAAAGATTTTTATGTAAAAGCGCTTGGCATGATTGAAACGGAAACAAAGGACAACTGTGTTTATTTAAGAGGGCTTGAAGAACACACACACCACAGCTTGGTTCTTAAAAAGTCCGAGACGTTAGGGGTACACGCACTCGGTTACAAAGTAGAAAAAGAAGAAGATCTTGATCGTCTGGCTGAATTGTTTCAATCAAAAGGCTTAAAAACAAAGTGGCTTAAGGAAGGAACCCAGCATGCTCTTGGACGTGCACTGCATGTACATGATATTTCAGGAATGCCTCTTGAATTTTTCTGCAAGATTGAAAAAGCAGAGCGCTTACTTCAGCGCTACGACTTATACAGCGGGGCACGAATTCAAAGGATTGACCACGTAAACTGTGCTGTACCGGATGTGGAAAAAGCTTACAACTTCTTTATCAACGAACTAGGCTTTGCATGTTCTGAATATACAACTATAGAAAATGGAAGTATCTGGGCTGCATGGCTCCACCGCAAACAGACTGTGCATGATCAAGCCTTTATGAACGGAGATGGTCCGCGTCTTCATCACTTTGCTTACTGGTTACCGGATCCACTTGCTCTAATTCACTGCTGCGATGTTTTAGCTTCTCTTGGCTATTCACAGAACATTGAAAGAGGTCCAGCACGCCATGGTTTATCCAATGCGTTCTTCTTGTATTTAAGAGATCCAGATGGATACCGCATTGAGCTGTATAACGGAGATTACTTAACAAGTGACAATGACTTCGAGCCAATCCGATGGGATTTAAATGACCCACGTCGTCAAACATTATGGGGTGCAAAAGCACCGGACAGCTGGTTTAATGAAACATCTCCGTTTTTAGATATTGAAACAAATGAACAAATTCAATCGATGTCACCAATTCTTGCACAGAGGAAACCAGAACTTGTTATATAAATTAAAAGAATGGAGGAGTTTCAATGGATGATCGTATATTTCGAGATGCCATGGGTAAATTTGCTACCGGCGTAACAGTTATTACAACGGATATTGATGGAGAGCCTCATGGCATGACGGCAAATGCCTTCATGTCAGTGTCGCTAAATCCGAAACTCGTACTAATATCGATTAAAGAAAATGCAAAAATGCTGGATAAAATTAACCGCTCCGGTAAATTTGCAGTGAATATTTTATCGGAAGACCAGCAAGAAGTTTCTATGTTATTCGCCGGCCAGATCAAAGAAAAGCGTGAACCAGAATTTGACCGCCTAAGCGAAATCTCGGTAGTAAAGGATGCTCTGGCGAATATTGTATGTAATGTATATGGAAAGCAAGTAGCTGGTGACCATACGTTGTTCCTTGGAGAAGTAGAAGATATTGTGCTCCGTGAAGGAAATCCCCTGACATTCTTTGCAGGAAAATATGGCCAGATCACCGCGCCGCAGTTAACTTAACATAAAAGGGGAGGGCAAACGATGGAGACAATTACTATCAACAGTTCAATTGATAAATCAAAGTTCACTGAAATGGAAGCTTGTGTTTTGGCTCTTGGTTTTTTTGATGGCGTTCACATCGGCCATCAAAAAATTCTTGAAACAGCAAAACAAATTGCTAGGCAAAAACAATGCGCCTTTGGTGTTATGACGTTTTATCCGCACCCAAAAGATATACTCTTTCCTCATATGGAGCCAATGACTTATTTAACTCCGCTTCCTTTGAAAGAAGATCGATTCGAAAAGTTAGGTGTTGAGAAGTTATTTGTTGTTGAGTTTAGCCCCGAGTTTGCCCGTCTTTCTCCAAACGATTTTGTTGAACAATACATTATTGGACTTGGATGTATACATGTTGTAGCAGGCTTTGATTATCATTATGGCTATAAAGGGCTCGGTAATATGAAAACGTTATCAGAGTATAATCCCGGAAGTTTGGATGTAACGACTGTTCCAAAGATCCAACATGATGATGAAAAAATTAGTTCTACAGCAATCCGAAAATTGCTTGATGAAGGTCATGTGCAAAAGATTCCTATGTACCTTGGCGATTTTTATGAAATTAATGGAGAAGTAAATCAAAGTTCTCTTTTTTACAAAAACCATCAGTTTCTTAAATTAATAGTAGAAAAGAGATATCGAATGCCTAAACCTGGTATTTACCATATTCAAGTTGAAATAGATGGTAATCATTATGATGGAACTTGCCACCAAATATCTATAAATGAGCAACATTCTTCATTATTAACCCAATTAAAAGATTGTTCTGTATACCCATACAAAAAGCGGATTAAAGTAAAGTGGCTAGATTATAAATATGGCAAGCAGAATGAGTCATACGGAATGAATGAATACATGAAAAAAGATGAACTAGTAATCTAATTAAAAGTAGGCTATTACAGAAAGGAGTAGAATATGAATTTAAAAGTGCAAGTAAGAAAGAAAAACTTATATATTGATGGTCAATGGCAAGAAGCCACTGAACATGCATCCCTAACATCTCCATACTCTGGAGATGTTATTGCATATATTCCTAAGGCTAATGAAAAAGAAGTGAATGAGGCAATTGATGCTGCATGTCGTGCAAAAACAGTCATGGCGAAAATGCCAGCTCACGAACGTGCAGCTATTTTGGAACGTTTAGTAGATTTGTATGAGAAGCGTTTAGATGAAGCTGCAGAAATTATCGCTTTAGAGGCAGCTAAACCAATTGCTACTGCAATCGAAGAAGTAAAACGGACCATACAAACATATAAGTTTGCAGCTGAAGAAGCAAAGCGAATTCATGGAGAAACAATTCCATTGGATGCTGCACCAGGCGGAGAAAAACGAGTAGCATATACGGTGCGTGAACCTATTGGGGTTATTGGAGCGATTACTCCATTTAATTTCCCGATGAATTTAGTAGCCCATAAAGTAGGTCCTGCCATTGCCGCAGGAAATACAGTTGTATTAAAACCAGCATCTCAAACTCCACTATCCTCTTTCTTTTTAGCAGAGTTGTTACAGGAGGCTGGTTTACCTAATGGAGCTCTTAATGTGATTACTGGAAGCGGAAGAGTCGTGGGGGATAAAATCGTGACCGATGATAGAATTGCTGCTATTACATTTACCGGAAGCCCAGCTGTTGGGATTGGTATTCGAAACAAAGCTGGACTGAAGCGCGTGACATTAGAACTGGGTTCGAATGCAGCCGTTATTATTGATAAAGGGATCGATATAGATTCAATTATTAATCGTTGTGTGAAGGGAGCCTTTTCTTTCCAAGGTCAAGTATGTATATCATTACAACGCATTTATATTCATGAAAGTTTGTACGAAACATTTGTGCAAAAATTTGTTGAAGCAACTCAGCAACTCAAAATTGGTGACCCTTTAGATCCATGTACGGATGTTTCAGCGCTTATTTCAAAAGAAGATGTGGAACGTACTTTAGATTGGATTCATGAGGCGAAACAACATGGAGCAGAAGTAGCAACTGGAGGAATCGCCAAAGGAAATATTCTATTGCCAACGGTATTATTAAACGCAGAGTCTTCGTTAAAAGTTTCATGTCAAGAAATGTTTGCTCCAATTGTCATCATCAATAAAGTGCAAGCAGTAGAGGGAGCGATTGAGCAAGTAAATGATTCGCGATATGGTCTCCAAGCGGGAATTTACACGGATAATGTTCATACAGCGTTAACTGCAGCTGAAAACCTTCATGTTGGTGGCATAATGATTAATGACATTCCAACGTTTCGTGTAGATAACATGCCTTATGGAGGTGTGAAGGAAAGTGGAGTCGGAAGAGAAGGCATAAAATATGCCGTAGAGGAAATGACAGAGCTAAAACTAGTAGTTTTTAATAGAAATTAAAAATTAGAAGCATTTAAGAACCCTATTGAATTATTAGGAAAGAGGTGCTATCAATTTGGAGCTAGTAAAAGAACAGAGTAATGTAAAAAAAGATATCGAACAACAAGACAACAACCAAATCGATTATGACAAAATTTCCACTTCAGAGGATTTTAAACAACTACTTTTAGATAAGAAAAAGTTTATTATTTCATACACAATTTTTTATTTGGCTTATTCACTAGCTTTACCATTCCTATCATTGTTTACAAATATATTAAACGTTCAAGTAATAGGAGACATTACGTTGGCGTGGATTTACGGTATTTCAATTATCTTTATGTCATTTGGAGTATGCAGTATTTACGTAAAGAAGTCTGCTGAATTTGACGAAAAAGTAAAGCAAATCATAGTAAAAGAGGGGCTGTAAACATATGGGATGGGATATTATTCTTCTTTTTGTACTCATGTCAATAGGGGTACTTTTCATTACGTACTATGCTTCCAAAAAAACAAAAACAGCAGGTTCTTTTTATACAGCTGGAGGGGGTCTAACTGCTAGGCAAAATGGACTTGCTTTAGCAGGTGACTTTATGTCTGCATCTACCTTTTTAGGGTTAATTGGAGCCTTTTCTTTAACGGGATATGACGGATTCTTCCTCATGTACGGTGCGCTAGTTTCATTTCTTGTCATTTTATTTTTAGTTGCAGAACCATTAAGGAATCTAGGGAAATATACGTTAGGTGATATGATTACTGCTCGATTTAAGTTTAAACAAGTACGAGGAGTAACTGCCTTCAATACAATAATCATCTCAGTTTTTTATATGCTTGCACAGCTTGTTGCTGCTGGAGCTTTATTCAAATTATTATTAGGTATTCCGTATAATACTTCAGTCCTTATTGTTGGTGTTGCTATGTTAGCTTTTGTTTTGTTTGGAGGAATGACCGCAACAAGCTGGGTTCAAATTATTAAAGCCGTTCTTTTAGTAGGTGGAACCTTTATTATGTTTGTAATGGTTATGTGGAAATTTAATTTTAATTTTATTGGCATTTTTACGGATATGAAAACAGCCACTCCTTTTGGAATTGATTTCTTAAACCCTGGTTTGAAATATAAAAACGGTTGGGATGCTACTTCTTTAACACTTGGGCTCATTCTTGGGACAGCGGGTCTACCCCATGTATTAGTTCGCTTTTTAACTGTACCGAATGCTAAGGTTGCCAGAAAGTCAGTTGTTTGGCTTATGTGGATTATGGGGTTGTTCCATATTATGGTTATTTTCCTTGGGTTTGGAGCGGCAAAGCTAGTTGGAACTTCGAAAATTATTGAGGCTAACCCAGCAGGAAATATGGCAGCGCCATTATTAGCAAAATATATTGGCGGAGATTTTATGTTTGCTTTTATTTCTGCGGTTTCCTTTGCTACTATTCTCGCAGTTGTTGCTGGAATTGTAGTTACGGGAGCAACAGCATTTTCTCATGACTTTTATAACGAAATTTTAAAAGACGGGAAAGCAACCGAAAAACAGCAAATGTTTATGGTACGTCTTGCGTCGATTGTCATCACTGCTATCGCCATTGCCTTATCACTATTTCTTCAAAATTTTAATGTTGCCTTTGTAGCATCAATCGCTCTTACATTAGCAGCGAGTTCGAATTTACCAGTTATTTTATTAACTATTTTTTGGAGAAAGTTCAACAAAAATGGAGCAATCTTCGGGATGCTTATAGGATTAATTAGCACGATTGGTCTAGTTATGTTAAGTCCAAATGTTTGGAATCCGGAACCAGGTGTAGCCTTATTTACTGGTAAGCCTATTTTCCCTCTTGCGTCACCAGGAATTCTTTCTATACCGTTAGGTTTCTTAGGCTGCTATATTGGTACATTAATAGGGGCCCGTAAGACAAAAAATGTAGAGGATAATTTTTCAGAAATTATCGTTAAGTCAAATATAGGTAATGATGTTAAAGGTGTAGTTAATCATTAGTGATAGTTTGGCAAGTTCAAAAAGATTAAGTAATCATCAGAAGAATTTTACGAGTTTATGAGAGGTGTGAATAGTTATGAGTAAGGCAATTATTAAATTGAGTGAAACCCTTCACACAAAAGAAGTGGAAGTAGATCCTCAAAGCAATACAATCATTCTCGGTGATAGAAATGTAACCTTAGAGCAGTCCTCTTTGGAGGCGCCAATTTCGGGTACAGTATATGGGGCTTTATTAAATTATAGTGGCGAGCTTGAGGCATTAGGCTCATCTTTAACGAAAGAACCTTATAAACAGCCTCCCAAAGCGCCTGTGTTATATATAAAACCGGTAAACACGATTACTGGATTTAAATCTTCAATTCCACTACCCGAGGATACGTCGCATCTGCAAGTAGGTGCCTCATTAGGCATTGTCATTGGGAAAAAGGCTACTCGTGTAACAGAAGAAAAAGCTTTAGATCATGTATTAGGATACACCATTGTAAATGATGTGAGTATTCCACATGAGAGTTTATACCGACCAGCTATTAAACAAAAAGCAAGAGATAAATTTTGCCCTGTAGGTCCATGGATTATTGAACGCGATGCAATCGCTGACCCGAATAAGTTGACGATTACAGTATTCGTTAACGATGAATTAAAACAAAAGAATACAACGGCCAATTTAATTCGACCTGTATCACAACTTATTTCTGAAATTTCGGGATTCATGACCCTGTTTGAGGGCGATGTTTTACTAGTTGGGGTACCTGAAATTCCTCCTCTTGTTAAAGAGGGAGATCGAGTACGAATTGAAATCGATGGAATCGGTTATTTAGAAAATACAGTTAAATGACAATCTCATTGTTTTATAAAGGAGCGTGATTATTATGAAACATGCACGTGTAGTATTTCAGGATGTCATTCATCAAGCGATTGAAACAGATGATGGTCACCTGAAACTAGATAATGGACAAATTGTTTCTGAGGAGGAAGTGGTCTGGCTACCGCCTGTCCAACCTAGAACCGTTTTCGCTTTAGGGCTAAATTATGCAGATCATGCAAAGGAACTTGCTTTTCAAGCACCAACAGAACCTTTAGTTTTTCTAAAAGGTCCTAATACTTTTATTGGTCATCGAGGTCAGACGTACCGACCGGCTGAGGCTACCAATATGCATTATGAATGTGAACTTGCAGTTGTCATAGGGCGTTCCGGGACTAACATTAAACAAGAAGATGCTTATGATTATGTAGCAGGATATACAGTTGCAAATGACTATGCCATCCGCGATTATTTAGAAAACTATTATCGTCCGAACTTAAAAGTAAAGAATAGAGATAATTGTACACCAATCGGTCCATGGCTAGTCGATGCAAAAGATATTGAAGATCCTATGAATCTTACATTGCGTACTTATGTAAATGGAAAAGTTACGCAGGAAGGCACAACGAAAGATATGATTTTTAGTATTCCGCATTTAATTGAGTATTTAAGTAGTTTTATGACATTAAATAAAAACGACATTATCCTTACTGGTACGCCTGAGGGCTTAGTTGATACAAAGGTAGGGGATGAAGTCATTACTGAAATTGAAGGTGTGGGGCGACTAGTAAATACTATTATTAGTGAAAAACAGTTCTTAAGAACAGAAAGTGAGAACGCCATTTTTAGTCAGTGAAAGGGATGAAAACATGCCGCATTTTATTGTTGAGTATACCGATAACATAAAGGAAGAAGCAGCCATTCCAAATTTGCTTGAAAAAGTGAATGATGTTTTGATTAGCCGTAGTAATCTTTTTCCAACTGGAGGAATTCGATCAAGAGCAGTTGAACTTCATGATTACCGAGTAGCAGATGGAGAAGAAGATGATGCATTTGTTCATGCTACATTAAAAATTGGGGCAGGTAGATCGGCTGAACATAAGAAAGAAACTTGTGACGAGCTATTCGAAGTAATCAAGGATCATTTTGCTGATCTATATAATAGGCGCTATCTAGCATTATCGATGGAATTGATTGAATTCAGTGAGGAAGGTACTTACAAGTATAATAATATCCATAAGCGTTTTAAAAAGTAAAAGGGCTGAAAGTCAATCAAGGTAATAGATTAGAATTTGGCTAAAAGGAGTTTTCTAGTTTTCATCACTGTTGTTTTTTATTGATTAAAAGGCTCATAACCTCCATTTTTCCGAGGTTATGAGCCTTTAGACAACATTCGGGATGACTCGTTTTAGATGAAACATGCATTGTGAAAACGAGCAGGAAAAGGCGAAATACAATGTGAACGAGGTAAATATGAAACAATGGTTGAATCTGTTTGTAAGAGTAGTTCCGCTTTTTACAATAAAAAATAATTGATTTCGCTTACAATTTAGGTTACATCGCGTTAAGTGTAGATTTTCATTTTAGGAAGGGGACTTTAAATGACAAACAATCAAGCTTTAGATGTGAACTGCATTGAATGGGCAAGTAAAATCAACAAAAGTTATATTGGAGGTCAATGGGTAGAGGGTGGTAGTGCAAGAACCTATTCAATAAAGGATCCATATGATCAGTCAATTATTACATCTGTAGAATTAGCGAATATAGAGCAAATAAAAGACGCTTATCAAAAAGCAAAAGCAGCACAAAAGGAGTGGGCTAAATCTACTCCAGAACAAAGAAGAGAAGTTTTAACGAAAGCATTACACTATTTAGAGAAAAATAAAGAGTATATTTTGGAATTAATTACACGAGAAACTGGTGGAACACTACTTAAGGCTCAAATTGAGTTTGGCTTTGGAGTTAGTGACATCAAAGATTCTATAAATATGGTAGATGAAATTTACACACCTAAACATTATACATCTTCTACACCGGGAAAGGTTAGTCGTGTATATCGATTACCTTTAGGTGTTATTACGTCCATCACACCTTTTAACTTCCCATTTAACATGGCAACAAGAACAATTTTCCCTGCCATTGCTCTCGGGAATAGTGTTGTTCATAAACCAGATCTCCAAGTAGGAATAGTTGGCGGACAAGTTTTTGCAAAAGCTTTTGAAGAAGCAGGACTTCCTGCTGGAGTGTTTAATTCAATTTTAACTGATCTTCAAGAAGCAGGAGATGAATTCCTGTTAAATACGAATTCTTCGTTTATCAGTTTTACAGGATCAACTGAAGTAGGAAAACATATTAATAAAGTAACAGGCGGAACATTAAAACAAATGGCATTAGAACTTGGAGGCAATAACCCTTTAGTAGTTTTAAAAGATGCCGACGTTGAACAAGCGGTGAAAGTAGCCATCTTCGGGAAATTTTTGCATAGTGGTCAAATTTGTGCGATTACAAATCGAATTATTGTTCATAAAGATATTTATGATGAATTTGTTACTAAATACGTAGAAAAAGTTAAGGGATTAACAGTAGGAGACCCTAAAGACCCAAAAACAATTATTGGACCTGTTATAAATGAAAAACAAGCTGATAAAATCATGGATTTAGTTAATAAAGCAAAGGAAAAGGGATTAAAAGTTGCAGTAGAAGGTGACCGTACAGGAAATGTTATTTCTCCATTTGTATTTGTTGATGTACCTAATGATTCAAGTCTTGCATCTTGCGAGATCTTCGGTCCTGTTGCACAAATTATTCCGGCTGAAAGTGATGAAGAGGCCATTCGCTTTGCGAATGACACGGAATATGGATTATCCTCTGCCATTCTGACTAGTGACATAGAAAGAGGGGAAAGATTAGCCCTTGAGATCGAATCTGGTACAACACATATAAATGATATGCCTGCAGTGCTAGAAGGAAATGTTCCATTTGGTGGAGTGAAACAAAGTGGAATTGGACGCTTTGGATATGAATGGATTGTAGAGGAGTTTACTGTTGCGAAATGGGTATCTGTACAAACGAGCAAATTAGATTATCCGTTTTAGGATTGCAGCGAAATTCATGGTTGTTAAAAAAGCCTGTAACCTTGAGGTAACAAGGGATACAGGCTTTTAACTTAAATACTGATAGTAATTAAGAGTGGGAAAGCGCTCTAAATTGCTATTTTAAAATTTTCCCGCTATTCGTTTTTTGATAACTCATTTTACTTTTTCAACGAATTTAGGGATTTTACGATGATTGAATCAGGAACGGCAATGCCACTTCCGATTTAAAATAAAGTAATAACCATCATCATTAAATAAAAAGTCAGTAACAATGAGGGAAGGTGATTAATTATCTAAATTTTCCGAAAGTTATATTGATTATTTTTCCTTTTTTAATTACACTTTTTTTACGAACGTTCGTAGTGACGTGGAATATGAAAGCTCTACTAATTCAGAAATATACTTTGGTTCATTTTTGAATTTTTTAGATAGCATGTTATTGAGTTGATTTACGTAAGTATAGAAAAATTTAATTTAAGGCTTGGTGTGTCTTGGAAAATCTCCTGGCAGGGTATTTCCAAAATGAAGAATAGCTACTTCTTGAAATGAAGATGGCTATTTTTATGCGAAAAATAGGCATTAAGATTAAGTTCATCATACCTTATCTCCTTGTAATCATTTAGCCAGAGAGTAGACGTAGATAAGGAATCAACCCTGAATAATTGCAAAATACCTACTTAAACTTACTTTGTGTAAGAAAAGTAGTAAACAGTTGATTTAGCTGTTATTTGATTAACCTAGGAAATAATCATATATTAAGCATCGAATTGTAAGCGTTTACTAATTTGTATTACAAGGGGGTAAAAAGTTGATTAGTCCTTTGAATTCGAAAATAATTAGTTACTTGCCGTCCCAGCCTGACTTTGAATTTCAAACAGATTACTATATTGAACAAAAAGTTAGAATTAAACCAAATCAACCATCTATTCTGTTTTATCAATTTAAAATGGGAGGGGTAAGTAGTCAAATTTCTGTTATTCCGGATGGATGTATCGATATTCTCATTAATTGTGATCAGCACTACGGTAATATTTGTGGAAGCGTTACTAAAAGTAGAGTGATTAATCTACTCCCAAACAGTACATACTTTGGTATTCGTTTTCTGCCATGCCTAGATATTAAGAAACTAAAATTCGGTATAAAAGACCTTACAGATAAAGAAATTTCCTTAAATGAAATGTTTCCTGTAAATACGAATATTTTAGAAAGGGTAGCAACCGATGAAAGTTTTATGCAGAGAGTCAATATATTCAATGAAATATTGGAAAGTCATATTTTTGAGATTGATAAATCAACAAAACTAATAAAACAATCATTATATAATATATACGCGACAAGAGGTAATATTACCATTACGCAACTTGCAGAAGAAGTAGGATATTCAACTAGATATTTAAGAAAACAATTTGAAGACCATATTGGAATTTCCCCCAAATTATTTAGCCAAATAGTTAGATTTCAATCATCACTAAATATGCTTCTGAGGACAACCCACTTTACGTTAAATGATGTTATTTATGAGAATGGTTATTATGACCAAGCTCATTTGATTCGTGAGTTTCGGAATTTTGGATGCACGACACCTTACCAATTAACGGGGCAAAAAAGAATAATGATTGTCTAGCTAAAGAGGCTGGGACAGAAGGATTTTAGCCAATAAAAACACGAACAATATTACGAAACGCGCATTCTGTGTTTCTTAATAGTTCGGGTTTTTTATTTATATTCTTTGTTAATTTAAAAATTATCCGTCTTTCATAAAGGACAAATTAGTTATGTCCCACCCTCTTTTACGTGCGCCTGACATACGCGTTTGATAACTTTTTTTAGATGAAAATTTAGAATGTTCCGATTTTTACAATATCAAATTATCTTATTCTGATAATCTGAAATTAATAGAAAGAATGCTTATTGTTCCTACTACAGTCAAAGGAAAAATGGGCAATCAACAAAACAAAAGAGGGGAGTCAGATGATTGACGCAATACCAACTGTTCATTAATGGTAATTGGGTTGAGGCTACATCAAGTAGAACGTTTGAGTCTATTGATCTCAGAACCGGAAATGTACAGTTAGACAAAGCACGCATGGGTTTACTTTAATAGGAAAGTTTTGAATACGGAGGGTAACGCTTTGTATAAATAACAAAATTATAATAATGCCAATGGGGGTAGGGATTATAGAGAACATTCAAATTGTATCAGATGGGCAAAGTCTAAAAAGAAGTTTAAAGATGCGAGATTTAGTTATTTTTGGTCTTGGCTTTATGGCACCAGTTGCAGCGATGTCAATGTTTGGAATTATCACATTGGTATCTCAGGGCCATTCTGTCCTCTCATATGTTCTTGGTTTTGTTGCTATGTTATTTACAGCGTACAGTTTCGGTAAAATGGTTGAAGCTTACCCGGTTGCGGGCTCAACCTATACCTACGCCCATCAAGCGCTACACCCTAAAATAGGATTTATTGCTGGATGGGGAGTGCTGCTTGATTATCTGTTGATACCCATGCTAACTTTTTTGATCAGTGCAAGTTTTGCAAACGCCCTTGTACCAAGTATTCCGGTTTGGGGTTGGGTTCTCATTTTCGCTATTCCAATCACGATTGTTAATATAATCGGAATTGATATAGCAACTAAGTTGAATTCAGTTTTAGTGCTCTTCATGATTATCGCGGTGATTGCCTTCGTTTTTAGCGCAAGTCATTTTATAATAACGGGTGATTTATCTTTAATAAATTATAAGGCAATTTATGATGGTGATTCTTTTTCAATAGGAGCAGTTATTGGCGGGGCAGCAATTGTTATTGTCGCTTACCTAGGTTTTGATGCTATTACAACCTTAGCTGAAGAGACGAACGTAGAGGGGAATAAAATTGGTTTGGCTATTATGTTTACCTGTGTCATTCAAACGGTATTTTATGTTTCCGTCACTTATTTAGCAGTGATTCTTGTAGGAAACTATTTAACTATTGATAATCCCGACACAGCCTTCTTCAACGTTTTAGAGACGATAGGGGGCGGGTTTCTTCAGACTTTTATTACATTTACGATTATCGCATCTGGAATTGCAAGCGCTTTAGCAAGCCAATCAGCTTCAAGTCGTCTGCTCTTGGGGATGGGGCGTGACAATGTCATCCCTCAAAAATTTTTTAGCTATATTCATCCAAAGTATAAAACACCGATGAATAATATTTTATTAATGTCAATAATCGGCGTTATTGGTGCAATATCTTTGGATTTGCAAATTGTATCCGACTTAGTCGCGTTTGGTGGATTATTAGGATTTGCTTTCGTAAATATTTGTGTTATTAATCATTACTATTTAAAAAATAAGCGAAAAAATATCGTTAAATATTTGGTTGTTCCATTAATTGGGGTGTCGGTTTGTCTTTATATTTTGTGGGGGCTTTCAACAGCCGGAAAAATAGTTGGATTTACTTGGATGGGATTTGGTGTTTGTTATTTCTCGATTCGATCCATGTATTCAAAAGAATCTAAGAAACTCTTAACAGATATAAAAGGGCAGAATATTAGTTAACTAAAATAATAAGCTTTATACCTACTCAGACATTAAGGGAGGAATAAAATATGCAATACGTTGCAAAGCGGAATAACTTAAACAAATTGGAATTATCAGAACTAGATAAAAAACATTATTTACATCCAACCACTCCACCAAGAGCTCATTATTTATCAGGGCCCTCAACAATTTTTACAGAAGGTAAAGGAATTTATCTGAAAGACATAGAGGGGAAAGAGCGTATTGATGGGGTTTCGATGCTTTGGAATGTTAACCTTGGCTATGGAAATGAAGAGCTTGCTGAGGTAGCAAAACAGCAGATGTTAAAACTTTCTTACAGCTCTTCTTTCAGCGGACAATCCAATGAGCCTGCTATCCTTTTAGCACAGAAGGTGGCCTCATTAGCACCTGGTGATTTGAATGTTTGCTTTTTCACATCGGGAGGTTCGGAATCTAATGATACTGCATTTAAGCTAGCTCGTTTTTATTGGAAAGTAAAAGGTCAGCCAGAGAAAACTAAAATTATTTCTCTTGAACAATCATTCCATGGGGTTACAGTAGGAGCCACTAGTGCTACTGGAATCGAAGGATTCAACAAATTTACGACTTCTAATGCTCCGAACTTCCTTACAGCTGCAGCGCATGTTTTGAATGCAGAACTTGGTGATAAAAGTGATCCAAATTATTCGCGTTCTATTCGTGGGATAATTGAGTCAGAAGGATCCGATAACATTGCCGCTGTCATTCTGGAGCCAATCCAAGGCGCAGGCGGGGTAAGGTTCCCTCCTGACGGATACCTTCAAGCTGTTCGCAAACTTTGCGACGAACACAACATTTTGCTTATTGCAGATGAGGTGATTTGTGGGTTTGGAAGAACAGGAAAGACCTTTGGTGTTGATAATTGGAACATTGTTCCTGACTTTTTATGTGTTGCAAAAGGAATCTCGAGCGGCTACGCCCACCTAGGTGCTGTAATTATGAGAGAGCATGTAAGAGAAGCATTTATTCAATCAGATGAAATGATGTTCCATGGATTCACATATAGTGGACATCCAATGGCTTGCGCGGTTGGCCTGAAGACACTTGAGATATTAGAAAGAGATCAAATTGTTAAGAATAGTAGACTTCGCGGTGAAGAATTATTAAAAGGACTTAAGTATCTCGAAAGCAATTATAAACATATCACGAATATAAGAGGTCTTGGCCTACTTGCCGGTATTGAGCTAGTTAAAGATCCTGAAAACGGCATCTCATTTGATCCGGCGGTACACGCGGCAGCTCTGTATACAGATATATGCATGGACTTAGGCCTACAATTACGTTATTTCGATTGGAAGGGAACAAATACAGTTGCTCTTGCGCCACCGCTTATTATTACAAGCCAACAGGTTGAAGAGATTATTAACAGAATGTCTGATGCTTTTAAAAGGTTTGAAAAACAAATTTAATTCACGTACTATATCCAATAAACAACTGCTGACCAGGCGCTCATAAACATGTGAGTACCTGGTCTTTTATTCATCATACGATCTAAACTTTCTATGCAATATAGAGTAGGAGAATGGAGGCTAAAACCTTATTTATTGACACGTATCTAACATCGTGAAGAAGCGAAAGCAAAGTGAAGCGATAAAGCCTTATATAGTACAGGCTCACCGGCTAAATAAAAATATAGATTGATCTGAAAAGAGCGATTCAACAAGAGTCAAAAATGGATGAGAACCTATTTTAAACAATATTAATTCCTGCACTCGCATTACCTAGAATAATGTCAACTGCAATTTCTCCTGGTAACGATGAAATATAAAATACCATTAATAAACGATCACCTGCAGTTACAGGTACTGGTGGGATAGTAGCCGATGCAAAAACTAAAAGGTCTACGGGAATAGGTTCTGTAATAGATGGAACTAAATCAACGCTAGCACTTGTACCAGTAAAAGTATTACTACCTACAGGTGCATGAAAAATTTGAGCACGGATTGTCAAAGCTCCTGATTCAACCTGCCCTGAGAGTGCATTATATGAGGCTGAAATAGCAGTTATCTTCCCGTCACGTGGGACGCTGAAGGCTTCACTAAAAATTGCAGTTAAATTAATCGTATTATTTGCAAGAGGTACAAGGTCTACAGCAGAACCAAACCCTATGAGACTAGCAAGCCTATTGCCAAGTATATTTTCAACGACTGTTTGTCTTCCAGAGGAGAAGGGAATTATTGAACCACCTTGATTTTCTCCGCCATTCCCAATTTCTGAATTTATACAATTGATATCTGTGGCCACAAATGGTCCTAAGTTATTACAATCTTTTCTTACTGATGAACTATTACAATTATTTTTGCACACAAACTTCCCTCCTTTTATCGCTAGGATATGTTGAAGAAGGGAAGTGGGAAGGGCTATAAACTTGATAAATATTATTTCTTTGTTTTTAAACGATGAAAAAAGCCACTCATTTTGGGAGACGGGTGTAAGCTAACAAAAAAATCTCTACATGTCGTAAACGCTACTCAAAAACGTTTGTTTAAATATTGAAAACTATTTTTCTCTAGTCTTTAATAATTAGTAGCGCCGAATTTAACTTGCACATTAGCATCCCTGCATTCTTTTATTACCAGATAGATAATTTCATTTGCGGAATATTTCGATATTTCATTTGCCATCAGTGTTACAGAAACTTCTTTGCCTTCTATTCTTACTAAAGCATCGGGATAGCCTAGTGACTTAATTTGCATCTCAAGCATTGCTTCTGTAGATTCTTCTTTATTGAGAGTATCAATTTCAATAGCTGCCTTATTTTTTTCTTCAGCAAAATACCCATCTGATGTGATTTTTTGAGTTAATTTTTGGCGAAGTTGATTTCGTTCATTACTAACTTGTAGGCGCGTTTCTTCAAATAAAGAGCTTGGAGAGGAAACTTCCTTTGTCACATTCTGTAAAGTTTCTTTTTGATCTGTATCTTCTGTGAATGTAATCTCCTCTTTTGATTGTTTTGATGAATCTATCAAAGAATAGACTGAAATAACCGCTACTAGAGTTAATAATATAAGTAACCAAGACGATTTATTTTGTATGTGCATGCACAGTCGTCCTTCCATCAATAGATATGGTGAAATACCATTTAGCATCTTTTCAAAGTCTGTTTAATGAGAAATTTATGTAGCAGTATCGTTATTATTTTAATGGCAAGAAATACGTAATTAATGAGCCCTCAATTGAAAGAGAGTTAATAGAGCATCGTCTTACTTACCTTAAATATACTCCTAAGAAACTTAATTCTTACATAAACCTTGAAAAAATAAATTAACAGATTTGCACAATACTATTTTGGATTGTTATAAACTTAGAATAAGAAAAACGATTTAAGGAGGGTGCTTTTTTGATAATTATGGAAACAGAGAGACTAGAATTACGAGAATTTAATGATGAGGATATTTCTGTCCTTTACTCAATTTTTTCAGATGCCGAAACAATGAAATATTATCCATCACCATTTAATTTAGAACAAACTAAAAATTGGATTGAGAAAAATAAACAAAGATATCGAGAAGATGGTTATGGTTTATGGGCTGTCTGTTTAAAAGAATCGAAAGAATTAATTGGAGATTGTGGCCTCGTTAAACAAATAGTTGATGGAAAAAATGAAGTTGAGGTGGGCTACCATATTCATAAAAAATATTGGTCTAAAGGATATGCAACTGAAGCAGCTAAAGGTTGTGTGGAATATGGATTTGTACATTTGGGACAAGAAAAAATAATAAGTATTATTGACCCCAAAAATGGACCTTCTATTCGTGTGGCTGAAAAAAATGGTTTAATAAAGGAAAAGGAATCGTTTATTTTTAATAAAACTCACGATGTATATTCATTAATTAAGTTGTAATTGTAAAACATAATGAAGACTAAATGATTACAACTACAACTTTTTGATACTTTATATAGAGGATTATTAATTATTTTAGTTAGATAGGAAGTCCCTTTAGGAGATTTTTATGAAAGATCCTTTTTTAAATAGTAGTGCTTATAATCCCGTCCAACATTGTCCAATGTACCGTAAACTTGATATCCGTGATTTTCATAAAAATCTAAAGCCTGAAAACTTAAAGTATCGACCTTAATGAAATCACAGTTGTTATTCAAAGCTATTTGTTCGATTTCTACTAATAATTTAGAGCCATAACCTAATCCGCGAATTTCCTCATCGATCATAAGTGTATGTATCTCTAACCAATTCCAACAAATTTCTCCCAATATACCACCACGGACTAGGTCATTTTCATCTGTAAGGAAGAGGTTGATTTCTTGATATCGGCCTCTTAAATCTTTTGGAAAGTGTTTTAAATTGTATTCGTATAGCTTTTTATTAATGAAAGATTTTTTATGTTTATTTTGCTCCTGTAAGATTTTATATTGCATAAATTTTTCCTCCTCTTTTATAATGGGAAATTTCGCTTCCGAATTATATGGTGGCTATTTTCATTCTAATAATTACTATCCGTTATCTACCTTCGATATAATAAAATAGGGTCATCATAAAAAGTTTGGGATGGCATTCGTTAAATGTCTGTCACGTTATAAGTTTGGTTTGGTGATGAACTATACAATAGCAGGATTAATTTTTGTAGGTAAAGAAGCGGGTGGTAAAGTGAATTATATTCAAATTTATATTGGCCTAATGTCCGTTTGCAGTAGATATTATAGATGATTTGAAAAATATAGCAGAGAAATGGGGCATTCCTTTTCATACATATCAACTAATGACGAAAGATGAAGCACAGAATGCACCTATCATATGGACAACCTTTGGACTATTTTGCAATGGTCAGTTTATTTCATATGAAATTATGAGTGCAAACAAATTCGAAAAAGTATTTAATTACATTATGAATAGGGAATTTATCCCCTTTTGATGAACATTAAAATTAGAGCAAATAAACAAATACCTATAAAAGAACCTAGAGTAAACGACCAAGAAAAATAATCGAAAAAGATGTATGCAATTACGATTGCAAGCATATATCCGAGAACAGTGCCCAACAATTGTTTTTGGATATTCAACGTTCTCACTCCTTACTGCTTAGGATTTTTAAAAGTTATTACCCTTATTTATATTTTATAGAATTATCAGGTAAATATCCATAAGAATTAAGAATTCAGGTAGATCAGCTTTGAAAATTAGCAAACAGTATACAGAACATTAAATATGGGGAGATCAATATGATGGATGGCATTTAGTGAAAAATAATGATCTCAGTATTATTTTTGAGCTTATGGCTGCTAAAATAGTTGAGGTTAATCATTATCCCCATCATGCACAACAATTTTTCTTTGTGCTATTTGCCACAGTAACAATCAATATTGCCGGAGAACGAATTGTGTTACAAAAAAGTATCAGATGGTAGAAAGTATAGTAAAGCTTACAAGTATAAAGGAGATGTTTTACGACCGAATCTCCTTAAGTGAAGCAAATCCAAAATAGAGTAATATATAGGATTACACCAAACAACAGGCTGGAACGATTGGTGAGGATGAAGAAAGCTCCCCGAGAGGTTTCATTTTGGAGTAGTCACAAAAACTGCTATATAAAGGAGTTAATTTTTTGAAAGCAAAAAGCATTAAATTATATGAATTTGGAAGCCCTCGAGAAGTTTTGAAGTTTGAAAATAAAATGATTCAACCTCCTCAAGAACAAGAAATTCTTGTTCGAATGCTGGCGCGACCTATTAACCCTTCTGATTTAATCCCAATATGGGGGAGTTATGCTCATCGAATTTCTTTGCCAAGTATCCCCGGCTATGAAGGGGTAGGTATTGTAGAGGATGTAGGCCCGTATGTTTCTCAGAATCTTATCGGAAAGCGTGTATTACCTTTGCGAGGGGAAGGGACTTGGCAGGAAATTGTAAAAACAAGCGCAGAATTCGCAGTACCCATCCCAGATACTATAGCTGATTTTACTGCAGCACAAATGTATATCAACCCAATGACAGCTTGGGTAACATGTACAGACATATTACAATTGCAGCCAAATGATGTTTTAATAGTCAATGCTTGCGGGTCCGCAATTGGACACATATTTGCTCAGCTAGCAAAATTGTTAGGCTTTCAATTAATCGCGGTTACGAGAAATAATAGACATACTAACGATTTAATTCAGCTTGGTGCTTCCTATGTAATAGATACTTCAAAAGCACCGCTTTATGAGACAGTAATGGAACTAACAAATGGTAGGGGCGCTGATGCTGCTATTGATTCTATTGGTGGGACAGCGGGCAATGACCTTGCTTTTTGTCTGAAATCTGGAGGGAACTTTTTAGCCATTGGTCTTTTATCAGGTGTACAAGTGAATTGGCAGAGAATCGTTAAAGAGGCAAATGTAAATGCAAATATGTTCCATTTGCGTCATTGGAATAAGCAAGTATCGGTGGAAAGATGGCAACGTACATTTCAGCACTTAATCCATCTAGTTAATAGTGGTAAATTAAAAATGATGACGGTGGATTCTCATTATGATTTGTTAGACATTAATAAGGCGATAACGGCTGTTGAATCGTCTAAAACTACTAAAGGAAAGATTTTTTTAACAAGTTATCAATAAATAGAAAAACCGAACTATTCCGAAACACTTCATGAGCGTTTCATAGGGATAGTTCGGTATCTTTGTTAGCTGAAACACTTTTATCCCAGCATCTTTCCTTATAAGTATGGCTTGCCTAAAAAATCTAAGCTTACTGTGATTCTAAAATAAATCAGTTGATAAATATCGCAGACCAGTATCAGGTAGGATAACGACAATTCGTTTTCCTTTGTTCTCTGCACGTTTTGCAAGTGCTGTGGCGGCAAATATAGCAGCACCTGATGAAGTACCTACTAATATACCATCTGATTTCGCAACTGCGCGTGCAGCCTCATAAGCTTGTGTAGTTTCTATCTCAAGTACTTCATCAATTATATCTAAATGAACATTTGATGGTACACGGACCTCATCAGCATCGGAGAAGCGGTGAACACCTGTGATTTCAATGATATCTGGATTATCAACGGTTGCAATGGAATTAACAGCAGGCTCTACACCAATGATCTGAATAACTGGATTTTTAGATTTTAAGTATGCACCAGCACCACTTATCGTACCACCTGTGCCGATTGCTGCCACAAAGATATCAATTTGTCCGTCTGTATCCTCCCAAATCTCAGGACCAGTAGTTAACCTATGAACATTTGGGTTGGCATCATTATTTAACTGATTTAAAAACACAACATTTTCTTCTTGTTCAACGACCGTTTCTCGAAATACTTTATTCGTTTCAACAAAGTCACCCTCTGTTTCCTCAAAAGCAGCGACCATTTCTGGGACATCTGAAAATGGTACAACCTCCGCTCCGTATGCCTTTACAACCTTTGTGCGCTCTTCACTAACACCATCTTGCATGTAAATTCGAAGATTATAGCCTTTTGCTGCTGCAATTGCTGCTAGACCAATACCAGTATTGCCACTTGTTGTTTCGATTATTGTTTTATCTTTTGTTAATACACCACGAGCTTCAGCATCCTCAATCAACGCTTTAGCAACACGGTCCTTCACACTATTTGCAGGATTAAAATACTCTAGCTTTACGATAATTTCGGCTTCTAGCTGTTGCTCTTTTATATACTGATTTAATGCTAATAGTGGTGTATGACCGATTAATTCTGTAATAGATTGTTTGATCTTATTCGTTACAATTTGACCCATCTCAATCAACCCCTTATCTTTTGCTTACTTAACAAACTTGTTTTATAGGAATTAATGGAATCGTATCACGATAAATCCTTATAAGCAATAAAATTCCAGATAGAAAGATTGAATATAGTAATAGAAAAAAATAATTAATTAAATTTGCTAATACAACGTCCTTCTTTTATGAATAGGTAACATGTAAGTGCACTATATACATGTCATGATCTATCATTCATAATGCAAGGACTGGATCATTCCATCTGTTCAAATTGTAAATATTTTCGCAGGAGAATGTCTGAGAAAGCCTAATGAATAGAAGGTAAACTGATAATTCGGTAAGTTGTAGTAACTCCGAGAGTAGTTATTACTCACTTTCGTATGTATAATGGGAGTCTATGTTAGGTAATTATCTTTCAGAAATAGTAAAAATAATTGAACATAAATGAGGCTTAATGATGAGTAAAAAAAGGTTTAAAGATTATGAATTAAGTAATGAAATAATAATGGCACTGGGTAGCTTAGGATATGAACAACCAACAGAAGTTCAGAGTAAGGTCATTCCGTTAGCATTAGCAAAAACAGATCTTGTTGTAAAATCACAAACAGGTAGTGGGAAAACTGCATCTTACGGGATTCCAATTTGCGAAGCCATTGATTGGCTAGAAAACAAACCGCAAGCCTTAGTGTTAACTCCGACAAGGGAGCTTGCTGTTCAAGTAAAAGAGGATTTTACGAATATTGGCAGACTGAAGCGCATTAAAGCAACAGCGGTTTATGGAAAACAGCCGATTGCCATTCAAAAAACAGAGCTAAAGCAAAAAACACATGTTGTTGTTGGTACGCCGGGACGCATGTTAGATCATATTGAAAGAGGCACGCTTGTCTTAGACAAAATACGTTATCTTGTCATTGATGAGGCGGACGAAATGTTGAATATGGGGTTCATAGAACAAGTCGAAGCCATTATTAAACAAGTGCCTCAAAATCGTGTGACGATGTTATTTTCAGCTACGTTGCCAGAGAAGGTAAAAGACTTAGCTCTTAAATATATGAAAACACCTACTGATGTAGAAATTCAAGCTACGGGATTAACAACAGATAAAATTGATCATTCCCTTTACGTAGTAGATGAAGAACTAAAACTATCCCTGCTGCGCAAAGTTACGATTATTGAAAATCCAGATAGCTGTATCATTTTTTGCCGCACAAAGGATAGAGTCGATACGTTATGTGAGCAGTTAATCAATTTCGGATATAGCTGCGATAAAATTCATGGCGGTATGATACAGGATGTACGACTTGAAGTGATGAATGATTTTAAAAGAGGCGATTTTAGATATTTAGTTGCCACAGACGTAGCGGCTCGAGGAATTGATATTGATAATATCACACATGTCATTAACTATGATCTGCCATTAGAAAAAGAAAGTTACGTCCATCGTACGGGAAGAACTGGACGAGCAGGTTTAAAAGGGAAAGCAATTACGCTTGTAACGCCGTTTGAAGATCGTTTTTTAAGTGAAATTGAAGACTATATTGGTTTTAAAATTCCAAATAAAGTAGTGCCAACTGAAGAAGATGCTTTAAAAAAGAAAGCAGCTTTTGAGGCGAAAATGGATATTGAACCAACCCTGAAAAAGGCGAAAAGTGAAAAGCTGAACGAGCAAATCGTGAAGCTATATTTTAATGGTGGTAAGAAAAAGAAGCTAAGAGCTGTAGATTTCGTCGGGACGATTGCCAAAATCGATGGTGTAACAGTCGAGGATATAGGCATTATTACCATTACAGATGCTTTTACTTATGTAGAAATATTAAATGATAAAGGCCTGATTGTTTTAAAAAACATGAAGAAAACAACAATCAAAGGTAAGTTATTGAAAGTATATGAAGCCAATAAGTAGTAAGCGGTAAGCTTTGATAGAGTTGAGGGTCAAGTGGAAAAGGTGCTTGCCTCTATATTGAAGTTAGTATAAAAAAACAGCCAGTTCGCGGTATTTCACCGGGGACTGGCTGTTTATTTTGTTGAATATTAATTGGACGCAGAATCTCGAAGTATATACTTTTTACAACAAGTACATAAATCCAATTTAACCCAATTGATATAAAATTTTATGTTTTTTAAAAAAATCATCTTGAAAATGGCTCTACACCAAAATCTGTTCTTGAATCAGTATATATTGATAAAAAAACATGGAACGGAGGGCGGCGACTTCAGCGGGAAAAGCGTGAGAGCTGAGATCAACTGATGATGAAATCAGGGCAACACGCATATTCTTACGATTTTTGATTATTCGATAAAGAAACAACCGACAGTAAAATTCAACTTTCGTTAGACATGATGAACCAACTACCACTATTAAAACAGCCGACGTATTTATTGTGCGATAGCTGGTATACATCCCGTACGATCATTGAAGCCGCACTCAAAACGAACCGTATTTTGTATCCACAAGGCATCTGTATTCAAGCCAAACAATTCGCAACGCATATCAAAAAAGACGACACCGATCTCGTGACGATTGGTGGGAAAGTGTATCGCTATGAAGGTGCCTTAAATGATATTGAATACGGTGTCGTACTTCTATGTTGGCATCAAGCGGCATCGATAGAGCCAAAGAATATGCGCTGTTTTTTGATTAGAACAGTTAAAGGTTTTCTTTCAATCTATTTTCTTATTCATTTTGTAATCAGAATAAAAGGAGATAAGTGACAGCACAAGTAGGATTAGCGGAAGAAAGAAGAAGCCTGCATCATATTTCACTGAATGTTCCATTATTAAACCAAATAAATAAATGAATAAAGTAAAAGAAAAACATAAAGCAATCGTTCCAGCTATGGTTTTCATTTAAATCTTCCTTTCTAATTTTTCCCGCAGTAGCGGCTCCAACCTCCTATCTTTTCAGTCATATTTCCTAACTTTCTACTTTCTTCAAAAAAGTTCCCCGATAACCCGATCTTTTAAAAGCTTATTCTAAGGCAATTATACGTCAGAGGATGACCTATTAACATTGAATTGTTTAACTTCTTTCAGAAGAAGTCACCCACCTCTATAGGTGGTGAGATGAATGAGGTTTAAGTCACTTTTCAGCGGGTGTCCAAACACTTGCCGAAATAGAGGAACTCAGTCTAAGAATGCCACGTCCTGTGGCAATGACTGAGTGACCAACATCGTGTTGGCCTAAAGCCTCCGGCGGAAGTCACGGAATCGGAAAGGAATTCATAAAGGATGTTAGCCTAAAATCATCGCATCCATGCGATAACGGCTAACTGACCTGCATCTTGTTGCTGCCGCTACGCTAGCACTGCGCTTTCGCACAAAAAACATCTGCAGGCCTAAGCACAAAGCCGATTCCGGACGCAATTATGCCGAAGTATAATTGTTCCTATTTAACCTACTTGTTTTGTAAGAATTGGTGGAATCGTATCATGATAAATCCATTGAGGTAAAGGGAGTAATATTAATATTGACAATGCTTCTATGCAAAAGTGAGTCGAGTGTAACTTAAATTGACGTCTTATCAGAAAGAAATTCCTGCATTATTTTTGATTAACTATACTTATTTTAATCCAAATGAACTAATAGTAGATATAAAGTAATCTTTAAAGTGCATAAATATATGTTTATTTGGAGGGATTTACTTTAAATTTGCTAATTAACGATATTTTGGAATAATATTTGTTAAAATGTAGCCTTGTAAAAAAAGTTGGTTAGAGTGGTAACTAGGTGACTACTTGCGATCAACGGTAAAAAAGAGCTATTAAGTTAGCTTGATGTTATTTAGGAGATGAAAGTATGAAAGAAACTATTTCTTCAGTTTGTATAACTGCTGAAACAAAAATTAACATGATGAAGCAAAAGCCTGCTAATTATTTATTGTTAGCTATTTTTGGCGGGCTTTTTATCGGATTTGGAATTTTGCTCATCACAACTATTGGCGGCTTATTAAGTCCAACTGAGGTACCAAGTATGAAAATCTTACAAGGATTAGCATTTGGTGTGGCGCTTAGTATGGTTATGATGGCTGGGGCCAATTTATTTACGGGTGATAATCTAGTTTTAACGGTTAGTACACTATCAAAAAAATCATCACCATTAGAGATGCTGAGCATTTGGACGTTTAGTTACATAGGAAATTTCTTTGGTTCTCTTTTAGCGGCCGCACTATTTTTTTACTCGGGGTTAGCAAGTGGAGACATAGCGGCTTACATTGAAAAATTGGCTACAGCTAAGATGAGTGGTAGTTTTGTTGAACTTTTATGTCGAGGTATTTTATGTAATTTACTTGTATGCTTGGCCGTATGGTGTACGTATAAATTGAAAACAGAAGCAGGAAAATTAGCGATGATTTTCTGCTGTATTTTCCCATTTGTCACAATTGGATTTGAGCACTGTATAGCAAATATGACATTGTTTTCTCTTGCTCTTTTCATACCTCATGGTGAACTAGTATCGTTTGGTGGGGCCATTTCAAACTTATTGCCTGTAACACTAGGGAATATTATTGGTGGAGCTGTTATTGGTTTTGTTTATTGGGTAAATGGCAGAGATTAATAAATCACTAAATATTGCTAATGTAGTCTGTTTAAGTAGAGTAAAATACTTAGTGCCATTGCAATTTGAGAAGTGATTGTAAGCACCTGTTGACATATACAGGAATATAAAGCAATGCGATTATATCAAGTGAAATTAACGGATGAATACTTGACAATTTCCATCCCTTAATACTTTGACTTTTAGATAAATCGTAGATAGAATGACAGGTAGAGTTGCTTATGTAACTCTACCTATTTTTATTGTGATTAATGCGAGAAATTAATAGATAATGTAATAAATATAAAAGAGCGGAGGAACTCAAAATGGAACAAGAAGTCAACCAACATACGATTCTTCAAGCAATTTTAGAGCTTTCAAAGCAAATGCAAGACATAAAATCGGATCTTCAACAACAAATCGAAGTAGTTGAGAAGAGATTAGAAGAAAAACTCGAAGCAGTTGAGAAGAGATTAGAAGAAAAACTCGATGCAGTTGAAAAGAGATTAGAAGAAAAAAATGAAGCTTTGGGAAAAAGATTAGACAAAGTTGAACAAAATTTAAGTCGAAAAATTGATCTTGTAGATGCAAAATTTGATATTTTATCATCGGATGTAATAACGACAAAAGCTGAAGTATCTATGCTTAAACAAGTAAAATAATATCAATTATGTCTCGGCATAATTTTGTGACACATGCTACCGTATCCCTTAAGGTTACGGTATTTTTTTATGGTATAATAAATGTCACAAAGGAGTGAAAAAGATTGTTAAAAACAGAGGTATTTGAACTATTAAAAAAGGCAATGAAAGAAAAGGATGTATTAGCAAAAGGCGTATTATCGATTTTGAAATCTGCTCTAGATTTAGCTGAAAAAGAAAAAGGAGAAGCTTTATCGCCTGAAGAGGAAATGGCTATTATAAATCGTGAAGTAAAGCAAACAAATCAGGCTCTTGAGGGTGCTCAAAATGCAGGTCGAGCTGACTTAATTGAAAAAGAGGAAGCAAAATTAGTTCTGTTAAAATCATTTTTACCGGTGCAATTAACTGAAGAAGAAATTGCAGAAAAGCTTGTGGCAGCTGGCGTTGTAAAGGGAATGAACATGGGTGAAGCGATGAAAATTGCAAAACCTTTATTAAATGGTCAAGCTGAAGGCGCCGTTATTTCAAAAGTTGTGAAGGGCCTTATTTAATATCGTTAGAAACAGCCCCCTACTCTTAAGTAGTACGGGGTTGTTTTTTTGAATTACTATATTTTTTTGTAGTATTGCCAAAAAATGAAAATGCTTTTATACTTATTGTTAACCACTGGTCAAAAAGGAGAACACTATGTCGCCACGTAAGCCATCAACAAAGGATTTGACGAAAGAAATGATTATAAATGAGGCTCATAAGCAGTTTATCACGAAGGATTTTCAGCAAATATCAATGCGTAGTATTGCTAAAGAGCTTGGTTGTAGTCATGGGGCTATTTATTATCATTTTAAAAATAAAGCCGAAATATTTTATGCGATATTAAGTGACTATTTTTCTGAACTAAATAATACTTTAAATGAAAATATGGACGGTCCTGAAGATCATAACACTAAACTGCTGAATGTTTTTGTAGGCTTTATGGCGTTTGGTTTAAATAATCAAAGTCAGTATGAATTAATGTTTATCATGAGGGATAGAGAAATCGATGGGCTATCGCAAGAGGCAGCAAACCTTAGCTATGAAGAATTTGCACAATCTGTACGTTCCTTATCAAAGACAGAACTGTTGATTTCAGATATACATTCTACATTTATTGCTCTTCATGGATTTGTAGCACATTATCGTCATTATGTAAAAAATTATGAAGAAGCGAAAGAAGCCGTGGATGTTCATGCAAAATTTCTTATCAAGGCTTTGACATTTAGAGAGTAGCTCTAGAAAAAAATCTAGAGCCTTCTTTTAGCAGTTATTTGACCAGTGGTTAATTAAAGGGGGGATAGTATGCAAAAAGCATTAGTTATTGGGGCATCTGGTGGTATGGGTTATGCGCTTGTAAATGAACTAGTTAGTAGAAATATACAGGTGAAGGCATTTGCTAGAAATGAAAAAAAGTTAGTTGCACTTTTTCGGCAACACAAAAATGTCGAAATCATTTCAGGTGATGTATTTAATGAACAGGACATGATGAGAGCTTCAAACGGTGTGAATATTATTTTTCATGCTATTAGTTTTCCGTATCAAGATTGGGAAAAGCACCATTTGCGATGCTTAGATATGGTGATTAACATAGCCGAGAGGCGAGGAGCGAAGATTGCGTTTGTAGATAATATTTATGCATATGGAAGACAATCGATAAACCCTGTAATAGAGCAAGCTAGAAAGGAACCGCAGACGAAAAAAGGAAAAATTCGTTTAACGATGGAAAATAAATTGAAAAATAGTAATGCACCCTCGTTAATTGTACATTTTCCTGATTTATACGGACCAAATGCAGAGAATACAATACTCTATGAAACGTTAAAAAATGTTGCGCAAGATAAAAAAGCTAATTTTGTAGGGAATATGCAAGTGAAGAGAGAGTTTCTTTATACAGTAGATGGTGCAAAGGCTATGGTTGAGCTTGCTTTAAGAGACGAGACCTATAATCAAAATTGGAATGTGCCAGCTGTTCACACAATTGCAGGGGAAGAACTAGTGAAAATTTTACGTGAGATTACTGGCTACAAAAAGGGCATTCGTACAGTTTCTAAAGGCATGATCCGGCTGATTGGAATATTTGCTCCTTCTATGAAAGAAGTAGTTGAAATCTTTTATTTAACAGAAGAACCGGTCATTTTAAGTGGGGAGAAATTTGAAAGGGAAATAGGCGCTTTACCAAATACTTCATATAGAGTAGGACTAGAAGAAACGCTTGCATGGATGAACAAGAGAGCATAAAAAAGACTTTTAAGAGTCAATGAAAAAATCCGCATAAACTTCTGTTGGTAGAAAATTACCTTCAGAAAGCATAGCGGATTTTTTATTAGTATTTCTTACAGCTGAAATTTTTGTATGATATTACGAAGTTGTTGTGCCATCTCAGCTAAATTATTTGAAGACGCCGTAATCTCCTCGATACTAGCTGATTGTTCCTCAGAAGCAGCAGCCACATTTTGAATGTTTCCAGACGCTTGAACGGCTATTACACCAACTTCCTCTACAGAAAATGCAATGTTGTTAACCCCGTCATTAATGTTAGAAATGATATTATTGACATAATCCATTTCTTGAGTTAATGAAGTAATATTCGAATATATTTCTTTAAAGGCTACACCTGATTCATTAAAGCTAGTAGAGCTTTCTGCAAGATTATTACTGCTAATCTCCATAGATTTCACAGCTTGAGTAGACTCTTCTTTAATCGTCTCAATACGTGTTCGAATACTATTCGTCGCTGCTAAAGATTGGTCAGCTAATTTACGCACTTCTTCAGCTACAACTGCAAAGCCTTTACCATGCTCACCAGCACGTGCTGCTTCAATAGATGCATTTAAAGCGAGTAAATTTGTTTGATCAGTAATCTCGTTAATTAAAGTGACTATGTCGCCGATCTCATTTGAATAAGTGCTTAAACGTTTCACAACATCTGAAGTCTCTTGAATAGCATTAGATGTTAAGGCCATTTTTTCTGTAGCGCTTTGAATCGTCGTATTACCTTTTTCAGAAATTGAAGATGCATTAGATGCTTTAGTAGTGACATCATTTACGCTCGATACAACTTCTGACATCTTTGTGGAGATTGTCGTAATATGAGTTTCTACTTCTTCGATAGAGGAAGTTTGTTTTTCTGATCCTGCAGCTACCTCTTGCATAGAAGATGTAATCTGTTGAATGGATGCACTTGTTTGCTCAGAGCCTGCCGACAACTCTTCGGACATAGCAGCTACTTGCTCAGCATTTTCAGCAATTTGCTGAATTAGTGAGCGTAAGTCTTCGGTCATATTTTCAATGCCATCTGAAAGCTGTGCAATTTCATTAGAACCCTTTATGTTAAGTGATTCAACAGCTAAGTCTCCTTGTGCCACCTTACCAACATAACTAGTCATATTTTTAATTGGTTTAATAATGCCTTTACTAATGACATAAGCCACAATAATACCGAATATCAAAAACATCACAGTCATGATGATACAAATCCAAAGAGTTTCTGTTTGAAGCTTAGAAATAAAGGAAGCGTCCATATCTAAACCAAAAAGAATATCAGTATCTTTAAATGGTAAAAAAATCGATTTATGAATTCCGTATTCATCTTCATAAATATCACTGGATTGAACAGTTCCATTATCTAGAGCATTATTCATGTCCTGGCTAAAAACATAGCTCTCTTGATAATCATCTTTATCACTTAATGCCACGATATGTTCCTTACCGTCTGCCCGGGAAAGAACGTAGGCATTTTGAATATCATACTCTTTAAGAGCTTCATTTAATTCCTTTAATAAGTCATCATATTTATCCTTATCGCCGTCATCTGCAGCTTTGACGTCATTTATGTCAATATCATCAAAAATCACATTTGATATAATTTCCAACTCTGACTCAAATTGTGTAATAACATAATTATCGATGATCCGATAAGATGTAATAAATAATACGATACTAAATATTACTGAAATAATAGCAATTGGAATAGTAAAACTTGCAATGTATTTATAGAGTAACGAGCTTTTAAATTTTTTGACTATACTCAACTTTAGCAGCCTCCAATACTTTCACCTTTTGTTGTAAGAAATGAACCATATCACTAATATGTTCTGTCTCAGTATAAGGAGAGATTGAAAAGAATTTTGCAGCAGCGACTGGAATTTGTTGTTTTGTATCGCTAGTGTTGACAGTGCAGACACGTGTTGTATCACCGAAAAATACTTCGTCGCGACCTTCTCCTATAATTTCAAATAAAGAAGCATTTAGACCATTAATATATTCAATCTGATCTTGTGTATAGCTATCTGACTGTTCAGATTTCCAATTCATGCCTTCTGGATATAAACGGAAGGCTGTGACTGGTCCAATATTAGACTCGTTGACTACTTGTAACATTGGTGTTTTCTCAGCTAACTGCGCACGGAACGCTAAATTTACACGTACATAATTAGCTAATATTTGTTGGTAGCCTTCTTTACCAAATGCCTGTAATGCAGCATAAATAGCAATTGAACTACCCATACGAGAGCACTCTAATGTATAGCCTGTATGGTAAGAACCATAGCCTCGATTACCTACATAAGGTGTGTCGAAGTCATCAATATCTAATAGCTGTAAATGCTTTCCTTCTTTTATTAAGAATAAGCTTGTTAAATACGGTGTTTGACCAAGCTTTTGGAAGTCGAAGCAAAGGCTATCTGCAATAGGTAGATATTGCATACGTTCTCTAATTTGTTCAAGTCCTTGTAAAACATCAGTCTCGAACTGAAGTGGGTTTGCCTTAAAATCATAATCGTTGAAAAATGCGTAAAAACCACCTAACGCTGAATCAGCGTGAATATGTATAGGCTTTAAGGAATGTTTTTGTTCTAGCTCAGTTGTAACATTTTTGATTGCTTGTACATCATCAATAGCAAATTGATCTGTAGCGCCTGTTGTAGCAACTACATACACTGGAATACCACCATTTTCGACAACCTCAGTCATACGCAAACGTAAGTCTTCGATATCCATTGAATGATCTTGTCCAGCTTTAACACGAATTAAATGCTTGCTACCGATGCCGACTGCTTCAATTGATTTTAATAAGCTGTAATGAGCATTTTCTGAAGCGAAGCAATATAAATTATTAGGTACGCCATCTTCCTTTGCGTTAGGGAATTGTTTAGCGATTGCAAGACGAAGCCCACTGAAAACAGCCCCTTGTCCGCCCCAAGTTGTGTAACCAAAACTTTGTGTATAGTCGTAGCCAACTAACTTCGACATCATTGCAACTACTTTTACCTCACATTCTGCGGCAGCAGGTCCGTATACATCCCATAGATTGTTACCATTAAGTAGAGCATTTGTAAATTGGCCTAATATGCCAGGAATGCTGGCCATTGGCAAAACATTTGTTACAAAGTTACGTGTATGGTAAGGATGTCCTTGCATCAATTTCGTTAATTCATTTACAACTTGATCAAGCCCGACACCTGAAACTGGTACTTGATTTTCTTGCATCAACTCTTTGTAGAAATTGTCAGAGCGTTCTTTCATCGGCCCAAGAGTCGTTGTTTGTGGATCTTTTAATGCATCTAATGATGTAACAATTTTCTCTAATAGGGTTAAAAAGTTCTCTCTTTGTTCGATATTTCCATCTTCACTTTGGAATAATTGCTGGATTTTTTTCATAGTCATCGTCCTTTTTAGTTCATTTTTCCTCTATTTTTCGTTTCATAAAAATAGGTCGTTTTACTAAAATAATGATAACATATTATAACAATAAATGAATTTATATTTTACCAGAAAAATAATTTAGACATTTCAAAATAGTTAGATTTATTTTGAGGTGAAACATTTGGAAGAAATAGTGTAGTGGGATTTTTCTAGAAATGTTGATTTTAAAGGGTTCTCATGACTCTTTTTTTATGAATTATTGCAAAGTTAGTGACGAGGAAGTGCTAAGAGGAAAAGAAACTTTTTATGGTGAATACTATGAAAATAATAATTTCATTTAAATAAAAAAATGATGATTATTAATACTTTATGACTATTTATGAGAAGTGAATATTACTCAAAGGGAGTATGCGTTTTATTGTGATAATGCAGTTGCTTCATTGAACTAGAAAGGCACATATAGGATTATCTGATGTGCCTTTCTAATTTCTTAAGCTCCTTAATAGTGACAAATGTATAACCTTCTTTAACAAGGTCTTTAAAATCCCTTCAATTGCTTGTGATTCATTTCCAGTATCATCGTACATAGGATGCATCAAAATTATAGAGCCTGGTTGAATTTTTTCTTTAACTTCTTTCATCGAGTGTCCAAACACCCGATGAAAGAAGTTAAAGCCTCCGGCGGATGTCACTGAATCGGAATGGAGTTCTGTATAGGTTGTTAGCCATTATCGCATCCATGCGATAATGGCTAACTGACCTGCATCGGTAAAAACGCCACGTCCTGTGGCATTACCGAAATGACCGACATCATTGTCGGCCCTCGTGCAGGCCTAAGCACAAAGCCGATTTCCGGACGCAATTATGCCGAGGCATAATTGAGCATAATTGATTTTTTCTCGACCAATGAGAAATATGAATCTGGCGCCAAATTCCACGTAATGGTATCGCGATTATTTTTACTTTAGTAAAAAGGTAAACCAATTAGTTTTTTACCATATGGCGGTCGAACAAGGGGAGTTTCTGTATAACCAATACTTCCAATAAGCACATCGGTTTTGTCGATTTCATTTTTGTAAAAAGTAGAACTTTTAAACACAATATGTACCAAACCCTGAAGCAACAATGAATAAAGACCAAGTCCTAAATAAGTAATTCTCTTTTTCAGCATAAACACTCCTAACAATACCGATAATTTTTTAATGTTAAACCATACTAATTGGGAGGTGAAAAAATGTATAAATTGCTATCGCATAATGATTTAGATGGAATAGGTTGCGGAATTTTAGCCAAACTTGCTTTTCAAGATCAAGTGAAGGTAAGGTACAATTCGATTTCATCGCTGGATCGCGAGATTGAATTTTTTTTAGACACGAACGACCAAGGTACTTTTTTATTTATTACAGACTTATCTCCAAACGAGGAAAATGAAAAGAGATTAGATGATTTTTATACCGCAACTGGCAATGTTCAACTGCTCGATCATCATAAAACAGCTTATCATTTGAACGATTATGAATGGGGTAAAGTAATAGTAGAAGATGAAAATGGGTATTTAACATCAGCAACCTCCTTATTTTATCAGTACCTTGTTTCACATGGATTTTTAGAACAAACAAATGCCATCACAGAATTTGTAGAGTTAGTGAGACAGTATGATACATGGGAATGGGAAAAGAATGATAATCAACAAGCACGTCGGCTAAACACTCTCTTTTTTTTAGTATCAATTGATGACTTTGAAGAAAAAATGCTTGAACGCTTAAAGACAAGCGAACACTTTGACTTTGATGATTTTGAAAAGAAAATGTTGCGTATGGAAGAAGAGAAAATAGAACGGTACATTCGCCGAAAAAAACGGGAGCTAGTACAAACATCGATAGGAGATTACTTTACAGGTGTAGTGTATGCAGAATCCTATCACTCAGAGCTTGGAAATGAATTGGGGAAAGAAAATGTACACCTTGATTTTATAGCTATATTAAATATGGGTGGCAAAAGAATTTCATTTCGAACGATCCATGATCACGTAGATGTTTCGGCTATTGCAGCAGAATTCGGAGGGGGAGGGCATCAAAAAGCTGCTGGTTGCTCTTTAACAGATGAAGCGTATGAGCAGTATGTAACACAAACATTTCATATAGCACCAATACCGGAAGACGCCAAAAGAAATCGCTATAATTTAAGGTTTTCTTCGTTTGGGACAATGTATAAAAACCTTGAAGAAGAAAATTTCCTCCTGTATTCAATAAGTGATTTTGATTGGATAATTGAAAAAAATAAACTTCCATTAGATCAAATCTTTACAAGTTTTTATGAAGCGGAATGGTTTTTGAAAAGAAATTATCAAGCATGGTTAGTGAAAGATGAATTGTTTGTAGATTATTTAATGGAAGAAGCCAAAAAGGTTCGTCATCAAGAGTAAGGAATAAAGCTCTTCGCAAAACGAGGGGTTGATTTCCGTTCCGACTGGGCGTTTTGTAGCTGCCGCTTTGCTTTCGCTACAGAAAACATTTGTTGTTGCTGTCGCTACGCTTTCGCACAGATAAAACCTTTGTTGCTGTCGCTACGCTTTCGCACATTGCAAAGCTTCCTGGGGGCGTCCGATGAGCCGCTTCTCTTCGCTGCAGGGTCTCGAGCCAACAAATGTCTTTTGCGCGAAAGCGTGAGTGTAACGTAGCGGCAGCAGCAGGTTTTGATTGTGCGAAAGCGCAGCGACAGCAACAGCACGAAGTTGGTCACGAAGGCGTTATCACAGGATGGGATGATTTTAGCCTTAGTTCCTCTATCGCTGATCCCCGAGGAGTCGCCCAGTCTCCACTCCAATCAACCTCTTCGCATAGCATATATTTTCAGGCATGAGAAATCACTCTAATTTAATGTACTGCAACAATCACAAACATTTCATTGACCATTTTGTTCTTCAAGATTTGCAACAACATTAAAGGAATATACATTATTCCTTTAGATACATAGCGAAATCAGCCAAATCAAGACAACGTTAGAGGTTATATAATGTTCAACTGAAAACTACAATAAATAAAAAGCTTTTGTGCAGACATACTTTCTTAAAATGAGGTGTACATGATGTCCGATATGCTTCTAGTTGAGAACCAGCCAAAGGAAAATCGAGGACGCAAAATATGGTTTATTGTAGTACTGCTTTTATTGGTAGCTACTTGTGTCATTGTTTATTATTTTTTATTTAAGAAAGATTTGAATTTTGAAGCATACAAAACAGTTGTCGACAAAACTACTGAAAATGTTCTCGGACGTTTAACGTTAAATGAAATAATCATTGATGATAACCAAATATTATTGAACGCTACTTTTAAGCCAGTTAAGGACTTAAATTTCGACAATCAAATCTTTTTCTTTCCACAAGTTTTTGTGAATGGAAAAGAGCTCACGGTTAGAAATGGAGGACAGACAATCCAACAATCCGATAAAAGTTATACAATCTATAGTAGTGTGAAATTAAGAGAACTACCAGAAGATAAAATATTAAGCTTAGATATTCGTTATAACGACTGGAACGGGGAAAAAAAGATTGACGAGCCATGGGAATTTCAAGTGGAAGCTTCGCAAGAGCAATTACAAGCAGATAGAAAAACCTTCTCTGTTGAGAAAAAAGTAAAGCTGTTAGGTGGTCAGAAAATAATGATAGAAAAGGTTGTTTCTACACCAATATCTACAACGATTTACTTTCATTTCGAGAAAAGCTTATTAAATGAAGCGATACATTTTAAAATTCAATCAGCGTCAGGGGAAACTTGGCGCATTAACTCTGCTTATCCTTTAAATGAAGATTATACGAAATGGGGTGTCCGCCTCGATGCATTATATTTGACCGATAATAGCTATAAGCTAATTCCGGTTGCTAAAAATGGAAGTGAACTGGGCTCTGCTATTAAAATTGAAGATAAATAATGAAACCTACATCCGTAAATTTTAAATTTTACAATATCTTAAACTAAAAAGATGATTACTCAATGTAATATGAATATATATGACATCGAAAGTAGTTGAAGATATTGCGAAGGTTATGGGGAATTTTTTTAGTTTCACTAAAATTAGGTTGTACATCCTTTGGGGGTCCTACTGCTCATTTAGGGTATTTTCAAAATGAATATGTTCAGAAGCGTAAATGGTTACCTGATAAAGAATATAGTCAACTAGTTGGGCTCAGTCAATTTTTACCTGGGCCAGCATCGAGCCAGGTAGGGATGGGTATTGGCTTATTAAGAGGCGGCTTATTGGGTAGTATTGTGTCATTTCTTGGTTTTACATTGCCATCGGTTTTGCTCCTTATGGCATTTGCGTATTTTTCTGCACATACAGGGTTGGATATGGGCTGGGTTCATGGCTTAAAATTAGTGGCTGTTGCAATTGTTGCACAAGCAATTTTTGAAATGTCCAAAAAATTAATCCCTAGTATTCGACATTTTATAATCGCTTTGTTAGCACTTGCAGTAGTGCTTTTATGGGTTCATCCACTTGCTCAAGTAACTACTATTATTGTTGCTTCTTTTATAGGCTATCTCTTTTTTAAGTTGACGAATCAAAGAGAAGAACCTAAAGAAACGATTGTACCGATTTCAAAAATAACCGGTATATGTTTTTTAGCGTTGTATGTTCTATTGCTTATCGGTTTACCAATCGCTAGCCCATTTATTCAATATGAATGGTTTATGTTAATTGAAAAGTTTTATTTATCTGGTGCATTAGTATTTGGTGGAGGACATGTCGTATTACCTTTACTAGAGGCGCAATTTGTCCAAAGTGGATTAATGAATTCTTCCGATTTTTTAGCAGGATACGGAATGACGCAGGTAGTCCCAGGCCCATTATTTACGTTTGCTTCTTATATAGGTATGGTCATTGCTGGGGTGCCAGGGGCTATTATTGCAACGATAGCGATTTTTTTACCAGCATTTTTGCTAATAGTAGGGGCAATGCCTTTTTGGCTAACTCTTAATCGTATTGCCGGATTAAGAGGAGCGATGGCTGGTGCAAATGCAGCAGTTGTTGGCATATTAACTGCAGCTTTTATTCATCCGATTGTTACACAGACAATTCAAAATGGACTCGACATCGTTATCGCAGCCACATTTTTATGGTGCTTGATACGTTGGAAAGTCCAACCTTATTTGCTTGTTCTTATTGGCATTTGTGTAGGTCTTATATGTTATTAAGCACAAACAAAAATATATTAATTTGCATTTATTCCTTTCTCGATAAATCAAACCGACTTGTTGCAGTGGGTTTGATTTTTTTGTGAAAGTTGGCTAATTAAATAAAGTACATACAGCTTTTAACAATCTTCCTCTTTTAAACCGTGTCCAGCAGGATTGATGTCATGCAATTATTAAAGAGAAATAATGTCCCTACCATTTAGTTTTGATTTAGTTATTTTACTGGTTGGATTCATGGCGTTCCATGTCTTGATTGTTTATAATGAGGAAATGGAAAAAGACTAACGAGAAAGAAGGGATAGCTATGGCACGAGGTGTTTACATTCATATTCCTTTTTGTCATCAAATTTGCAACTATTGTGATTTCAATAAATTTTATTTTAAAAATCAACCAGTTGATGAATATATAGAAATGCTTGGCAAGGAGATGGAGCTTGCGACTAAAAAATATCCTGAAAGTTTTAAAAAAATCGAAACGATATTTCTTGGTGGCGGTACACCAACAGCATTAACACCGCAACAAATAGAGAGACTTCTTGAACTTATTCGTACGTACATTCCAATGGGCAGTGTGGCGGAGTTTACGTCAGAGGCCAATCCGGACGAGCTATCAGAAGCGAAATTACAGGCATTATTTGCTGGCGGTGTAAATCGCATAAGCATGGGTGTCCAATCCTTTGATCAAGAGTTGTTAAAAAAGATTGGCCGTACACATAGCAACAATCATGTCTATGAAACAATTGACTTAGCGAAAAAGGTAGGCTTTAAAAACATTAGTTTGGATTTAATGTACGGTTTGCCGGGGCAGACGATGGCGCAATGGAAGGATACTTTAGAAAAAGCGTTCGCGCTTGATATACCACATTATTCCGCTTATTCACTAATTGTTGAGCCGAAAACGATTTTTTATAATCAATACACAAAAGGTAAGCTTCATTTACCAACTGAAGATCTTGAGGCGGATATGTACGAGTTGTTAATGAACCAGATGGAGGCACATGGACTTCATCAATATGAAATTAGTAACTTTGCTCAATCTGGTTTCAGTTCTACACATAATAAAATATACTGGGAAAACGATGAATATGCAGGCTTTGGTGCAGGTGCTCATGGATATTTAGCTGGTGTGCGATATTCAAATCATGGACCATTGAAAAAGTATATGGATGCAGTAAATGCAGGAGAACTACCAATTGTATATGAACATGTTGTAACAAAGAAAGAAAAATGTGAAGAGCAAATGTTTTTAGGACTGCGTAAAACGGAAGGAATTACACACACTATATATGAAGAAAAATTTAATGAACCCATGCATAGGCATTACTCACATATCATAGAAAAATTAGTTTCAGAAGGTCTATTGGAGCATGATACTAAAGGAATTCGTCTTACTCGAAAAGGTCGTTTTGTAGGGAATGAAGTATTTCAACAATTTTTACTAGAAGATTGAGCGATTTCATTGACATAAAATGTAGGATTTGATAACTTAATAATAGTATTAGCACTCCTCTTAGTTGAGTGCTAACAGAGGTGATGATCATGCTAACAAATCGGCAATTACAAATATTGCAAGCTATAGTAGACGATTTTATTATGTTTGCACAGCCGGTAGGTTCTCGCCAAATCTCCAAAAAGCAAGAGATTACATTTAGTCCGGCCACAATTCGAAATGAAATGGCGGATTTAGAGGAATTAGGCTTCTTGGAAAAAACGCACACTTCCTCTGGTCGAGTGCCTTCGGAAAAGGGTTATAGATTTTATGTAGATCATTTGTTGAGCCCGCAAGGCATTAATTCAAGGGACATTCAGCAAATCCAATCAATTTTCAATGATCGTTTAGTAGAAGTAGAGCATATTATCCGAAAGTCAGCCAATATTTTATCGGAGCTGACATCGTATACATCGATTCTTTTAGGACCAGATGTCCAAAGGCATCGTGTTAAACGATTTTCAATTGTGCCACTCTCTAGCGATGCAGCAGTAGCGATTATCGTAACGAGTAATGGGCATGTTGAAAATCGCATGTTTAATTTACCTCCTAATTTTACCGCTTCTGATTTAGAGAAAATGGTTAATATCTTAAATGAACGTCTAATTGGTGAGTCATTAGAAGATATTCATAAAAAACTCGAAGCTGAAGTGCTAACAGTATTACAACAGCATGTTCAATCAGCGGATGATTTTATTCGCTCTCTCGTGACAGCAACGATGCATAATTCGGAAAGTAAAATTTTTTATGGTGGTAAAACAAATATGTTCAACCAACCGGAATTCCACGATTTAAATAAAGTCCGGATGATTTTGGACTTAATGGAAACGACTAGCCAAGTTCAGTCGCTCTTCCATCCTAATGAATCGGGCATTCATATTCGTATAGGCTCGGAAAATAAACAACTAGAAATGGAAAACTGTAGTGTCATTACGACCACTTATTCTATTGGTGAAGAACAGCAAGGGGCTATAGCAATTATTGGTCCAACACGAATGGATTATAAACGTGTTGTTGCTTTACTAGATGTAATGCGCATGGATTTAACACAAGCCTTTACGAAGAATCGTAGTGATTGATAATGAGGAGGATTTCAAGTGACGGAAACAACTGAAAACAAAGACCTTGTACAAGAAGATGTACAAGCTGAAAATGAAGTAGAAGAAACAGAAGTTAAAGTAGAAGAACAAGAAGTCGAATTAACAATCGAAGAACAGTACGAAGCAAAGCTAGCTGAGTTACAAGCAAAGCTAGACGATGAGGAAAACCGTCATCTACGTTTACGTGCTGACTTCGATAATATTCGTCGTCGCAACCAACTTGATCGTGAGGCTGCTGAAAAGTATCGCGCTCAAACTTTACTGTCAGATTTACTGCCAGTCATCGATAATTTTGAGCGTGCTTTACAAGTTGAAGCGACTTCAGAAGAAACGGCTTCTATCGTAAAAGGTATTGAAATGGTGTACCGTTCTCTGATCGAAGCAACTGAGAAGGAAGGCTTGCAAATTATTAAAGCTGAAGGTGAGCAATTTGATCCAAATGTTCACCAAGCTGTTATGCAGGAGCAAGATATTGAAAAAGAGGCTGGTGTTGTCTTACGCGAGCTTCAAAAAGGTTATATGTTAAAGGATCGCGTATTACGCCCAACGATGGTATCTGTGAACGAATAGACTTAGTACTATTTAGTTAATTACAATTATTAGTTAGAAAACGCATCATTTGCGTTTCAATAATAGGAGGAAATTTTAATGAGCAAAATTATCGGTATTGACTTAGGAACAACAAACTCATGTGTCTCTGTCCTTGAAGGCGGAGAACCAAAAGTAATTCCAAACCCAGAAGGAAACCGTACAACACCATCTGTTGTTGCATTTAAAGGCGGCGAACGTCAAGTTGGTGAAGTAGCGAAACGTCAATCAGTAACAAACCCTAACACAATTATTTCTATTAAATCTAAAATGGGTACATCTGAAAAAGTTCAAGTGGAAGATAAAGAATATACACCACAAGAAGTTTCTGCAATGATTCTTCAATACTTAAAAGGTTATGCTGAAGATTACTTAGGTGAAAAAGTAACAAAAGCAGTTATTACTGTACCTGCTTACTTCAACGATGCTCAACGTCAAGCTACAAAAGACGCTGGTAAAATCGCTGGTTTAGAAGTAGAGCGTATTATTAACGAACCAACAGCTGCTGCACTTGCTTATGGTTTAGACAAACAAGATACAGATCAAAAAGTATTAGTATTTGACCTTGGTGGCGGTACATTTGACGTATCTATTCTTGAATTAGGTGACGGTGTATTTGAAGTATTAGCAACAGCTGGTGATAACAAACTAGGTGGGGACGATTTCGACGATGCTATCATCGAGTATCTTGTAGCAGAATTCAAAAAAGAAAATGGCATTGACCTTTCAAAAGATAAAATGGCTATGCAACGTCTAAAAGACGCAGCTGAAAAAGCGAAAAAAGACTTATCAGGTGTAACTTCTACTCAAATTTCTTTACCATTCATCACTGCTGGTGAAGCGGGTCCATTACACTTAGAAATTTCTTTAACTCGTGCTAAATTTGACGAAATTACATTACCATTAGTAAATCGTACAGTAGGTCCAGTACGTCAAGCATTATCTGATGCAGGTCTTTCAACATCTGAAATTGACCAAGTAATCTTAGTTGGTGGTTCTACTCGTATTCCAGCTGTACAAGAAGCTGTACGTAAAGAAACTAATAAAGAACCACACCGCGGTGTAAACCCTGATGAAGTTGTAGCAATGGGTGCTGCAGTTCAAGGTGGTGTATTAACTGGTGATGTGAAAGACGTAGTTCTACTTGACGTAACTCCACTTTCATTAGGTATCGAAACTATGGGTGGCGTATTCACAAAATTAATTGACCGTAATACTACGATCCCAACATCTAAATCACAAGTATTCTCAACTGCAGCTGACAACCAACCAGCAGTAGATATTCACGTACTACAAGGTGAACGCTCAATGGCAGCTGACAACAAAACATTAGGTCGCTTCCAATTATCGGATATTCCGCCAGCACCACGTGGTGTACCACAAATCGAAGTAACATTCGATATTGATAAAAATGGTATCGTATCTGTTAAAGCGAAAGACCTTGGTACAAACAAAGAACAAACAATTGTAATCCAATCTGATTCTGGTTTATCTGAGGAAGAAATCGAACGTATGGTAAAAGATGCTGAGGCAAATGCTGAGGCGGATTCTAAACGTAAAGAGGAAGCAGATCTTCGCAACGAAGCTGACCAATTAGTGTTCCAAGTGGACAAAACAATTGCTGATTTAGGCGAACAAATTACAGAAGATGAGAAAAAATCTGTAGAAGATGCTCGTGATGAACTGAAAAAAGCGCTTGAAGCTGGCGAATTAGAAGGCATTAAATCTGCAAAAGAAAAACTAGAAGGTGTATTACAACCACTAGTAATGAAAGTATATGAACAAGCTGCAGCAGCTGCTCAAGCAGCTCAAGGTGGCGAAGCAGGTGCAGAAGCTGGCGATGGTAAAAAAGACGACATCGTAGATGCTGACTTTGAAGAAGTAAAAGACGATAAATAATAGTAAGTAACACAGTTAAGTGAAGAAGCCAAAGACCGCTTGCGGCTTTGGCTTTTCTCTTTATGTTTAGCTATATCCTATGACCATGTAGTCCTCTAGTTGCTATATTAATTGTGAGAAAAGGGAGAAAACATGGATTAGGGAAATATAGGTTTATTATTGGTTGATAAAAGGATTTTTTTGTTGATATTTTGCTAATGAATGTCCATTTTTACTGATTGTAGCGTAGGGCTACTCGACTCCCGCGGGAAAGCGAGACAAACGAGACCCTGCACGGAGCACAGCGGAGGAAGTGGCCTTCTAATTAATAAGAGTGGATAAAAATGATTAATCAACCCCTTTGGTACAACAATTGTAATGTATATTTAATAATAAAATAGAGGCAGTTTTTTTAACTGCATGATACAATAGATTTTATGCAAAAAGAGCGGAGTGTGAATCATGGAGAAACGCGATTACTACGAGGTGCTTGGTTTAACGAAATCGGCTTCTAAAGATGAAATTAAAAAAGCATACCGTAAATTATCAAAGCAATACCATCCTGACCTTAATAAAGAGCCAGGTGCAGATGAAAAATTCAAAGAAATCGCTGAAGCTTATGAAGTATTAAGTGACGATCAGAAAAAAGCACGCTATGATCAATTTGGCCACGAAGATCCAAATGCAGGCTTTGGTGGTGGCTTCGGAGGCGGTGGCTTTGGCGGCTTCGAGGATATTTTCAGCTCATTCTTTGGTGGTAGCGGTCGCCGTCAGGACCCGAATGCACCACGCAAAGGTGATGACCTTCAATATCGTATGAATATTACGTTTGAGGAAGCAATTTTCGGAAAAGAAACTGAAATCGAAATTCCTAAAGACGAAGTATGTGATACTTGCCAAGGTTCAGGTGCAAAACCAGGTACTAATCCAGAGACATGTTCAACATGTCAAGGTGCTGGTCAAGTAAATCAGGCAGTAGATACACCATTTGGCCGTATGATGAATCGTCGTACTTGTTCTACATGTCAAGGTGCAGGTAAAATCATTAAAGAAAAATGTTCTACTTGTCGTGGTGAAGGAAAAGTTCAACAACGTAAGAAAATTAAAGTTAACATTCCAGCAGGTGTTGACGATGGTCAGCAAGTTCGTGTGTCCAGTCAAGGTGAGCCAGGTATAAATGGTGGACCTGCGGGGGATTTATATATTATGTTCCGCGTTCAAGGACATAAAGAGTTTGAGCGTGATGGCGATGATATTTATTTCGAACTAAAACTGACATTCCCACAAGCAGCTCTTGGTGATGAAATTGAAGTTCCGACTGTTCATGGGAAAGTAAAACTACGTATTCCAGCGGGAACACAGTCAGGTGCACAATTCCGTCTAAAAGACAAAGGTGTCAAAAACGTCCATGGCTATGGTACAGGGAATCAATATGTAACAGTAAAAGTTGTAACGCCAGAAAAATTAACAGAAAAACAAAAGCAATTACTACGTGAATTTGCGGAAATCAGTGGTGATATTCCTGAAGAGCAAGGAAGCACACTATTCGATAAAATTAAGAAAAAATTCCAAGGTGAATAATTAGAGGAGCTGAAGAGCTACGTGAAGTGGTCAGAGTTATCCATTCATACAAAAAACGAAGCGGTAGAAGCAATTTCGAATATTTTGCATGAAGCAGGGGCAAGTGGTGTGGTTATTGAGGATTCTGCAGAATTTGCGAAGCCACGAGAAGATCAGTATGGTGAAATTTATGCGTTAAATGAAGCGGATTTTCCGAAAGATGGTGTTATTGTTAAGGCTTACTTATCGGAGTCTAGTTTTTTAAATGAAACAGTCGAAGAAATTAAGGCGGCTATAACGAATCTAACGAACTTCAACATCGATATTGGTGAAAATGTTGTTTCGATTGTGGAAGTTAACGAGGAAGACTGGGCAACAGCATGGAAGCAATACTATCATCCTGTAAAAATTTCTGAACGCTTTACAATCGTACCAACATGGGAAGAATATGTACCAGTATCAACAGATGAACTAATTATTGAATTAGATCCTGGTATGGCTTTCGGTACAGGAACTCACCCTACAACTGTTATGTGTTTACAGGGGCTTGAGAAGGTTGTAAAAGAGGAAGATATGGTTATCGATATCGGAACGGGTTCGGGTGTTCTATCAATCGGTGCAGCCTTACTAGGAGCAAAGAGCGTGCATGCACTTGATTTAGACGAAGTAGCTGTACGTTCAGCACAAGAAAATGTTGCATTAAATAAAGTGGATGATAAAGTATCAGTATTCCATGGGAACTTATTGGATACTGTAAAGGAACCAGCTGATGTCGTTGTGGCTAATATTTTAGCAGAAATTATTATGTCCTTTACTGACGATGCATTTTCAATTGTTAAACCGGGTGGATTATATGTCACTTCAGGTATCATTGCCGCAAAACGTGATGATGTAAAAGCAGCACTAGAAGCTTCTGGCTTTGTAATCGAAGAAGTATTATTAATGGAAGATTGGGTAGCGATCATTGCCCGTCGACCACAATAAGTGGACTGAGGAAGCGCCAAATCGGGAGCCGAGTGCTTGTGATTTGGCGTTTTCTCTTCTTTCTAGAAAGGAGTACGATTAAATGCAGCGATATTTTATTGAGACAGCCATAGAGGAAGCACGAATTAGCGGAGAAGATGCCCGACATATTGAACGGGTAATGCGTATGAAAGAGGGCGACAAAATCGTAGTTGTCGCACAAAATACTGCTCATATTTGTGAAATATCAGCCTTTGAAGAGGATGAGGTACACGTTCAAACTACGGGTGAGATTGTTCCTTCACCAGAGTTACCTGTCTATGTAACAGTGGCATGTGGGTTGCCGAAGGGCGATAAGTTAGAACTGATTACACAAAAGGCGACAGAGCTTGGAATGTTTGCCTTGTTGCCATTTGAAGCGGAGCGTTCCATCGTTAAATGGGATAAAAAGAAAGGTGCCAAAAAGCAAGAGCGTCTACAAAAAATTGCAAAAGAAGCAGCTGAGCAATCCCATCGTACACATATCCCAGAAATATATGAACCGATCTCTTTTAAACAGCTAGTAGAACAAATAGGCAATTTCGACGCCGTTTTTATAGCGGATGAAGAAGATGCAAAAGCAGAACAACGTACAAGGTTTGCTGAGAAGCTAAAAAACGTGTCTGACAAGAAGTCAAAATCTATTCTTATTATCTTTGGTCCTGAAGGCGGCATTGCACGAAAAGAAGCGGATGGCCTGCTTCAAGCAGGTGCTCAAACGATGTCTTTAGGACCCCGAATTTTACGAGCAGAAACGGCACCACTCTATGCACTATCTGCAATATCTTATGAATTTGAATGAGACAGCGTTTAACCATGTCAAAAGAGGATTTTCACACACTTATCAGTGCATGAGTAAACATCATTATTATTGCGTATATATGCAGTCGTGCAAAGTTTAAAAACTACATTCAATGACTGTTTTTATTAGATAATCCTATAAGTAGAACCGATTCAAAAAACTTTGAATCGGTTTTTTTAGTAAAATCCCATGTTGAAGGAACGTTGTCAAATCAGGTATTACAACGGTGAGTAGCTGGCATTGTGTTCATTTTTAACCCTCATCTCAAAAATCCCTTTATTTAAATGAATAAAAAACTAGTATACGCGTCCATTCATAGATTTAATTGCTACATATTCTGATACTGAGAGCTCTCGAATACTACAAAATGAAAAGAGGGGAATTTTTTGAGTGGTCAATGTGAAAATCAAAATCAAGTGCCACCTTGTCCAGTAACATCAACTGAACAAATACCATTAAATAGTGAGGCTACTATACTAGCCGCTACACCGGTTACGGCACCAACTATTAAAGTTCCAGTTGCACTTGCAGAACCAACACTTCAAATAGTTGTGGAATCAGATATTACGCTGAATCCTGCTGCAACTGAAATCAAAAGAGTGAAAAAAAATGT